>JBMZDF010000057.1:0-18476 GCA_049614105.1 Promineifilaceae bacterium (SeqCode)
GTAGCTCAACCAGCGCGTACTGAAGGGTGTTCGGTTGCACCGCCTCTAGCAACGATTCATACAAATAGTATGTTTCAGGGTTTCGGGTTCCCCCAGAGGCAAGATTGAAGGTAGAGAGTCCACAAGCCGCCATTCCCAAATCAATTACCTGTGGGTTGATTCCTAGCTCAAGCCGACTCGATCCCAATGCGATTGTATTAAACTGGGCTGCGTTTTTGGTAAAAAAGGCATGTTTAGCCGCATAGATTTGGTTCGCTGGGTTTGGATTTGGGGTAAGCTGAAGCAGTAGGGCAAGAAAACCTGTTAGGAGGCAACAGAACAGGAGAAGATTCAGAGTAAACTTTCTCATGCCGCATTTTCCTAAAACTGGAAATAGATAAATTCCTGTTGTGTTTGACCAAAAAAGAGAATGCTCCAGCTAACGATCAGATACAAACTCCATCGAACGCCTTTTGGCAGCACAATACCTTCGACAGAAAAGGCGTGCGTCTGATGTTGTTGTAGCCATTCCACCACAATCAGTATCGCAATAAGGGCTAAAGTTTGAAGCGGTGCGGCTTCTGGTACGGAGAACAATGATGTTGAGAATATCTGTGCAGTGTATTGCAAGGCGTCTTTAAGGGTGGGCGCTCTGAAAAATATCCAAGCGAACAGGGTGAGTGTAAACGTGGTTATGATTTGAAAGAACTCGTGCAGGGAAGGAACCCTTCGAGAGTTTGGGCTGCTGATTAGGTTGCGACGATGCCTTTTGGTCAGCAGCAACGGTAAGAAATAGAGCGCGTTTAAGGCTCCCCACGCCACAAATGTCCAGTTTGCGCCATGCCACAACCCGCTAACGACGAAGATGATAAACGTATTGCGGATTTTTGACCCTAGACCGCCACGGCTGCCTCCCAGCGGAATGTACAAATAGTCTCTAAACCAGGTGGATAGAGAAATATGCCATCTTCGCCAAAATTCTGCGATGTCTCTTGAAAAGTAGGGGAAGGCAAAGTTTTTCATCAGGTCAAAGCCAAACAATCGTGCGGTCCCAATCGCGATGTCGGAATAGCCTGAAAAGTCACCGTAAATTTGAAAAGCAAACAGAAATGCGCCCAGAAACAACGTGCTGCCAGTGTGAGTTGCGTAATTGGCAAAAATCTCGTTGACATAGACCGCGCAATTGTCCGCAATGACCATTTTTTTGAACAAGCCAAGCAGAATTTGGCGCATGCCATCTGTTGCTTTGTGATAGTCAAACGTTCGGCCGTTTTGAAACTGAGGCAGTAGATTCGCCGCCCTTTCGATGGGGCCTGCGACAAGCTGGGGAAAGAAGCTGACGAAAGCGAAGAAGATGATTGGATCACGAGTGGGCTGGAGCTTTTTTCGATAAATGTCGATGGTGTAGCTGAGCGTTTGGAAACTGTAGAAGCTAATGCCAACGGGCAAAATGATGTTGAGCAGAAGCGGGTTGCTGGGTGCGTTGCCGAATAAGGTGAATGCACTGGCAAAACTTTCAGAGAAAAAGTTGAAATATTTGAAAATACCTAAGAGGCCAAGGTTGCTGGCCAAGCTTAGCCCAAGCAAGCGGTTTCTGTCAGATTGGTTTGCAGTGAGCGCCAGTTTGTGCCCAACAAAGTAATCGACCGTTGAGCTAAATGCGAGCAACAGCAAAAAACGCCAATCCCACCATCCGTAGAACAGATAGCTGGCGATAAGTAGCCACAGATTTTGTTTTCGGATGGTGTTGTGGGCGACAAACCAGTAGATAAAAAAGACAACAGGCAGAAAAAATGCGAATTCAAGGGAGTTGAACAGCATAGGCGTTTGTTTAGTCTGTTTGTGCTATCTGGGAATAGATGACAGACTTTGCACCCGCTGCATGTAAGGCATTTGAAACTTGGTCGCGAGTTTCGGCCGAAATCAGACAAATCATATTGCCACCCCTGCCTGCTCCGCTCAGCTTCGCCCCCAACGCCCCTGCACCTCTCGCCGCCTCAACAAGGGTGTCTAATTCGGCCGAACTCACCGTCATCGTTTGTAACAGCGCATGAGTCTGCCACATTAATGCCCCAAGCTGCGCAAGGTTGCCCGTCTCCAACGCGCTGCGAGCACGGTCTGCCGTTTGCCCACACGCTGCAAACAGGCGATTGAATTTGCTCGGCTCAGCTTGCCAGCCCTGTCTGACGTCAGCAACAGCTAGCTTAGTCGAACTACGAACCCCCGTATCGGCGATGAGTAGCTCGATAGGCGTTTGAATAGTCACCGTCTCGATAAGATTATTAGGCTGTTGTCGCACAAAATAGACGGGCTGTTCATAGGCGACAACCGTGTTGTCGATGCCGCTGGGTGTGCCGTGGAACAGTTTTTCGACGTTGTAGGTGAGGTTGGCAATGAGTTCGGCCGAAATCACCGCCCCAAAATGCTGCAACAGCGCCCGAATGATAGCCGCTGCCGCCGCCGCCCCGCTGCCCATTCCGCTTGCAATTGGAATGTGGCTGTCGAGTCGAAGCGTCAGAGCAGGCAGCGTTTCGAGGCCCAAATAGGTTTGTACCTGTCGCACCGCTTCTGCCAACGGTATGTCTATGTCGCTGGCGCTGCGGTTTGGGGTAAGTGTGTGCTGCTGATCGAGGTTTGGGAGATGGAGGGTGGGGTGGGGAAATTCGGCCGAAATCGTCGCCGTAGCACGTACTTGAGAGACAGGCACCGCAATGGCTGGCTGTCCATATACGACAGAATGTTCCCCAAATAAAATAACTTTTCCAGGTGCAGAGGCGCTTGTCATGGCAGCAGATAGATGACGGTAATCACAATCGCCGCCCAAATCACCAGATTGACCTGAGAGGGTCGATCGCGCAGCAGAATCTCCTCGGGTGCGCCCCCTTCTTCCTTGATGTGAATCAAATAGAGATAGCGGAACATGCCGTAGAGGAGAAAAGGAATTGTCGCCATCATCAAATCGTTGTCTGGTAGCCCCTCTGATAAAAAGGTGTAGAGGGAATAAGACACAATCGCACAGGTAGTCACGATGGTGATCATGATGTCGAGCATTGGCACGCTGTATTCTTCCAGCACCGCTCGGTGTTTACCTGCCCCCGTGTTGAGCAACGTGAGTTCATGCCGCCGCTTGCCTAAAATCATGAATAGGGCTAGGAAGCCGCCAAAGAGGTACAGCCAAGGGGAGAATCGCTCGACCTCGATAACCGTTACCCCTGCCGCAATCCGCAAAATGAAGCCCAGCGACACAATGCCGATGTCGAGCAACACAACGTGTTTTAGCCAAAAGCTGTAGGCGATTTGCGAGACAAAATAAACGAGCAGAACGATCCCCAACGGCACGGCAAGCAAAAAGCCCAGCGCAATGCCTAGTACGGAGAACGCAACGGCGGCGACACGTGCAACGGATGGATTCAACTCTCCTGAGGGCAGGGGGCGAAATTTCTTTTTGGGATGTGACCGATCGCTTTCAATGTCGGCCAGGTCGTTCATCAGGTACACGGCTCCTGAGACAAGGCAAAGCAAAAGGAAAGCGAGCAGGGTGTTGATGATGCGTTCGGCCGAAATCAAGCCATCAAACAGCAACGGCACAAACACAAACCCATTTTTAACCCACTGGCGCGGGCGCATTGTTTTTAGTAAACCGTACAGCAAAAACGTCTCCAAATAAATTGAGCTTTGAGAAGCGAGTAGAACGCAATTGTAGGACTTATGCAGAACCCCCACCTAACCTCCCCCGAGGGGGGAGGGATCTGATCCCCCTCCCGAAGGGAGGGGCTAGGGGAGGGTGCTTCCCTTTCACTCCAATGGCGAAACACGCACATTGTCAAACTGAATGGTTACGTCACCCAGCCCGATTGTTTCAACAAACAGCCCAACATCACCTTGGCTGAGAATGCTGTCTGTTACACGTCCCACTTCGATATCATTGATGAAAAAAAGCAGGTTGCCTGCGTTGGCCTCTACTTTTAACTCGTTTGAGATGCCCAACCCTTGTTTGATGGCGCTTGTTTCAAACCACCAATCATTGATCAAGACAGTTTGTTCGGAACAGCCTGCCAAGCAGCGCCCGATCCATGCGTACCCATCCCCGCTGATTTCAAACAGGTAAAAGGAATCGTTATTATCATCCACTCGCAGCATGAGTCCATACCCTGCGTCAATGGGGCCATCTGTTTGAGTAACTTCAACAGAGTACAAGCCATTGCGGAAGTTTTCACCAGCGGTGGTCCAAAATGTGCCAACATCGGCCGAAACTTCAAACTGGTAAACACCATCTATCACCTGACCGTTAACGTCTGGATCTTCGCCAACACGCCAAGTGCCAGCTTCATCAAAAATTTCGGTGTAAGGTTGTTGACCACGACAAGCGGCAATTAAGAGGGTGGTTAAGGCGAGCAGGAATATAAACTGTTTAGTCACGGGGTACTCTCATTCAATAAAATTTATACAATCATAAATGAAAAGCGTTTCGGCACGTCATTTCGGCCGAAACGCTCACATCAAGTTAAAAATCAAACAAAGTTTCTAAACCAAAGCAATGATACAAATGCATTTTGCATCATTGCTTTAGCAGCAACCCGCAAATGGGGCTGCTGCTATCCTGAACGTCTAATCCCCTGCGACGGGCAGATCGTCCAACACCAAACGGTCGGCAATGATTTCGGCCACATCTTTGACCTGCATCGATTCGCCTTTCTTGCCTTTCGCATCATTCAGCATCACGGCACAGAATGGGCAACCGACGGCAATCGTTTTCGCGCCTGTCGCTTCTGCGTGCTCGTAGCGTGTGACGTTGACTTCGTCCGAACCGTGTTCTTCTTCTTCTTTCCAGACCTGAGCACCACCCGCGCCGCAGCAGAACGAATCTTTACCGCTTTTGTCCATCTCAAGCAGCGTAATGCCCGCTTGTTCCAGTGCCGCACGTGGCTCGTCATAGATGCCGTTGTGGCGGCCGAGGAAGCAGGGATCGTGGAAGGTGACATGCTCTAGAATGCCGTCTTTGAGCTTGACCTTTCCGCGACCAACCAAATCAGCAATCATTTGCGTGTGATGGAAAACGGTGTAATCGCCGCCCAACGCTTTGTACTCAGTGCCGATTGCCGTCATACAGTGTGGGCAACTGGTGATGATGCGTTTTTCGCTCATCTGGTACTGGTCAAAGGTCGCAATGTTTGCGCTTGCCATTTCGTTGAACATGTACTCGTTACCTGCACGACGGGCTGGATCACCTGTACAAGTTTCTTGGTCGCCTAAAACGGCCCAGTTCATGCCTGCCGCATTCAGAATCGTAGCGACCGAGCGTGCAACGCGCTGTGCCTCTGGGTCAAATGCCCCTGCACAACCAACCCAAAACAGATACTCAAACCCTGGGTTTTCATCAACGGTTGGAACCGCAAACGGTAGTTTCTCAGCCCATTCCATGCGGCTGTTTGTTGCGCCCCACGGATTCCCGCGACGCTCCATGCCTTGGAATGCATTTTGTAGTTCAGATGGATATTCGTCGCGTTCCAAAACGGCTGCACGGCGCATGTCCATAATGTCATGCAGTGGTTCGTTGCCAACGGGACAAACAGAGTTGCAAGCACCGCAGCTTGTGCAAGCCCACAGTGCGCTTTCTGTCAATACATAAGCCTGATCGTCTGGCTTATATTTGACCATGGGCAGCTCGTCTACACCATCGGCCGCAAGACGTAAGAAATCACTCTTGAAGAAATCACCCTTGAAGAAGTCACCAAAATATTGGTCTTTGATGTGATACCGCTTGTTGATTTCGATTGCAGCAGGAGAAAGCTGTTTGCCCGTGTTGTAAGCAGGACATGCTTCCTGACAGCGGTTACACATGATGCATGCGAAGGCATCCAAAATCTGTGTTTGGCTCAAATCATCCATGGTGGTGGCGCCAAACTTTTCATTTTCTTCATCTTCAAAGCTGATAGGGTTCAACGCACCCATAGCGCCGCGATCGGGGCGTGTGGCGAAGTTGATGGGGCCTACCATCAGATGGATATGTTTTGTGTAGGGGAAGTAAGGGAGGAACAGCAGAATTGACCCTAGGGCGAGCCACCAGCCGATGTGCCAGAGAATGTTGAGGCCACCGTCGCCAACGCTTATTGCGTTTAGAATGCCAGCATAGAGGCTGGCAAAGGGTTGCCAAGGATCGCCGTGACCGTGACCATGCAGCGCGACCAAGGCGGATGCGCCTGTAAATCGGCCGAAAACGTGCATAATCATGAAGAACCCAACCCATGCCGAGTCGCGTCGAATTGCACCCGCACGTACTTTTGGATGCAGCAACACGTTTTCACGTGCCACGAGCACAGGGTCTTGCGCAAGGAAGCGGCGAATCAGGAAGTAGGACATCCCCGTCAAAACACTGATGGTTAAGAAATCAGCGATGAGACGGTACAGATTGCCCAACAAGTAGTTGTGCTCCGCATCCCAAACGTGCCACTCAACAGGAAGGAACCCTTCCATCGTATCAACACCGTTAACAATCAGGTAGAAGATAAAACCATAAGCGATACCCGTGTGCAAAATCGACGAGAACGTACGATTGCGCATGATGCTGCCCTGTGAGAACAGCTTGACAACCGCCGTCGCGAGGCGGCTTGGAATTTCGTCAAACGGGATGGTGTCTGGGCCTTGTCCACGTCCGATAACGAGGAACATTTGCCGAAACGTAAAAAAGGCTGCGGTGACTGCGCCACCCGCAATTGCTAAAAACAAAAAGACTTCAAACCAACTTAGCATTAGAGCTTCTCCTGACTGTCCGTTTTCTACTTTTGATTTCTGTTTCGTTAATTGGTGTGTACAGGAATCTAAAGCCTGCGAAGTTTAGCATAGCCATTTGAGAGCGACAATATAACGCGCTGCGTCACATTGCGTGATGCGCAACGCTACACAGATAAAGTGCGAGTGTACTATAGAAAAGAATAAGCCGCGAGTGTCGGTCGCGGCTTAGCAAGAGGGGTAGTTGGGTATGTAGGAAAGGTTATAAACAAGTAAGCGTGGCTCAATGGAAATTCGCATTGAATTTTTGCCGTGCTGATGTGTTGTGCTTACTGCTTTGTTCTGAACAGAGTATCGCATTTTACAGCATGATCCTCAATGGTACTTTCGACCTATCTTTCGATTTACCTTACGATAAACGGCTGTTGCCCTAGGACTTACGTACTCTGAATTAGTCAGGGCTGACGCATTTACTCAGAAGTTGAGGTAACTTCTCAAATTTTCATGCTGGCTTGCGCCTATGCTTTGCCGAGAACTTTCCTTGACAGAGAAGAAGCCGCAGAGCGGCAAAAGCGGCATTCCACCGCAGAGCAGTGGAACGAGTGCTTCCCACGGATTTTTGAGAAGATAGAAGTTGAACTTTTCTGGTGACAGGGGTAAATCGTTGGTTAATTGATTCTCATGCCTCAGTTTCATCCCCTTGTCCTTCGGTATAATCGACAGCATGAGACGCAGTTTGATGATAATCGGCTTGTTAGGCATGTTGGTCGCTGTTTTTCCACGCGCAACATCGCTCTATGATTTAACGGGTGAGGAATCGCTAGATGGTCAGCTATTGGGGCTGGTGCAATGGTTTAACGCTGCCGTTCGGCCGCAACCAAAGCTCGCAACCAGCGCCGCCATTGATCACGTAGATGTATCGCCGTTTGGGATGAACGTCTTTGTGCAGGGTGAACCCTCTGTTGACGTGCGCGAAGAACTGATGCAGCAGCTTAATGTGGGCGGCTTCAAATGGATTCGTCAGCAGTTTGATTGGGAAGATATTGAAATCCATGCAAAGGATGACTTTATTGATCGGCGCAACGATCCCAACGGGGTTGACGCTTGGGCCAAATATGACAATATCGTCGATCTGGCCGAACAGTACGATGTCAACATTCTCGCACGAATCGACAACCCGCCAAGCTGGAGCCGCGCCGCTGGCAATGATGAAGGCACGCTGGCCCCACCTGATGACCTAAACGATTATGGCGATTTTGTGGCGCAAGTGGTTGAACGCTATGCGGAGCGTATCACCTATTTTCAACTGTGGAATGAGCCAAACGGCAACGGCGAATGGGGGGCAGTTGGCCCAAATCCAGAACAATTTACTGACCTGCTGTGCGAAGGGTATCGACGGGCAAAGGGCGCAAACCCGAATGCGATTGTGGTCGGTCCTGCGCTGACTCCCACGTTTGATGTTTCCCATCTGAATTTAAACGACCAGATATTTATGCAGCGCATGTACACGGCGGGGGCTGGCGACTGTTTCGATCTGATGTCGGCGCAGGGGTACGGTTTGCGGTCTGGCCCAACCGATCAGCGTTTGCAATGGAATCGGGTCAACTTTACCTATCATCTTTACATACGCGACATGATGGTTGTGAACGGGGATGCTGACAAAGCGATTTGGATTAGCGAAACGGGCTGGAATGCGCTGCCTGACGGGATGGTTCCCGCAGGTGCGGAGCCGTATGGCAAGGTGAGTTCGGCCGAACAGGCGCGTTATGGTGTGCAACTTTATGAGCGTGTGGTGGATGAGTGGCCTTGGATTGGCGTGGCAAATTACTGGTTTCTGAAACGGCCGATTCCTGAACCCGATCAACCTTATTACTATTTTCGAGCGATGGAGCCAAATTTTACGCCGCTGCCCGTTTGGGAGGCGCTGCGTGAGTTTGCACCGAATGCTGATTTGGAACGTAATGTAAAAGGGGTGTGGGAATTTCGGCCGATTCTCTTTCAACTCGCCACCCTTATTTTCCTAATCACGCTCACGCAAACTCTTATGCCCAACCCCAAACACGACGTATGAAACAAACCCAAGTTGCCCTAATTTTTATTCTGTTGCTCGCTACAGGGCTGCGCTTTCATAACCTTGATGCCCAATCGTTCTGGAACGACGAGGGCAACAGCGCCCGGCTAAGCGAGCGCCCCGTGCGCCTCATTATCGAAGGTACTGCCAGCGACGTGCATCCACCGCTCTACTATTTGATTTTGCACGGTTATCGTGGCCTAGTTGGCGGAACTGAATTCGCACTGCGCTCCGTTTCCGCATTTGCTGGCGTTTTGCTTGTCGCGTTGACCGTTCCATTAGCTGCTTACATGCGCCGATCATCTAAAGCTAGGCAATCGTCGAGCATTGTTGGTCTTGTCTCAGCACTTTTGGTGGCGATCAACCCTGCGCTCGTCTACTACAGTCAAGAAACACGCATGTACATGTTGCTGCCGTTGCTGGCGATTTTGTCAACCGTGCTTTTGTTGCGCTGGCTGCAAACGGATGGGATACGCAATCGTTGGTTGATAGCCTACGGCCTTGTCATGACGGCTGGCCTCTACACACATTACTTTTTCCCAATCGTATTTGTCATTCACGCCATGATGTGTCTGCTCGAATTTGAGTGGCGGCGCATGGTCAAATGGGGTGCTGTGGTTGCGGCTGCGTGGCTGTTATTTTTGCCTTGGCTGCCGATTGTGCTGCGCGGACTGGGCGGAAATCGTGGCGTTGCCCAAACGCCCCAACTTTATTTGACCACCGTTACGAGGTGGCTATTTACTGGAGGCACCGACGTGCCGATGCCAGCGCTCTTTCCGCTGTTACCAGGGTTGCTGTTAGGTGCTTTGTTGCTCATCATGCTGTTTAAACGCTTGCGCTGGCATGCATGGTTGTTATTTTTTGTCCCATTAGCCACACTGCCTGTGCTTGGGGCGACCGATGTAGCCTTTTTCAAATTTGTGCTGCTGGCGATTTGTGGCCTGTCTGTTTTGTTGGCGCAAGCGTCGTTTTCAATGTTGCAAAGTAGGCGCTATGAAATGTTGCCGGCGATAATTATGTTAAGCTGGCTGTTTATATTGAATCTGAGGGGCGTGCAGGCGCAGGCTACCGATCCACAGTTCTATCGGGCTGATTATCGGGGGATGGCGGCGCGAATTTCGGCCGAAAATCACCCCAACGCGGGCATCATCCTCAACGCCCCCAACCAATGGGAAGTATTCACCTACTATCATCAAGCGGGCGCACCCGTTTACCCGCTGCCGCGCACACGGGACTATGCCGAAGTGCTGACCGAGCTAGAAACGATTGGCGATACACATGATCGTCTTTATGTGCTTTACTGGGGAGACGCACAGCAGGACCCCGATCGCTGGGTTGAAAATTGGCTGGCGGCCAATGCGTTTAAGGCCAGCGAGGAGTGGGTCAAGGACGTGCGTTTTGTGGTGTATGCACTGTCTGATGAGTGGAAATTGGTGATGAATTCGGCCGAAATCGACTTCAACCAACAAATCAGCCTCACTCAAACGGGCCTCAACCGCACCGAACTACGCTCAGGCGACATTCTGAAAACGGCGTTCGTTTGGCAAGCACAGCAAAAAATCGAGCAACGTTACAAAATTTTTGTGCATCTGCTCGATCCAGACGGCCGGCTCGTCGCGCAAAAAGACAGCGAACCAGCCCAGATGACGCTCGACTGGGCAGTTGGTGATCCCGTCACAACCCAGCACGGCATTTTGATTCCCGCAAATTTAGCCAGCGGAACCTACACGCTTGTCGTTGGCCTGTACGATGTTGCCGACCCGTCTGAACGCCTTCCCGTGTCCGAATTGGGTCAATCGCTCGGCACAACCTACACCCTTGCTGAAATTCGCGTGCAAGAATGATTTTTAACAGGTCTGTAAATGCCTACCCCTGTATTTCAGTTTGACCGATTGACCGAAATACCTTCTGCTCATGATAAAACAGCTTGTTCTCATAACTTGTGTCGGGATTGTTTTGCTTGGCGTCATCGTCAATCAACCGCGTCAGGCGGTCGCACAGCAAGCCTGTGCCAATGCGTTTGTCGAGTACAGCACGCTGTTGGGCAATGAACTGGAGGAAAACGGCAACGCGATCGCGGTTGATAGCGCGGGCAATGCGTATGTGAGCGGCACAACCTACTCTGCCGCTTTCTTGACCCGTCATCAGCAACAGCATGGGGTTGATGTCGTGTCTGTGGCGTTGAACGGGGCGGGGTCATCGGTTGATGCGGCGCTTTTGGTTAACCCACTGACATTGAACGCAGAAGATGAAGGGTTTGCGATCGCGCTGGACGGCATGGGAAATCGTTATGTGGCGGGGCGCACCAGTTCGGCCGATTTTTGCGAAGTCCTCGGAACCAGCCTGCCTGGGTTTGACCCCACGTTTAACGGCGGCGGGGATGGCTTCCTCCTCAAAATAAACGCCAGTCATCAGGTCGAACTTTGCACTTACATCGGTGGGGATCAGTTTGATGTGGTGCGCGACGTGGCCGTTTCGGCCGCTGGCAATGTCTTTATCACAGGCGGCACGTGGTCAAATGATGGCACGTCGCAACCGTTCCCCAACACAATCAGTACGCTACATGCAGGGCTGCGCGATACCTTTGTGATGCAGTTTGAGCCAGACGGCACGCTTGTTTACAGCACGTTGTTTGGTGGGGTGGGGCAGGAGGAAGGGCTGGGCATTGCGGTCAACAGCGCTAACGAGGCGGTTGTCACGGGCTGGAGCAATTCGGCCGATTTGCCCACCACAACGCCCAGTTTTGATGACAGCGCCAACGGTGAGTTTGATGCCTTTGTGTTCAAACTGAGTGCTGACGGCGCGACACGTGCCTATGCTGCTTATTTAGGTGGCAATGGGGAGGATCGTGCTTACGCGATTGCGCTTGATGCGGATGATAAGGCGTATGTGGTGGGGACGACCGTTTCGGCCGATTTTCCAACCTCGGCCGATGCGTTCCAACCAGCCTATGGCGGCAGCGGTTTTAGCGGTTACGACAGTTTCCTGAGCACGATCGCGGCCGATGGCAGCGTCATCGAACACAGCACCTATATTGGCAGTGCGGGTGAGGAACGTGCGTATGATGTGGCTGTGTCGGGGACAGATGTTTATGTGACGGGGTTTACGACTTCGGCCGAATTTCCAACCACCTCTGGCGTCATTCAACACAAGTTAGGTGGTGTGCAGGATGCGTTTTTTCTAAAGTTTCGCGAGAATCGTTTGTTGTTTAGTACATTCTGGGGTGGCGAAAATGAGGAAGTTGGGAACGGGATTGCTGTGCGTGGAGATGATATTTATTTAGTTGGGGAGTCGCGTTCGGCCGAATTCTGCACCACCGCAACTGCTTATGACTCAACCCCCAACGGCGACTACGACATGTTTGTCACCAAATTCAGCCTGCCAACACAATTCATTTACCTACCAATCGCCATTACCCATAATGACTAACGCCCCAACTGCGTTTGATAGGCAAACAACGCTGGCATCCCGCCTGTGTGCCAAAACAGAATTCGTTGCCGTCTTGTGAACGCGCCCCAGCGAATGAGATCGATCAGACCGCCCATCGCCCGTCCCGTATAAACTGGATCGACAAGCAACCCTTCCTTTTCGGCAACTAGATGGATTGCCTCGCGTTCCATATCGGTCAGGACACCATAACCAGGTTCAATATAATCGTCATTGACCTCAACCCGTTGTGCAACGGGCTGCATCCCTAGCCCAAGATGGGCAGCGGTCGCTGTTGCCAGTGCGGATACCTGTGTTTTCAATTGGTCGCCTGGCACGTCAATGCTGATGCCTAAAATACGTGAGCGAATGCCGTACATTTCCGCGCCCAACGTGATGCCTGCTTGTGTACCGCCGCTGCTGCTGGCAACAATGATAAAGTCGAAATTGAGACGCTGCGCCTCGATCTGATCGCGCAACTCCCGCATTGCCCAAACATACCCCGTGCTGCCAACGACATTCGAGCCGCCCAGCGGGACAATATATGGTTTGCGACCCAGCACCGTTTGTTCTTTGGCAACATCGGCCGCCGCTTTTGCCAAAGAACGTTCGCCTGCCCAATAAAGATGTGCGCCCAACAATTGGTCAAGCAACTGATTGCCATTTTGGTTTGTTGTGCCTGTCCCACGCATCACAAGGCTGCAACTCATGCCAACCTTGGCCGCTGCCGCCGCCGTTTGACGACAGTGGTTGCTTTGCGGCCCACCCACGGTGATGAGATGATCACAACCTTGCGCTTGTGCATCCCGAATCAAAAACTCAAGTTTGCGCGTTTTGTTTCCTCCGCCCGCCAGCCCCGTCTGATCATCACGTTTAACCCATAATTCTGGGCCACCAAGGAAGCGCGAAAGCCGCTCCAATGGCTCCAATGGTGTTGGAAGATGGGCAAGGGGGATACGCTGCGGAAAGTTAGGTTGCATAAGCTAAGGTTATTTTAGAACGATTGGAAAAAGGTACTTAAATGGAAATGGATCCTGACGGATAAAAGATGCGGTTGATGATACCACAGTTCCACAGGCGTTGCTGCCTGTGACACGCCAATAGTAGGTTGTATCAATTGCCAGTGCAACCGTCGGTGTGTAGCTGCCTGTTGCCACCGTTTCCGACAAAACAAGGTTGTTAAAACTGCTGTCCGTTGCAACCTCAAGCGTGTACTGACTAAATGCGGTCACGTCCCAATGAAAGGTTGGCGAGATTTGGGCCGAACTGGTTAATGGATACGTTTGCGTGACATTTGGCTGAGTTTGGGTTGTCACCGCTAGCTCAAGCGTCCCTGTGATTGAACTGTCTGTTGCATGAATCGTTAGCGGGTAGGTTCCAACCGTGTTGTTGGTGGCGCTGAGCGAAAGCGTACTGGTGACAGGTGTGCTGCTGTTAAATTGTGACGGGTTGAGCGTTGAGGTGAGGTGGCTTGGAGCGCCGTTTACCGTCAGTGTGATTGTTGACGACGCCGAAAGCGGATTTATCTGAAGCGTTTGCGTTATCGAACCACCATCGCAGATTAAAAGGTCAGACGATGCCTGCCCAAGCGATATATCTGGTGCAAGATGATGCCGCAGGATAAATAAGCCCTCGTCAATACCGCTCACAATCAACGTGCCACTCTCAAAAAATGGATACACGCTCCATGCCCCATTGTATTGATTTGCATCACGACTCGGATAGGTGTCAAAGTGGGCGATTTCTTCAAGGAGGCCGTTTTCTACGTTGTCAATGTTTAAAATTCGTAGCCCCGCCTCATAATTTGCTTGGTAATTTAGATTATCTTTGATGTAGAGATTGTGATCGATGGCGGCGGTCGTCCCAAGATGGGTCGCGATTAGCTGCGGTGCATCTAAATCACGCACGTCCCAGATGTAGGTTTTGGTGTTATGCCCAGAGGCCCGTTCATCTAGCTCGTCATTCATTAAGTGATACGCTTGGTCCTCTGTCAGCCAGCCCTGATGAGTGTAGCCTCTCCCGCTATACGTCGTGCGCGAAAGCTGTACGGGGGCCGATTTATCAGAAACATCAACAATGGTGAGCGTATCTGTGTTTGAAGCGAAGCAAATTTCTTGACGTATGTAGACTGTGTCGGGACCCGTGTAGTTGACGCACTGAACATCATGTGTGTAGCCATCGGCGCTGAAACACCCTGCAAAAGATGGATCTGTCGGGTTTGTAAGGTCGATCATGTGGAGACCACCGCTGCACGTTGTGCCTGTGACCGCACCAACGATGTAGCCATAGCCAGAGTCCTCATTGATGAAAATGTTGTGTGAGCCGCCAATGCCAGCATAATGGGCCGTATTGCTAAAGGTTCCTGATGGGCTTACCCCTGCACGTAGCTGTGTCAGGTCAAATATTTGCATCCCTTGTCCACGATTTTCGCTGACAATGTAGGCGTGGTTATCAAATACCTTAACGTCTCGCCAGGCGTCCCAAAATGTGCCAGAAGCATGTCTAGGCAGTATGCCGAGATAGAGTGGGTTAAGGGGATCGCTTACATCAATAAACCCTGTTCCCGCTGTTGTTCCGATCAGGGCATACTCTTTTTGTGTGTCTGGATCGGTCCACCCCCAAATATCGTTGGTGCTGGCCCCGCCGCCAATGCTGCTTAGCGGAAGAAAGGCCAGCAGGTCTATGTTGTGACAAGGGTAGATGTCTGCAAACCCGTTGATACATTCGGCCGAATTTTGAGGAACACGCGCCATTTGCGGCGTCCTGTTGGCAAGAAATTGCGTGGCTTGGTCAAGGACGGGTGTTGAGGCTTGCAAAGTCGGCCGAAATCCGATCCAACCAACCCCCAACAGCACAATGAGTAAGAAGGACGTAAGCAATTTCATCGAACACCCACCTGATAGCAACGACCACAAAGTTGCTGCGTATTGTGATTAGGTTGAATAACCCAACTGTAATTAACTGCCTGACTATAAATATACATGTCTAACATTACCTATCAAAAAACAAACGAAACCCCATTTATCATTCGCGCACTTTGGTTCATCCTGTTGGGATGGGAACTTACGCTAGCCTGGATCGGGATTGCATGGTTCTTGAATTTGACGATTATCGGTTTGCCGCTTGGCCTCTGGATGCTAAATCGGGTTCCGCAAACGCTCACGCTTAAATCGATGGGCGGAACAATTGCCATCAATGAAAAAAATGGCGACACAGCTTACTTAGGGCAATCACAGTATCCACTTGTTATCCGTGCTGTCTACTTTGCACTGATTGGCTGGTGGGCCAGCTTGATTTGGGTCGGAGTGGGCTATTTGCTCTGTCTGACAATCATCTTTATGCCGTTTGGGCTTGTGATGTTGAACCAGTCGCCCTTCGTAACGACATTGGGAAGATAAATTAGCTGCGTGAATTGATGATTTTCGAGATTATAACAGTCACTATGGTCAAAAAATATGTCAGGAAACCCCCAATAAATCAATTTGTTAACTAATCCTTTACATTCCTCAAAGGGTCGTTTATAATCTGGGTCTCAGAGGAGAAGTCGAGAAAGCACCCCCATCAACTTATTTGGTTGATGGGGGTGTTTTGTTTCTAGCCTAATGTTGACCAAACCTCTAATTTACGTTTAACGCCCAAAATGACCGCATTTGTAAACTCATCCGTATGCGCGTGTCCGCCCAAATCAGACGTGCGGATACCATTGTAAACAGTTTCAAAGGTGGCTTCATAGATCGCACGGCTGATTTTCTTGGGTTGGTCCCCTTTCAAATAGCTGTACAAGGCGGCGCAAGCCATAATCATCGCCATTGGGTTCGCCACGTTGCGCCCTTCCAACGAGGGTGCTGTGCCGTGTGGTGCTTCCGCCATCACGCAGTCAACAATGTAATTATCATCCATTGAAATCACAAGTGATTCGTTGCCTGCAATAGACCCAAACATTGCGAGTACGAGGTCAGAAATGAGATCGCCGTCCCGATTGAGCGTGGGGATAACGAGCGGCTGTCCGTCTGTCCGCATCAAAATTGCCAGCATCGCATCAACCAACTGTGGATCGTAGCGTACATCGGGGTAACGTTTTGCTGCGTGGTCCAATTCTTCCTTGAACATCCCTTCGTAGGTTGGGCTGACGGTAAATTTGGGGCCGCCAAACACAGTCGCGCCTACTTTTTGGGCATGTTGGAAGCTGTACTCTGAAACGGCACGACACAGCCAGCGAGAGATGACTTCTGTGCGAGCGGCAACTTCTTCATTGCTGTCCGCTTCGCCTTCGCGCCACTCTTTTGCACCGTAAGCGCCGCCGCGTGCCATGCGGATGATTGAGATTGGGGAGTGAATGCCGCCCATCGGCCGAATACCAGGAATACGCCGCCCCGTTCGCAGAATAACCTCAGCATCAATCGCCTCGCGCAAAATCGCGTTGGGGCTGCCCACGTCGCCCTGTTTTTCGGGGGTGATCGTCGCCGCTTTGATCCCAACTTTGTGTTCACGTAGCGCCTTACCCGCATCGTACACAACTTTGTTATTCGTTTTGCGTCGATTCTCTAGGCTCAGGTCGTAGCGTAGGAGTTCAATCTCGTAACCTGTGACAGATGGATCGATTACACGCAACGCCTCGTCTAGCAATTCTTGTCCAGTTTGGTCGCCTTCAAGGACGACGATTTTTCTTGTCATGGATATTTCCAAATAGATTGTGCGGACAATCCGCAAAAAGGTGAATGATTAGAGGTGGCAATGCTTCTTAGAAGCACAATCGCCCCGTCAACGGTTTCTGTTGCGGAGCCATTCGCGATAACGGGGGAGTGCCTCAATAAATAATGAATAGAGGCGCGGGTAGGCGGGAAAATCCCATGCGCCGAGATGATGAGCCACCGTGCCGTTAAAGCCGCGTTTGAAGCGCCAAACGCCCCACATGCGGTCTGCCTCGACAAACTCATCGGGTGCGCCCCAAAAATCGTAGAGCCGACAGCCGTTTTGCTGCGCCCATTGGATCGCTTCCCACTGGAGCAGGTGGGTCGGCATACGGTTGCGGTCGGCGTTGGAGGATGCACCATACATGTAAAGGCACGTGTCGTGATTATGAACGAGCAGCACAGCGGCAATCGGCCGATCCTCCGCCTCGGCAATCAGCAAATGCAGCATGCCGTGCTTGTGAAAAGTGCGCCATGCGTCGAGATAGTACGATTTCGGCCGAATAGCAAATGCATTCCGCTCGCTCGTTGTCTCATACAACGCAAGCACCGCATCAAAGTCCGCAGGTGAACCAACGCGCACCGTCACGTCACGTCGCCCCGCGAGACGGATGTTGTAGCGTGTTTTCGACTTCATCTGTTTGAGAAGCTGCTCGGCCGATTGGCCTAAATCGAGCGTCACCGTGTTGCGAAACTGGATTTGTTCAGGCGAGAATTGCCACCCGTCCATCGTCAGTTTTGTTTGCAACTCAAGCCCCGCTTGCTCCGCTTCAGGCTCTACGCCCGTTGCAATCAATACATCGGGATCAATTTTGACGAAAATAGCATGATCGCTACGGGCGATCGCTTGCAGCCGCAAAAATACCGCATCACGCAGCGGCTCATTCGCGTAGTCAAGGATTGGCCCCTTGGGCGCGTACAGCATCCCAAACGGCGTTTTTGGAAACTGTCGCCACAACAGCATGGCCGCAGCTAACGGCTCACCAGCTAGTTCCCACACGACGGGGCGCATTTCCCAGCCCCAGCGCGATTTTAATTCGCCCCAAGCCCAGCTTTGCAAGGGGGAGGGGTTTGGCAGTTTGGTGATGATCGCCTGCCACTGTTCGGCCGATGTCACCGCTTTGGTGACCAACGCATCATAACTCATGTGCGATTCCCCCGTTTGCGTTGGTATAAACGGTAAACGAGCTTGTTGTACACTTTGTCGACACAACCGACCGTGCGCGAAACCTGCCCGTTGAAGCCGCGCTTGAAACGATAGACGCCCCATAGGCCGTCTTTACGCTCGCCAAACTCAGCCTCTAACGTGTCGGCGTCTTCATCGGGCAAGCCCCACAAGTCATAAGTTGTGCAGCCTTTTGATTTGGCCCATTGAATCGCCGCCCACTGAATCGCATAGGTGGGCATGCGATTACGTTCTTCGTTGCTTGACGCGCCAGCTAGGTAGACCGCTTGTTTGCCGCTTTTCAGGAGCAGGACGCCCGCAAGCGGCTTGCCCTCGTATTCGGCCAGCAGAATTGTGCCGTTGCCTGAGGGGGTAAATAGTTCGTAGGTGGCGCGATAATAATCGGCCGAATGCA
>JBMZDF010000058.1:0-7291 GCA_049614105.1 Promineifilaceae bacterium (SeqCode)
CTGGAATCGGCCGAATTGCTCACCCGCGCGTCCGTCACAATTGTGATCCTTTTCCCGATCGGTATTTTGCTCGGTCTATTCTTCCCAATGGGAATGCGGCTGTTTGGCACGCAAAACGATCGCGCAACCCCTTGGTTCTGGGCGCTCAACGGCGTTTTCAGCGTGCTGTGCTCCTCGCTTGCCGTGTTCATCTCAATTTTTGTCGCCGTTTCCGCCAATTTCATCCTTGCTGCTGTCTTATACTTGTCCGTTATCTTCATTTTGCAGGGCGAAAATCGCAAGTTACGTTAGGGATTATGTAACAGGCACAACGCTTGCCTTGTTGACCTACTGCCTGCAACTTGGCACATATCGGCGCGACACATTCCAACGTTTGCCGATTAACGTGCAGCCGCAAGATAATATTTTGTGGTTAGATAAGTGGCAAAAAGAGTAGGCTGGTCACATAATCCCTGCTCATGTTTTTTCGCAAGCCGATAGTCGTTTCGCTGATAGCAGCCGCCGCTGCTTTATTGCTATACGCTCCCATTCTCCAAATCCCGTCGATCTACGATACGCTGCTGCATATTCGTACTTCGGGTGATCTGACTTTGGGGTCTGTGTGGTTGCCGACGGAGGCGTTTGGCTTTTATCGGCCGATGACCTTCGTTCCCATCATTGCCACACGGATGCTGTTTGGCTACTTCCCTAGTTGGTTTCTCAACGGCATGAACTGGCTACAACATGCGCTTAATGCGGCGCTGCTGGTCTGGTTTCTGTACAAACTCACCGACGACTATTGGCAAGCATTGTGGGGTGGTCTGCTGTTTGCTGCGTTCCCATTTTCGTATCAAGCGGTTGCCGTTTATGGACACAATGTTCATCCGGCGATTGTGGGATTGATACTGATTGGGCTGCATCTGTTTTGGGCCATTTTGCATGCGCAGCTAGAGCAGAGGCCGCAAAATAAATTGCATTGGGGCGCGATTGCGGTTGTCATGGTCATTGGGTTTTTGACGCATGAATCGTTTTTGCTGTTCGGGTTTCTGTGCGGACTGATTACACTGTATGCGTTGAAAGCTAAGAGCATTTCGGCGCTGTTGGCAAACTGGCAGGCGTTCAAATCGGCCGCACTGCTGATTTTTATAAGCTGTCTCTACTTTGTGATCTACCAACTTTTGCCGATTGGTCGTTCACCCCAAGCTGAAACGCTTGCCGCTAGCAATAGCCAGAAAATCCTCTATCTGTTTCAGGGCGCAACCTATCCGTTCGCTTGGTTAAAAACTTGGTTGCCGATTAATTCCCCCAACCAGTTCATCCTGATCAGTTTTGTCCTTTTTGTCGTTTTGACCATTTACGCCGCGCGTCAACGATGGTATTTGTGGCTGTTGGGGTGGGGCTGGTGGCTGGCTGCATCGGCCGTGATCGCGATCCCGCTCCCAACGGGCTACTTGCTCAACGGGCCACGTTTGCTGTACATGAGCAGCGTCGGGTTGGCTATTCTTTGGTCAACGTTATTGACATCGAAACAGATGCCCTTGCTTAAACAACGTTGGGTGCAGGCTGGCTTGAGCTTGCTTGTGCTGTTTGGCAGCGCCTATTTTGTGCGTGGACGTTTGACCGATTACGATACGATTACCTCTGGACTTCAAACAATAGACGCGGAGCTAGATCGCGAAGGCGGGGTGCTGCTCGTCAATTTGCCCGAATGGATCGCACCTGTGAAAAATCAGCATCTGATTGGGGCTGAGTTTGTGCAGCAGCTTGGGTTTTATCTGTTTGCTGAGGAGTGGGTCAACCATAATTTGCAGACGGATGTGCCTGTGCGTGCGATAAAAGTTGATGATTTACTGAGTTCGACCGCGTATGGGTACGGGGTTCATGAGCAGCACGTGTGGGAGCGAATTGATGCGGAGTGGCACAAGCAGGGTAGTGACCTGTTTGTGACACACTATTTGGAAGAAGGGCCGCAGATGGAAAAATTCGGCCGATTCCAACCCAAAACCACCGCCCCCGCCATCGCCACATTTGCCCCCTACACCTTACACGCCACGCAAGCGGTTGATTGCAATGGTCAGGTGCGCGTGCGCAGCGATTGGGCGCTCCCTGAACAGGCTGCGTTGCCGCATACGACGAGCGTGTTTGTGCAGTTGCTCAATGAGCATGGGCAGTTGATTGCGCAGAACGATCGTCCGCTGGTAGGCATACGGCCTGATTTGATCGATATTTCGGCCGAATTCATGATCCAAGATCAACGCCAGTTAACGACGCAGGACGACATCGCTAGCACCGTCTTAATTGGCGTCTACGATTTCAGCACGGGTCAACGCTTTGCCGCCACCACACCCGATGGGGTTGCCCTGCCTGATAACGCGCTTCGTTTTCCCGTTGAACCCTGCCCATAGGTGGCGCTTTGGGTGATGTTGTGCGGATTTTGTCCGAACACGTCAGGGAATCGTAGTTAATCCGTTATTCTCAGCTAGCCATTCATCAACGATAATGACGGCCTGTGCTATAATCGCAGGTTGGTTGAGCATGATTACGCAGTGTGAAAAATGACTGACGCTGTATCGACAATCTCATGATCACAAGGGTTTTCCTCAATGAGTAAAGCGGAAGAGTTGCGACAGGCAATTCTGAAAAACGTAGCCGAATATTATCAAGAAGTCCATGCGGAACGCCCGTTTACGCCAGGTGAATCACGAGTTCACTATGCGGGGCGTGTGTTCGATGAGCATGAAATGGTCAATATGACTGATTCAGTGCTTGAGTTCTGGCTGACGGCTGGACGCTGGGCGCAAGCGTTTGAGAAAAAGCTCGGCAAATTTCTGGGTGTGCGCGAAGTGCTGCCCGTTAATTCGGGATCGTCGGCCAATTTAGTCGCGTTGACGACACTTTGTTCGCCACAGCTCAAAAACCCGCTCAAGCCGGGGGATGAAGTGATTGTTCCCGCAACCAGCTTCCCCACAACGGTTAATCCGATCATTCAAAATCAGTTAATCCCCGTTTTTGTTGATAACAACTATGGCGATTTTAATTTGAATGTCGATCAGCTTGAGCAGGCGCTTTCGCCCAAGACACGTGCGCTGATGTTTGCACACACGTTGGGCAATCCAGCCGACATGGACGCCGTGATGGCGTTTGTGAAAAAGCACAATTTGTACTTGATTGAGGATACTTGTGATGCGCTGGGGAGCAAGTGGGATGGCAAAATGCTGGGCACGTTTGGCGAGCTTAGCACGCTCAGTTTTTACCCTGCGCATCATATGACGATGGGCGAGGGTGGGGCTGTGTTTACAAATCGGCCGAAATTGGCAAAAATCGCCATGGCCGTCCGCGACTGGGGCCGTGACTGCTGGTGTGGCTACGACAGCCCGCCCAACGGCGCATGTGGTCGCCGCTTTGATCGCGAAGTCCCTGGCATTCCAGGATACTACGATCACAAATATCTCTATTCGGAGATCGGCTACAATCTCAAACTCACCGACCCACAGGCCGCAATGGGGGTTGCCCAACTTGACAAGCTCCCCGATTTTATCGCAGCACGCAAGCGCAACTTCAACTTCCTCTACGAGAATCTGAAACAATACGAAGAACATATTATGATGCCAACGTGGCATCCGAAGGCTGACGTGTCGTGGTTTGCATTCCCAATGTTGGTACGAGCGGAAGCCCCGTTTATGCGACATGAGATTACCCGCTTTTTAGAATTGAATGGTGTCGAAACGCGCCTCATTTTTGCAGGCAATATCACCAAACAACCCGCGTACAAACACATTGAGCATCGCAAAGTCGGCGACCTGCCTATCGCGGACGACATCATGCGCGGCGGCTTTTTTGTTGGTGTCTACCCTGGTCTTGACCGACCGCGCCTTGAGTACGTCGTTGAACAGTTCGATGAGTTCTTCAAACAACTGAAGAAGGAATGATGGCAATAAAAGTGAAGTAAGCAGCAAAAGCGCACGCTAAACCCGCTGCACGCTTCATTTTTAATAATCGCCTCATTCTTTGTTCAATCTCCCAAATTCATGAAATTGTCTGTTATTATCTGCTGCTTCAATGAAGTAAATACGATCACGGAAGTGATCGAGAAAACCCAAGAGGTTAACTTAGGCCCGGGCTGGACACGTGAAATTGTTGTTGTTGACAACTGTTCAACCGATGGAACACGTGAATTGCTGCGTCAAATTGACGATCCTGAGATAAAAACTGTTTTTCACGAAAAAAACATGGGCAAAGGGATGTCAATTCGCACAGGAATTGCTAATATGAATGGCGATTACATGCTAATTCAGGACGCTGACTTAGAATACGATCCCTTTGAACATTCACGCTTCACACAATATGTCCAAGAAAATACCCCTGCGGCACTATTTGGTTCACGTCTGCTTGCGGGGGAAGTTCGCACGCAATATTGGCGAACATTGATGGGAAATCGCTTTTTAACGTGGATTAACAACATTTTGTTTCGTGGGAACTTGACAGATGTGGCAACAGCTACGAAAATGGTGCGCGCAGATGTTGTGCAATCCCTGAATTTAACAACAACAAATTTTAATCTCGATTTTGAACTGCCCAGCAAGATATTGCTTGCTGGACACAAGATCCATGAGATTCCCATTAGTTACCAACCTCGAACCTACGAAGAAGGTAAAAAGATCAAGGCGATTGATGCTGTTTACGCTGTGCGTACAATGCTGCGTGATCGTTTGGGATTGTCCCCCGTGTTTAAAAAGTAAGTCGGTAGATCGCTAGTCCGACCGTTTTAGTGTGCTTCTGAGTGGCAAATAGTGCTTGGAAGGATTAATTCGGCCGAATTGCTGAAATACCAAAATACCAATAGGTTTTTCTATGAAAATCGTCGTTTCAGGCTCCATCGCCTTCGACTATTTAATGTCGTTTCCTGGCAAAATATCAGAGCAGTTTATTGAAGGTGCATTGGAAAATGTGAGCCTGAGCTTCCTTGTTGACTCAATGAACCGTCAACGGGGCGGAACCGCGCCCAACATCGCCTATACACTTGGTTTGTTAGGCGGACGGCCGACCGTTCTCGGCGCGGCGGGTGAAGATTTTGACAGCTACCAGCGCTGGCTTGAAAGCAAAGGCGTTGACTGCTCAGGCGTCGGCATTATTGAAGGCGACTACTGCGCAAGCTTTTTCTGCACGACTGATACGGTTCAAAATCAGATTGCTAGCTTTTACCCAGGTGCGATGGCGCACGCAGGCACGCTCACACTGGCCGATATGGCCCCCGACGCAGATTTGGTCATTATTGCACCAAACGATCCTGCCGCGATGATGGCGTTGCCAGACGAGTGCCGCGAAAAGGGCATCAGCTTTATTTTTGACCCAAGCCAACAAACTATCCGCATGACGGGTGAACAGTTAATGGCAGGCATCAAAGGCAGTCGTCTTCTGACCTCAAACGAGTATGAGCGCAGCTTGATTCTTGACAAGACGGGCCTCAGTGAAGAAGAAATTTTGAGCCAAACAGGCGGATGGCTTGTGACGCTAGGCGAAAAAGGGTCGCTTTTGCGTGTTGATGGCAAGGAATACCATATTCCGGTTGTTCCAGCTAAAGAAATTGTCGAACCAACGGGCGCAGGTGACGCTTTCCGTGCTGCAATGATGCGCGGGATGCAGTTAGGCCTCGATTGGGAAATTTGCGGACGGATGGGTGCATTAGCCTCAACTTATGTATTAGAGTCGTTTGGACCAACCAATCACACTTATACAATGGCTGAATATGTCGCCCGCTATCGTGAGCATTTTGATGATGAAGGCGCACTTGATGCGTTACTTGCTTAGTAGTTCAGTATGTCAGTCACTTGGTCTTTTCGTTTTTAACCGACCTGTTGCGTGACTGAAAAACGAATCTGCTAATTAATATAACTTGTATAGAGTTCGCGGTACGTGATGTGTGAGCCACTCTGGTGGACGAAAGCCGCAGGTTGAGCCGAAACGTTGGCTCTGCTGTTCGTCTCTTCACGTGTTAGCCGGCTCTTTTTTCGGAGTTGAGTAAAGATGGATTTTCATATTAAAGATATTGACCTTTCAGTTGGAGGTCGCCACCGTATTGAGTGGGCAAACGCAGAAATGCCTGTCCTGCAAACAGTTTATGATGAATTTGCGGCTTCAAAGCCATTTGCCGGCTTGCGCTTGGGCGCTTGCATGCACGTGACAACTGAGACAGCAAATTTGATGCGTGCGCTTCAAGCTGGCGGTATGGACATTGTTATTTGCGCTAGCAACCCGCTATCAACGCAAGATGATGTGGCTGCTTCTTTGGTTGCTCACAATGAGATTCCCGTTTACGCGATGAAGGGTGAGGACGCAGAGACTTACTATAATCATCTCAACGCAGTTCTCGATCACAAGCCACACATCATCATGGATGATGGTGCAGACTTGGTGAGCACGCTCCACAAAGAGCGCCCACAACAGATCGAAGGCATGCTCGGCGGTACGGAAGAAACAACCACCGGCGTAATTCGTTTGAAAGCAATGGCGGCTGATGGCGCACTGCGCTTCCCAATGATTGCTGCAAACGATGCACAAACCAAGCACCTCTTTGACAACCGTTACGGCACGGGTCAGTCAACGATGGACGGCATCATCCGCGCAACCAACTACCTGATCGCAGGTAAGACAGTTGTTGTGGCTGGTTACGGTTGGTGCTCACGCGGTATCGCAATGCGTGCTGCTGGTTTGGGCGGCAACGTTATCGTCACCGAAATCGACCCATTGAAGGCACTTGAGGCTGTTATGGACGGTTTCCGCGTGATGCCAATGGAATCGGCCGCAACCGTTGGTGACATCTTTGTTACCGCAACGGGTGACATCAACGTTATCGACAGCCACCACTTCGACATCATGAAAGGTGGGGCATTGGTTTGTAACGCGGGTCACTTCAACGTTGAAATCAACATTCCTTACTTGGAAAAGTTGGCTACGAACAAAGCACGTGTTCGTCCATTTGTTGACCAATACACCTTGGCTGATGGTCGCAGAATCAACATCTTGGGTGAAGGTCGTTTGATTAACTTGGCTGCGGCTGAGGGACATCCAGCGTCAGTCATGGACATGAGCTTTGCGGGTCAAGCATTGGCTGCAACATATCTGATTGACAATAAAGAAACGCTTGAAAATCAAGTTTATGTTGTCCCAGCATCTGTTGACCAACGGATTGCTAGCTACAAACTGAAGTCAATGGGAATTAACATCGACATCCTGACTGACGAGCAGACTGAGTACTTGAACTCATGGCAACATGGGACATGATCCCAGCCTGTAAGGGTTAAATGGTTGATGA
>JBMZDF010000058.1:7301-18402 GCA_049614105.1 Promineifilaceae bacterium (SeqCode)
AGGCGTGTCAATCGTCAGTCTCAAATTATAAAATTTGGAAGAGACGGGCATCGCTCGTCTCTTTTTTGATCAGCCGATAAGGATTTGTTCTTCGGGGTACTGGATGAGTCGCTTGTGGCGGCGGTTGCGTTGGGCGACGGCGATCACAAGGGTAAGCGGGCCGAGTCGTCCCCAGAACATGAGGATCATGATCAGAATTCGGCCGAAACCATTCAACTCCCCCGTCACCCCCAGCGTTAACCCACAGGTCGCAAACGCCGACACCGCCTCAAATAGTGCCTGTTCAAATGTAAACTGAGGATGTGTTAACAGCAACAGCCACGTGACAAGCACAAGCAACATAATCGAAAGCGTGACAATGGCACTGGCTCGCAAAATAGTGGTTTCATCCAGGGTGCGTCTGCTGATAGTCGGCCGATCGTGACCGCGCACATAACTGCCAAATGAGACCAGCAGCACAGAAAATGTGCCAGTCGTGATCCCACCCCCCATCGAGGCGGGAGCGCAGCCAATAAACATCATGCCGATGATGACCAAAACAGTCGTGGGGTGCAAGGCGGTGAAGTTGGGCAGTCCTGCAAAACCAGCCGTGCGGTTGGAGACAGATTGGAAAAGCGAGCGCGTGATTAGCTCCCCGACAGACGTATCTGCAAACTGATTGCCAGCAAGTGCCTCAGACAAAAAGATGGTGAGCCAGCCAAAAAGCGTTAGCCCGATGACAACGACCAGCGTAACGCGCACGTTGAGCGACAGACGGCGTTTTTTTCGCAGCTCGAACAGTTCGCTGATGACGGGAATACCAAGCCCGCCAACCCAAATGATGCTGCCCATGATGGCAAGCGAAATTGTATCGGTAGGGATGCCATCAAATGGGACGCCGTTCTGATCAACCGCGCCGCTGAATAGGTCGAACCCCGCATTGCAGAAGGCTGAGATTGAGTGAAACAGACCATAGCTAAATGCTTGTAGCGGTGGAAAGTAGCGCGTCCAATGGATACCAAGCAAAATTGCGCCGAGTAATTCAACAAGCAAAACGCCATAGAGAACACGTCTGAGGGTAGTCAGAATCATGTCGGGCGAATCTAAGCCTAATGAGCTGCTCAACGCCATTCGGTCGCGAAGATAAATTTGCCGCCCCATCAAACGCAACATGACGATGGCCAGAAACATGAAGCCCACGCCGCCCGTTTGGATCATTGCCAAAAGAACGAGTTTGCCAAAGAGCGTTAAATCGGCCGCTGGGGTAATGATCGAAAGCCCCGTAACGGTGAGTGCCGAAGTAGATGTAAAGATCGCCTCGTTGAAGGTCAACATGCGCCCAACGGCGATCCCTGGCAGCATCAAAACGCTTGACCCAATGGCGATTAAGATGGCTAGTCCAAAGACAATCCGCACGGCAACGGACAGCCCGTGATGGGTAATATTGTGCGCGGCACGCGATAGAATGTGATGTGAGGTAGATGACTCTGGTTTTTGCGCCACGGTTAGAGTTTGGAGAATGCTTCGACTTGGATGTTGCTGGCGAAGATGACCAACAGGTCTTTTTCGAGGAGGATGTAATCGGCCGAAGGCGAAATCGTCACCGCATCCCCACGCTTGATAAGCAAAATATTGATACCAAATCGGCCGTTCACATTGAGCTGTTTCAAGCTCTGATTGCACAGCGATCTTGGCACCATGACCTCTGCAATGCCATAAACAGGGTCGATGTCAAAATGCTCGATCATGTTGGGAATGGTGAGATCAAGCGCCAGACGACGCCCTGCCTCGTACTCTGGCATAATGACGCGATCTGCGCCAATTTTGTACAAAATATTGCTTTGGCGCTGGCTTAATGTTTTGCAGACAACTTGGGGGACGCCCAATGATTTGAGCGTGGCGACAGTCAACAACGCATTTTCAAAATCAGTTCCAATGGCAACAACAACCGTGCCGAACTCACCAATATCGACCTGACGAAGCGCCTCTTCATCCGTCGAGTCAAGCGAGACAACGTGCGTGAGTTGGGCAGCAAGCCGCTGCACAATTTTTATGTCGCGGTCGATACCGAGAACGTGATGCCCATTTTTTGCAAGTGTGAGCGCAACAGCCGTGCCAAAGCGCCCTAAGCCGATAACGGCGAATTCATGTTTGATGTGACCCATCCTATGATTTTAGTGCGGAAGTGAAGAAAGGGAAATAAGGGTTTTGTGTAGGTTGGTGTTTATTGGGTCGATCAGTCGGGCGGTTGGCTGGTACATTGGTACAAGATGCGGTTTATGACGTAATCTGAGAAGAATCCGCAGAGCGGAAAGAGAGGAATTCCACCGCAGAGCAGTGGAACGAGATTGCATTCTAAATTTTCTGACTCGCTCCTACGCTCCGCGTGGGAGCGTTTTTGCTTGCCGCTATGCGGCCTGTGGAAACTTTTCGTGACGGGGAAGAAACCGTGGAGCAGTAGAACAAGTGTGATGTGGTTTGATTGATGCGATTAGAGGCGTTAATAAGCGCGTGTGATAACCGTTGCGCTTAGTCAAATGCTACGATAGACTGTTTTTATATGTAAGGATGAGAGAATTGTTATGAAAGCAATAGATTCTGCAAAATCAACGGGGCGTGTGCGTCAAGTCCGAATGTTTACAAATGTCGTCAGCCCCCCTGTTATCTACATCATATTGGGCTATGCGGTTGCGTTGTCACAATTGCCAACGGCTGGCGGGTTTTTGTGGGGAACGCTGTACGCATTTTTGGTTGCCCTGTTGCCGTTGCTCTATGTCGTGTGGCTACTCTACACTGAACGAATCCAAGACATCAACATGACCAGACAGCAGCGCAGCATTCCGTATTTGGTTGCGGTGATTAGTGCTGCGGTGATGGGCGCAATTGTTTGGTTTGGGGATGGCCCGCGCTATCTATTTCACCTGACGCTGCTCAACGTGATTGCGCTGGGCGGCATGGGGCTGATCAATTTGCGGATGCAGATCAGCAACCACGCGACCGCTATTGCGTCCGCCATGTGGGTTGCCGCCTTTGTGTTTGACAAATGGATCGGCGTGATGATGTTGCCTGTGGTGGTAGTCGTTTGTGCGGCACGCCTTTATTTGAAACGGCACACGCCGTCACAGATCGCGGCGGGATTGACGTTGGGAACGGTTGCCGTGATGGCCCTGCTGCTGACGGGCTGCTTCTCAGGTTAATTCCAAGTGAACAATGGCGAAAATCTTTGACTGATTTGCGCTGAGTGATTACTGTTCACGGCATGTATGAACAAGATCGATTTGTTGTCCGATTGCGTCAGCGTTTGAGTAGCGAACGCACGATTATTGCCGCATGGTTTTTTGGTAGTTTCGGCCGAAATGTCGCCGACCCTTATTCTGACCTAAACATCTGTTTGGTTTACCGCGACGAAAACGACCGCGCTGCTGCATGGGCGCAGCGGCGAGAATTTGGTCAGAGCATTCTGGCTTATGTGTCGGCTAAGTCGGTTGATTCGGCCGAAAATCAGCACAGCGTCCTGTTTGACAGCGGCACGCTGGCCCACTTCCGCTACGAAAGCCAAACATCCTTACGCCCATCCCCCGCCGACCGCGAAATCAAAATCCTGAAAGATCGCTCAGAAGGCTGGGCCATGCAATATCAGCAGCAATGCCAGTTTGCAAGCCTGCAAATGGGCATGATGACGACCAGCACAATGGTGGCGCTTGACGATCAGTTCTGGGTGCAGTTTTGGAACGTCTATCGCCAGATTCGACGTGGCGCAACCCAGACCAGTTTTGCAGGGTACATCCATCTGCTGGCATCCACCGTGCCGCCGTTGTTACAGGCGCTTCCTCTCGAACATGCAGCGTATCAAGCGTTGATTGCCGCGCAGTTTAGCCGCGATGCACGGGCGACGTTGGCCCATTTGCGTCAGCTTTTGTCCGCTTATTTGGCGGCGCGTTCGGCCGTCGTGGCAAAGTATCGGCTGGATTTTCGGCCGAATTCAACCTTCGAGCGTAACATCGAACGTGCGCTGAAAAAGTAAAGCCCAAACCCGTCCGCTAGAGTACAATCGATAAAATTTTGCCACCAACGCGACTGTTTTCGCAGCCTACAATTCTGTAGTGATGGTGGCTTTTTGGAGCGACCGTATGGAGTTATTTGTACCGGGAAGGATTTGCCTGTTTGGTGAACACTCAGATTGGGCGGGCGGCTATCGTCGTGATTACCCTGACATTGAAAAAGGCTACACGCTAATTAGTGGAACAAACCAAGGCCTCTACGCACGCGCCACGGCGAGCGAGACGCTGATTTTGCGTTCGACTATGCCCGACAACACGGTGCGAACGGTTGACCTGCCAATGACAGATGTGATGCTGTTGCAGGAAGCGCAAAGCGGAGCGTATTGGGCCTATATGGCAGGTGTTGCCTATCAAGTTCGCCAGCGTTTTCCTGATGTGGGCGGCGTGATGATTGACAATTACAAGACGACGCTGCCTGTCAAAAAAGGGCTATCCTCCAGCGCCGCCGTCAGCGTTTTGACGGCGCGTGCTTTTAATCAAGTGTACGATTTGGGGCTTGATATTCGCGACGAGATGGAGTTAGCCTATCTCGGTGAGACGACCACGCCTTCGCAATGTGGTCGCATGGATCAAGGGTGTGCGTTTGGTGTTCGGCCGATTCTCATGACCTTTGATGGCGATGATTTGGATGTGCAGCCCGTTGCGATTGGCGCACCGATCCACCTGATTATCGTCGATCTCGGTGCGGCAAAAGACACGCCTAAGATTTTGGCCGATCTCAATCGATGCTATCCAAAGGCAGAGACCGCGTGTGCAAAAGGTGTGCAAAAGCTGCTTGGTTCGATTAACAAGCAGTTAATCGATGAGGCGATTGATGTGTTGCAGGCTGGGGATGCACAAAAGCTGGGCAAACTGATGTGCCAAGCGCAGGCTGAATTTGATCGTTACGCGATGCCTGCTTGTCCAGAACAGCTAACTTCGCCCGTTCTACATCGGTTACTAGCCTATGATGCGCTGCAATCGTTGGTCTGGGGTGGCAAGGGGGTTGGGTCGCAGGGGGATGGATCGGCGCAGTTTGTTGCTAAATCGGCCGAAACACAGCAACAGGCGATTACACTCATCGAAACTGAACTGAACATGACTTGTTTACCACTTACCCTCGGCAATAGTTGATAACTGGACAAAAGTGTGACAAAATACCTGTGCATCGTTGCTGAATCTTTACAATCGACAGTGACGGCAGGATTTACTATGACCACACTCCAAAATCTAAACGAAAATGCAGAAGTCGACAGCAACCGCGCCATGTGGTGGGGCGTTGGATTTAGCTTTGCCTTTACCTTTCTAATTTGGCTCGTTCGCCCGCTGATGCCACCTGTTGAGTTTCCTCCCGATCAAGGGGTGGCTTGGTATCTTTGGAAAGTGCCTGATCCAACATTCTGGACAAGGGCAACCAGTTGGGGTGGCTATTTGCTGCATCAGGTGACGTTTTGGGGCCTCATTTACTACGCCCAGAGTCATAAAGCCCGCTACACTAAAAAACTGCACCGTTTTAACGTACTCGCTTTGGGTGCTAACGCCTTCTTCATCGTGCTGCATCTTGTGCAAACATGGATTTGGTATGATGGTCTTGCACAGGATATGTCAACATATACCTCGCAAGGGTCTGTCATCATCATGCTCGTGCTAATTTTGCTGATGGAGAATAAGCGTCGGGGCGTATTTTTTGGCAAGAAGCTCAAATTCCTCAACAAACCTGCGCAAATTGTCCGTCACTATCATGGCTATATTTTTGCATGGGCCGTGATTTACACCTTTTGGTACCATCCGATGGAAAGTACATTTGGGCATTTAATCGGCTTTTTGTACACGTTTCTGTTAATGGTGCAGAGCAGTCTCTTTTTCACCCGAGCACATGTCAACAAATACTGGATGTTTGCCCAAGAGGCGGCGGTACTTGTTCACGGTTCGCTTGTCGCTTACGAGCAACAGCTACGCGGCGACTTTGAGACACCCATCTGGCCAATGTTTTTCTGGGGATTCACCGCTCTGATTGTTGTCACCCAAATGTACGGGTTGGGACTTTCGCGCAATACACGTTGGGCGATTATTGCGCTGTTCGTTGCTGGCGTCACGTTTACCTATGCAGGTCGTCCTGGGGATGTCAATGAGGTGATTCGTATTCCAGTGATCGAGTACGGGCTTATTTTCATCTTTGCGCTCTTTATCTATCTGGGGATCTGGATTAACAGAGGGGTGAAGTGGTTACGCAGCAGTAGCAACAACAATGAGCAAACGCTCGTTTCGGGTGATTAGGTTAACGTTGCTGCCCTATGACCGCATGATGGAAGGCTAGAGACACAAGCGGGTGTTGTCACAATCAAATAAACAAGGTATGTGTTTCATTTGAGTAAAAAGCGGTGGCTGAGCCGGCCGAAGCCTGAGCCAGTCGAAGCCTGAGCAATATGCCACTGCGACTTCGACAAGCTCAGTCTACGTTATCGTCACCAAGCTCAGTCTGCGTTATCGTCACCAAGCTCAGTCTGCGTTATCGTCACCAACCTATTTGAAATATAGCCATAAACAAGTCACCTTCGAGAGGTTATTGCGCAGCATTTGTTTCTGCGCTCAACGTCTCGAAGGTTTTTTCGTTATAGGCCAACAAACAGATCGTTGGCTCGCTCGTTGCGTAGCTGTGGCGCAGGCGTTGGGTGTACTTGGATAAAGTGTTCGTCGGCGCTGTGGCGTTGCATCATCTCGCGCGGGATTTTGCGGAACATGTTGTCCTCCCCAAACTGCGTTTTGTGCGCCAGCATTGCGTTCTGTGTCACGTCAAACTGATCGAGAACGTGAACGATATGCGTGACGGTTGCCTCCGTTTTTTGTTGGCGATCGTCTGGTGCATCACCACCAAACGTCGGTGGGTCGATATAGCCAGCGGCGGCGGCTTCAAGCATCATGCCCGCAAATCTGAAAAACGGGATCACAGAATGGAATAGGCGGCTAGGTTGCCAAGGTTCGCCTTGCTCTGGATATGCAGACGGGTCGCCTGCCAGTGGGTAAGCTTCGGTTGCCCAGCGACTCATCGTGACGTGGTCGGGGTGTCCGTACCAGCCAAAGGGTTCAAATGTGACAACAATGTCGGGCTTAAACGCTCGGATTAATCCGACCACTTGGCGACGAACTGCCGTTTCATCAGCTTGGACAAGGCAGCGAGGGTCTTTGTTTTCGGGCGTCCCGTCCATTCCTGAATCGCGATAATCAAGAAAGCGCAGATGCTGAATCCCCATGGCGGCACAGGCCGCTTCAAGTTCCTGCTGACGAACTGCGCCCAACGTTTCGGGCGTTGCCAGCGACGGGTCGCTGATCTCGCCAACTTCGCCACGGGTTGCACAAACGAGCATGATTTCCACGCCTTGCTGTGCGTAGTGAGCAAGCGTGCCGCCCATTGCGCCTTCATCATCGGGATGGGAAAAGATAGCCATTAGTTTTTTCATTGTTGTTGACCTCAGTTGTTATGTTGAAAGCGAGTTTAGCCTGCGTGTGTATGTTGCCAATAGTGGCGCATCATTTGGATATGCCCCACGTGTGTTGCCGTGTGTTCCATTGCGTGTAGTAGACACCAACTAACGGTAAATGATTGTTCGTAGCCTTCGGCCGAGCGTGATTTGTCGAGATCTTCGGCCGAAAACGTCGGCAATACCTTCTGAATATACGCCATGCTGGCCGTAAGTCGCGCTTCGAGATCGGCTTGAGTTAGGTTGGTGACTTTGAATTCGGCCGAACGCACACGCCCCGACGACTCCTGTGCGGCAACATCCCCAATCCAGTAACGCTCTGCACCAACGGAATGTGTCAACAGGACGGCAATCGAATTCATATCCTCGGCCGGAGACCAATCAAAAGCCTCATCAGGCAAGCGATCAAGCTCCCGCTGAATCTCAGCATGTAAAAATGTCATACGCTCTTCAAATGCGCTAAAAAATGGATGCATGATTGTTTCCTTCGTATCTGCTCAGGGGCGTTTAGAGGTTAGGGTCTCGGACAAAATGGCTCAAATCTTTTCACACGCAATTGGAGGTGCTAGGGTTTGGTCACGTGAGTTGATGGGCATTGATTCGAGTCAATTCAACGAGTATAGTTGTTAAACCGAGATCAGATTTTAGCCGACAGATGTTAACATAACGATGTTTGCAATCAGTTTAAGTGCGTCACAAAAAGTTTCGATCGATAAACCTCAGAGGTTTGTTGTCATCTACTCTGGTTTGTGCATAAAAACCTCTGAGGTTTTCGCTAATGACTAATTGTGTCCTGCTTTATGTTTGAGCACCTTGAACGCTGATTTCCCGATTGTGACGCCAGATAAAATAAAATGAGGTTTGATTATGAATTGGATAGGGTTACGCCGTGAACTTGCAACTGCGATTAACAATGGGTTTTCACAAGATGATTTAGCTCGCGCATTACGTTACGAATTAAATCGTGACATTGAACAGCTCGCGCCAGCTAACAGCAGCAGGGTGAAAGTGGTTGAGGCAATCTTAAATGATGCCGAGCGCAAAGGGTGGGTTGAGGACCTTTTGGCTGGGCTAAAGTCATACAATCCTAAAAATGTGCCAGTTGCGGTTATCTCCTCCAAAATTCTGGCTGAGATTGAACATGAGGGAAAAGCATTTTATCAGGCCAGCCTAAAACATTTTGGTGATGAGGCATCGGCCGCGCCGACACACTCAACCTCGGTTGGGACGCGAGGGGTTAATGTGAGTGGTCATGTAGGGGGAAACATCGTTACGGGCGACAATTACGTGGGGGGGGATTCTATGCGTACGAATAACATCCACGGTTCAAACGGGATAGCAATTGGCAATGATGCCAGTGCGGAAGTATCCCAAAGCACGACTAACTATTCGAGCGGCGCGGCCATAGATGGCGATGACCCTGTCACTGTGAATCAGGCAACGACAGCAAGGCAGATTGACAAACTGTTTGCGAGCGTGCTATTGAGTGTGATCCAACATGCGCCCCCCGAACAAATGGTAGGCGTTGTGCAGCAGGTTGAACAGCTTAAAACAGAAGTGAAACAGGGTAAAAACGCGGATGATCCACAAATGGCTACCCTAATCGGCCGCATAGGGAACATATCTCCAAACGCAATTGGCGTACTTCTCAACACGTTTGCCATCCCGCTGCTTGCTAATTCGGCCGGTATCGTCACCCAAGCAACGCTGGCAGCACTTCGTATTGCGCATGATGAAAGCTAAGATTTTGGCGCAGGCAACCTTGCTCCGTTACAATTTCGGGCAAATACAAGGCTGTCTGTCGTCAATAATGCGCCCCAATTTCTAGCATATCTGCTGTAATGATAAGGGTAGCTGATTCTTCAGATCGCCGCAGCTTGAGGTACTCCATGCAATTGATTGAATCAGACAAAATAGCAGGCGTTATCATCGCCGATTTGACCGTTTATGGGGACGAACGCGGCAGTTTCCGCGAGACGTTCCGTAAATCTTGGTTTCCGCAGCGCAGTTGGGAAGTCTTCCAAACCAACTGTTCACACTCAGAGGCAGGGGTTTTACGCGGCCTGCACTATCACTTCAAACAAGTTGATTATTGGTATGTGCCAAGCGGTACGCTTCGGGCGGCACTGTTTGATATGCGCCCCAACTCGCCGACTTACATGGCGACACAAACGATCGACATGGGCGAAAAAAATGACGTGGGTCTGTTTATCCCAATTGGTGTGGCTCACGGTTTTGCTGCGTTGACCGATGTGACTTTGACGTACATCGTTGACAACTATTTTGACGGCGGCGACGAATATAGCGTGGCGTGGGATGATCCGGCGCTGGGGATTGATTGGGGGTTGGAGAATCCTGTTGTTTCTGAACGTGATCAGAAGAATGTGGTTTATGCTGCGGTTCCGATGGCAGATCGGCCGAAATAGCCTCAAGGAACGCAAACATGCAACTTCCCAAAAACAAATTCAAGGCTGCGCTCAATACGGACAAAAAACTAAGCGGCCTTTGGTCTGTTCTCTGTTCAAATGTGGTTGCTGAAGTAATTGGCGACAGTGGCTTCGACTGGATTCTGATCGACACGGAACACACGCCCAACGAACTGCCTAATGTTGTCATGCAAATGCAGGCGATGGCAACGGGAACCGCAAGCGTAATCGTGCGCCCCGCGTGGAATGACGCGGTGCTGATCAAGCGTTTGCTCGACAGTGGCGTACAGTCATTGCTCATCCCTTTTGTTCAAAATGCTGATGAAGCACGAGCGGCCGTCGCTGCAACACGCTACCCACCCGAAGGAATTCGCGGCGTGACGGGTAGCGGCCGTGCGGCACGCTATGGACGTGTGAAAACATATCTGCACGAAGCGGCCAACGAGATTTGCGTTATCGTTCAAATTGAAACACACGACGCATTGGGTCAACTCGAAGCGATCGCTAGCGTGCCAGGTGTTGATGCTGTGTTTATTGGGCCTTCCGATTTGTCAGCTTCAATGGGGCATTTAGGCAATCCGAAACATGAAGAAGTGCAGGCGGCAATCGAAAAAGGGCTTGGACAGCTTAAAGCACTCAACAAGCCCGCTGGAATTTTGGCCTTTAATCCAGACGATTCGCGTCGTTATATGACGTGGGGCGCACAATTTGTGGCGATTGGCTCTGACCTAAGCATGCTTGCAAAAGGAACGTCTGCTCTGGCAGCGTCTTTTGCTGATGGGTAAGTAAAGTACGAGTAGAAAGTGGAAAGTGACAAGCAAAAAGCTGGTTGCATTCCACTTTTTAGGCAGCATCATGACGCCTTATCTAAGAATCCCCGCTTGTGGGTGTGGCTTCAGCGGGTGCTTCCGCTTCGCCCGTTGATTCGGGCGTTGGCGTCTCAGGTTCTGGTGTTTGCGTGGGTGGGGGAGATGGTAGAACCGTGTTTGGCCCATACTCATATACGTTTGACCAAGGCTCGTACTCGCTTTGGAAATAATCTTCGTCCCGCTGTTCTCCCCATCTATTTAGCACAACCCGATGAACCAGCACATCTGCCCCATCGGCCGCCCATTCAACCTGTTTAATCTCCCCATCTTCTAAATTGGAATTAAAAATATAGCGGTTGCGAATTTCA
>JBMZDF010000059.1:0-18182 GCA_049614105.1 Promineifilaceae bacterium (SeqCode)
TCTGTCAAGAAAAGTTTCCACAGGCCCGCATAGCGGCAAGCAAAAATACTCCCGCGCGGAGCGTAGGAGCGAGTCAGAAAATTTAGAATGCAATTGCCCTGAGAAAAGTCGCGAAAGCTGTGCGCAAATCGACGAATCATGGGACAATGCGGCGACTAAAGTCTGATCCTCAGACTATTTGAAAAATCACAAACTCCATGTGTTCAACAAGCTAATTGACAGTGCAAATAATGCTTAACATTGATTTACTGTCTCTGGTTTTGACGAAACACATGTCAACAACACAACATGAACGACGAAAACAACACCTTAGCAGAAACTGAAAGCTTTATCGTTTGGACCACAGACGATCAGGGCGAAATGGCGTATCACATCGAACTCGGCGGTATTTCACTCCATATGAATACTGAAGAGTGGGATGAGTTCGTTACGCTCATCAAACTAGCAGACCGAGGCTAATTTAAGCCAAGGATAAACAATTCTGGAAAGTGGAAAGTAGCATGTGAACAGCAAAACACTTTTCACTTTCTACCCTGTTCGCCAAAAAACAGTCGATACATTCTTAATCCAGTCGCAGTAACATATCGCTCGGAGGGCTCTTCTTACGGCCAGCGTTTGAGGAGAACGAGCTATATAAAACGAGACTAAACGTGAGGGTTTAGCCTCTGGAATACTCATTCCGCTGCTTACAAGCACCCAGTGAAAGAATCAGCTTATACTATTCATGAAATGCCGAACGATGAGCGTCCACGTGAGCGTTTGCTCCAATATGGGGCGCAGGCGTTAAGTTCGGCCGAATTACTCGCCATCATCCTGCGCAGCGGCACAGCAGGTCAAAACGTCAAATACCTTGCCGAAGCGCTTGTCAACTACTTTAGCGGCCTGCCGGGTATCGCCCGCGCATCTGTTCAGGAGCTTCAATCGTTAGAAGGGATTGGCCCAGCCAAAGCGGCCCAGATTAAAGCCGCCCTAGAACTTGGTCGCCGTCTGATGACAACCGCCCCCGAAGAAAAACCCGCTATTCAATCTCCAGCCGATGCAGCCAACATTTTCATGACCGAAATGGCCTTTTTGATGCAGGAACACCTGCGCGTTATGCTGCTTGACACGAGAAATCGTGTTATGCGCGTCGAAACAATTTACAAAGGCAGTTTGAACACGGCCGTTGTGCGCGTTGCCGAAATCTTTCGCCCCGCTATCAAGGACAACGCCGCCAGTATCGTTCTGGCCCACAATCACCCATCGGGCGATCCATCGCCCTCCGCAGAAGATGTTCGCATGACGCGCCAAGTAATCAAAGCGGGTGCGCTCTTAAAAATTGACGTGCTTGATCACGTCATAATCGGGAACAATCGGTATGTTTCGCTAAAGGAGCGGGGGTTAGCTTTTGGAACGGTGTAGGTAGATCGCAAAAAATGTCGATCAATGAGCCTCAGAGGTTTTCGTCAACTACTGACTAGCCCATGCAGAAATGCGGGTTCTTGTGAGGGGAGGACGGTTCGGGGATCGAAGCGGAGGGTGTTGTCTTGGATTCGGCCGATAATGGGCAACGCCAGCGCCGTTCGCAATCTTGCCGCCACCTTTTCTGGCTGCGGATGCTCAAGCACTAAAAGCGTCGTGGGCATCGTTTGCCCAGGCAAACTACCGCCCCCGACGGTTGAAAAGCCGTCTGTGGTGTGACAATTAACCCCTTGTTGGCTCAAACTTTGTTGCCAAACTGTTGCGCGTTGGGTTAGTGTTTCGGCCGATTGTGCAATCATTTGCCAGATCGGAATTTCCGCAACTGCCGCACCGCGCACGTAACTACCTAGCGTGGCGGTCAGCCCTGCATAGCATAATTTGTCGGGACGCACGGCACGCGCCAGCGGATGTCGTTTGATTGTGGCGACCAGATCGGCCCGTCCGCAAATGACCCCAGCCTGTGGGCCTCCAATCAGCTTGTCGCCCGAAAACGCCACAATATCACAGCCGTCTGCAATCGCGTCCTGTACGCGTGGTTCTGGCGCTAGGCCAAACTGACGCGAGTCAAGCAGTGCGCCGCTGCCTTGGTCAAACAGGAGCGGGACGTTGTTGTCGTGTGCAAGGGTCGCAAGATCGGCGAGTTCGGGTTCTGTCGTAAAGCCAATAATTTTGTAATTAGAATGATGGACGCTGAGAATGGCGGCTGTATTGTCTGTAATTGCATTCGCATAGTCGCGCAGATGGGTGCGATTGGTTGTGCCGACCTCAACCAGTTTTGCACCTGCCTGCCGCATCACGTCTGGCATACGGAAGCCACCCCCGATTTCGACAAGCTGCCCACGACTGATAATCACCTCGCGGCCTGCACACAAAGCTGACAGCATCAAAATCATTGCAGACGCCGTGTTGTTGACAACGGTGGCCGATTCTGCCCCCGTGAGCCGTTGCACTAAGTCGATGGCGTGGACGGAGCGGGAGCCACGTTTGCCCGAAGGAATGTCAAATTCTAAGTTTGAATAACCTGTAGCGATGGCGGCAATCGCATCGGTGGCTGGCTGGCTGAGCGGCGCACGACCGAGATTTGTGTGAATCACAACGCCTGTTGCGTTGATGACGGGGTAGAGCGTCGGGGCAACGAGATCCTGTAGCCAGCGGTCGATTTGTGTGATGAGGCTGGCGTTGTCCGCTGTAATCGCACTGGTGGCCCCGTTGCGAATCTGGTTGCGGGTGCTGTTGAGGGTGTGGCGTGCGGCTTCGACAACGAGATCTCGGCCGAAAGTGGCAATCAACGCCTGCACCAAGCTATCGCTCAACAACTGGTCAACGCTTGGAAGCTGGCGAAGCTGGGCAATTTGGGCGGGGGTCATCTTTTTCTTGTGACTCATATTCGTCCTGTTTGGGCTGTTTCGGCCGAACGCTGTCGAATCATAATAAACGCTTCCACCAACAAAAAGATCGCCAAAATCAGCAGCGCGATTGGGATAGACAGCGTGCGCGACATTTGCAGCCAAATGCAGATTGCAAGCCACGTGCCAGCCCACAGCCCTTGCCGTATCAAAACCCCATAGGAGACAGGTGCCCAGCCGCCAACGGAGCGGATGCGCCGATTGACCAAGTAGGCAAGCGGCATTGTTGCGCCCATGCCCATGATGAGGATGCCGATCAAAAATGCGGTGATCAGCGACCGATCGCTATTTTGATAGAGCAGCGGGCCGTCGATCAGCCCTTCGGCCGAACGTCGTTGCAAATCAAGAAATGCAACATTGTCTGGAGGAACAAGCCAACTATTGTTCATTAAGCTCATCACAAGCGACCCGCCCACGATGATAAACAATAATCCAATCAACAATACGGGAAAGATACCTAAACGATTGAGCCATGCCATGTCTGAGATTATAAGCGGTGATCTGCAAATCGTGAAATAGCGTGTTGAGTTTATCCATTGGTTATGTTGGAACGGTTGTCTTGACGGATTTCGGCCGAAAATGCAATCCATAGATTTAGCTTAACATCATCAACTAATCGTTTGATAAGTTTTGCAAAGTAGGCATAATAGTTTATGACGCAGTGCGTAATAAACACTGTAGCTCTAACAACCCTAAAATAAATCCTGTGATTGATTAAGCAGAAAAGGCGAATAAATCACAACACACGAATTGAAGAGGTAATCAGCAGCATGCAACGAAAATTTTTGACTGAAGAACACATCATGTTCCAAGACGCCGTTCGAGAATTCATCAAACGCGAATGTTTACCCTATCATGAACAGTGGGAAAAAGATGGCATCGTCTCGCGTGAGGTGTGGCGTAAAGCAGGCGAAAATGGCTTTTTGTGCATGGACGCTCCTGAAGAATACGGCGGTTTAGGCGTTGATGATTACCGTTACCTAGCCCTTTTCGGCGAAGAACTCGCAAAACACGGCATACATGGCCCCGGCTTTGGCGTCACGAATGAACTGGTTGTGCCTTACCTGTTGGCCTTTGCCAATGACGAGCAAAAGCAGCGCTGGCTTCCCCCGCTCGCTTCTGGCGAAAAGATTGGCGCACTGGCGATGACCGAGCCAAACGCAGGTAGCGACCTGCAAAATATTCAGACGACCGCCATCAAGCAGGGCGACCACTACGTTGTCAACGGCTCCAAGACGTTTATCACCAACGGCATTTTGTCAGACATCGTGATCGTTTATGTAAAAACAACCCCCGGCGCGGGCGGTGGCGGCACAAGTTTGCTGGTCATGGAACGCGGGATGGAAGGGTTTGAACGCGGGCGCAACCTCGACAAGATCGGTTTGCACGCCAACGATACGGGCGAAATGTTCTTCAAAGATGTAAAAGTGCCTGTAGAAAACTTGCTGGGTGAAGAAGGGCGCGGCTTCAAATATTTGATGCACAATCTGCCACAAGAGCGTCTTTCGATTGCGGTTGGCAGCGTTGGGCAAGCCGAAGCTGCGCTTGAGCATACGCTCACGTATGTGAAAGAGCGCAAAGCATTCGGCCGATCTATCGGCAAATTCCAAAACTCACGCTTTAAGCTGGCTGAGGTCAAGACAGAAGTTCACGCGGCGCGTGTTTTCCTCGACCACTGCATTATGTTGCAGGTTGATAAAAAACTTTCGGCCGAAGAAGCCGCAATGGCTAAATGGTGGTGCAGCGAAGTCGCAGGACGCGCCATCGACAAATGCCTCCAGCTCCACGGCGGCTATGGCTACATGATGGAATACCCCATTGCCAAGTTCTACATCGACCATCGTGTCAACCCCATCTATGGTGGCACGAACGAGATCATGAAAGAGATCATCGGCCGACGGATGTTAGGACTATAGCGTAAGGATGAATGGTAAAGGATAAAGGATGAGCTAAGAGGACAACACCTCTTTCATCTTTTATCCTTCTGGCTTTATAATTCCAGCCATGGAATTTAACGCGCTTCCCCTATTGTCAACACAATCGCATCTTGGTGAAGGTAGCCTCTGGGACGAGCGCAGTCAGCGCCTGTTTTGGGTTGATATTGATGGTGAACTGCTGCATATTTTCGATCCCGCCACGGGTGAGAACCAGAGCCACGCAGTTGGGCAACCTGTTGGAACAGTCGTCCTGTGCGAGTCGGGTGGGGTGCTGCTGGCGGTGCGCGATGGGTTCGCCCGTTTTGATTTAGCCAGTGGGCAGCTTGACCCAATCGCTGATCCTGAATCACATCTGCCTGACAATCGATTTAATGACGGCAAGTGCGATCCAGCGGGTCGTTTTTGGGCTGGCACAATTTCGATGTCAGGTGCGCCTAATGTCGCCGCCCTGTATCGTTTAGATGCCGATCTGTCAGTCCACAAGCTATTAACTTCTGTCACGGTCAGCAACGGCATTGTGTGGAGCCACGATCACACGACGATGTACTATATCGACACGCCAACCCGCGAAATTGCCGCATTTGAATATGATGTGACAACGGGCCAACTTGCTAATCGGCGCGTTGCTGTGTCGGTTGCCGCTTCCTATGGCTACCCTGACGGCATGACTATGGATGCAGATGGCAATCTTTGGGTGGCGATGTGGGAAGGGCATGCTGTACGCTGCTGGGATCCGCTGACGGGCGAACTGCTGCACACGATTCATCTGCCTGTCGCGTGTGTCACTTCTTGTGCTTTTGGTGGCCCCGACCTGCAAACCCTCTATATCACCACCGCCAACGCGGCAACGCCAGCTAGTGCGTTTGCTGGCGACCTGTTTTCAATTCGTTTGAGCGTGAAGGGTGTGCCTGCTTTCCGTTTTGCTGGCTAAGCAACGTGCTGGCAAGGGGTTGTGTTTAGCGCAGGGCGTCTGCGATGATTTCGGCCGCTAGTTCAGAGCCAGCCGTATTGAGGTGAACCCAGTCATAAATATACTGGTCGTTTTGAGGGATTTCGGCCGCAAGGTCGATTAAGCGTAGGTCGTTTTCGGCCGAAACGTCACGAATTGTCTCATTAAATTGCGTGTAGAGCGCAAAATAATCATCATAACTCAGCCTGAATGTATGGTGAATGATCTGCTCAAACAGCGGATCTGGCACTTGTGTGATGCGGTTCGGCTGGGTCATCAAGATTGGCTCAATCCCCTGCGCCTGACAAATCGCGATAAACGTTTGCAAATGAGCCGCAAAACGGCCGCGCATCGCTGCCGTTTCCTCAGGGGTGAATTGGGTTGTTTCCCCAGCGACCGATGCCCCCAGCGCCGCATCGCGCTGCTGAAACGTGCCGCGCTGTTGATATGCCGTTATCGCTTGGCTGATAGCCGGCAGGCGCGTCGCAATCCAACTGCTGCGTGCGCGTCTTAAATGTTCTCCCGTAGAGAGGTTTGGGGTGACTAACCGATTAGTTTCTGCGTAGGGTTGGCGGCCGATTTGGACGCCGAGATCGTTGACATTGTGCATCAGAATCACCCGATCTGGCTTCAAGGCCAACACCTTGTTGAGCAGCAGATTGAGCGAATGATGGCTGTTGTTGGCGGCACGTCCCGCATTGTAGCTGTTGACTGTGAACCCTTCGGTTTCCAATAAACGCCCAACCAAATACGGGAATCGGCTTTTTTCATCGACTAGGATTGTCTCGGTCGTCGATCCGCCCATAAAAACAAGCGTGTGGTCTGGCGACTCATGAAGTTTGGATGGAGCGACAAACCCATTGCTGTCAATTTCAAATCGATATGGCTTGCGTTCAAGCGAATCGGCTATCTCGATCCCGTAGGGTTCGATAAACCAAATGCTGTTGGGGGGATTTTCTCGCAGCGGAACCAGCCGCGCATTGGTCGCCACGCGCCGCAAAAAGGTCGGACTACGTCGCCGCAGAATTTGTTCCGCAGCAAATATCATGCCGATGATGACAACCAAATTGACAATCAGTAAGGTTAGTTTTGGATAGCGGCGGAAACGATTGTCAGGCGAGCGCATATAAAAGGGGTGGGTTTGTTTACCTACATTGAAAGTCGGTTGATTCCATCAAGTGCAGCCACTTTATACGCCTCGGCAAGCGTTGGGTAGTTGAAAACGGTGTTAATAAAGTAGTCAATCGTGCCGTTAAATGCCATGACGGCCTGCCCAATATGAACAAGTTCGGCCGCGCCTTCGCCAATAATGTGTACCCCTAAGATGCGCCGATCTTCAATGCTAAAGAGAATTTTCAGCATCCCAATGCTGTCACCAATAATTTGACCGCGCGATATTTCGCGATAGTGGGCTTTGCCAACTTCATATGGGATATTGGCATCGGTCAATTCCTGCTCTGATTTCCCAACAATGGAGATTTCAGGAATCGTGTAAATGCCGTAGGGAAAGAGATCGGAGTAGCTGTCGGTTGATAGTCCAAAAGCGTGTGCTGACGCAAGTCGCCCTTGTTCCATTGAGGTTGAGGCCAAACTGGGGAAGCCGATCACATCGCCTACCGCATAAATGTGTGGGACGGCCGTTTGATACGTTTCGTTGACCTTGAGCCGACCACGTTTATCAGCTTCCAGCCCAACCGATTGTAAATTGAGACGTGCCGTATTTCCCTGACGTCCAATCGAGTAGAGCGCTTTTTCAGTTATGATGCGCTTGCCACTGGTGAGATGCGTCACTACTTTGCCCGTTTCTTCATCAATGGTGACCGTGTCCACTTTCTCGCCAAGCCGGATGGTGACGCGCTGCTGGCGCAAGTGATACGTGAGCGCAGAAACAACCTCGTCATCGACAAAATCGAGCAGCCGTGGACGCATATCAATCACGGTGACACGTGTGCCAAGCGCGGCGTAAATGCTGGCATATTCGATACCGATGACACCCGCGCCAATGACGCACAGGCTGCGCGGCACGGTTTTCATCCGCATGATGCTGTCGCTCGTCATGATTTTGTCAGGCGAAAATGGAATCCCGTTCCCTTTGGCGGGCGTTGTCCCCACCGCGATCACAATATATTCGCCCGTAATCTGCTTGTCGTCATTCAGCATGTGAATGTTGAGCGTGTGTGAATCAGCGAAGGAGGCGATGCCATTGATTAGGTCGATGCCGTTGCGGAACATCTGGTGCTGAATAATGTCTGTTTCGTGTCGTATCACGTGGTCACAGCGAATGCTGAGATCCTCCATCGTGATGTGGTGTTTGACACGATAAGCAGAGCCGTGGATATTGCGTTCATGAAATCCAGACAGATGAAGAACGGCCTCGCGTAATGTTTTGCTAGGAATCGTGCCTGTGTTGACACAGACGCCGCCGACAAATTCGCGTTTATCGACAATCGCAACGCGCTTGCCCGCTTTGGCCCCCTGCACGGCCGCTCTCTGCCCAGATGGTCCTGTCCCAATCACAACTAAGTCATAATCATATGCTGTCATTTCCGCACCTCAAATGTATTGCAGTTATAAATACGTGTGTTTCAAATAGGTTGGTGACGATAACGTAGACTGAACATGTCGAAGTCGTAGCGGCGTGTCGCTCAGGCTTCGGCATGCTCAGCCATCGCTCTTTACTCAAATGAAACACACCCGTTATAAATTTTGATTATGAGCCTGCTGCCGCCAATTCGGCATCCTTCTGCTGTGCATATGCTTTGCCTTCTTCAACGTTTACCGTGTTGAGCAAATACATGCCGATGATAAAGAATACAATCAGCGACAGAACGCCAGGGCGACTGCTGTTAAATAGCGCGACAGAGGCCACAAAAACGAGCGGCGAGAGGAAGGAGGCGAACTTGGACATGATGCTAAAGAAGCCAAAGAATTCGCCGCTGAGCCGATTTGGCGTCATTGAGGCGTAGAGGCTGCGGCTAAGCGCCTGACTACCGCCTTGAACTGTTGCGACCATCCATGCGAGGAACCAGAATTCGATGACCGAATTGAGGAAGAAGCCCCAAATGGCAATTAGGGAGTAGGCGACAAGCGCCAGCATGATGCTGCGTTTGGTGTCGAGCGACTCGGCTAAGCCTGTAAACAGACGTGGCCCAGTAATCCAAGCAAAGATTGCGCCGACGAGAACGGTTGCAACAAGCACGCCTAGAATTGCGCCAAGGTTGCTGGTGCGGATGGGTGGAAGCACTTCGACTTGGCTGATTGACATGTTTGAGCCGCTGGCATCGGCCGACATCTGACCCAAATTAATCAGCGACAACACATGCTCACCCTCGGCATCCGCAATCACTTCAATACTGTCATCATAACGAACGGTCGCATTGTACGCATCGACCGTCGTTGGCTGTCCGTCTGCATCGAGCAGCGGTGCGCCGTCTACTTCAATCGCCCAAATTCCAAACTCTGGGCCGCTGGCGTAGGTGATTTTTGCTTTTTGACCGTTGTAGCGGAAATTGAGCTGTTCGTTTTCGGCCGAACTGTTCACAAAATCAACCGATTCCTCTAACCCCGTACTGTCTGGCCCCAGCGTTGAACTCGTCCAATCACCCGCTGTTTCAAACCATTGACCCGAAACAGATTGAACCCCTTCTCCCGCTGCCGTAGCCGAATCGGCAAACGCTGGCGAAGGCGTCCCCGTAATGGAGTTAGGCAATAGATAGGTGCCTGTGATGCCAACCAGCGGCAGCGAAATGATGTTGAACACAATAAATGCAACATACATTGCCTGCCGCGCATTGCTTTTGCTGGGCAGATTGCCAAACACAATCGCATACGGCATCCCGACAAACTGAACAAGTAAAATGGCGAGAATCAGTTCAGTCGATGCAAAGCCTAGTTCTGCACCATAAATTGCAGCCACCGAAATAACGATGTTGATCGCATCATTGTAGATTAGGAAGCCAACTAAATACCGAAATAACTGTTTGTATTTGCTGATGTTGCGCAGCGTGGTGATTGCTTGTGTAAACCCAACTGTCCAGATGTTTTGGCCCGGCTCAAGCTTTTGACCCGATCCTGCCGGTTCAGGGACGTTGCGCAAAATCGGAATCGAGAACACGGCCCACCAAATGGCAACCGTTAGAAATGACCAGCGGGAACCTGGCCCACCGCCCAAGGTGAAGATCATCACCACATTGATTGCCAACAAGATGCCGCCGCCCAAATAACCAACGGCGTAGCCCAGAGAGGACACACGATCTTGATCGTCCTCGCGGGCGATGTGCGGCAAAAGCGAATCGTAGAAAACGGTGGAGGCCCCAAACCCAACGCGCCCAATGACAAAGAAGATAGACGCCATCAGCCAGTCGCCCGTTTGAACAAAAAACAACAGCCCCGTTCCGATTACGCCCAGCATCATGAAAATCGACAAAAAGCGTTTCTTGCCGCGCATAATGTCAGACACCGTGCCTAACACGGGAGACAAAAAAGCGACGATGAGCACGGAAATGCTAAGCGTGATACTCCAGTATTGGGTCGCTTTGGCGGCGCTAGGTAGCGTTGAGCCAGCGACACCGCTGTAGTAGACGGGAAGTACAGCCGCTAAAATTGTGGTCGCAAAGGCTGAGTTTGCCCAGTCATAAAGCGTCCACGCGCGTATGCGTTTCTTGTATTCTTGATCAGATATATTGTGGAGCGATGCTGCCATTTCTACTTCCCCTTTTCTGAGTTGGACGGTCTCAGCAGACCATGAATCATGTTTGATAACCAAACAGACGGGTTAATTGTGTCGGAACAACAGGTTATACGCAACTGGTTGCAGAAAAAATGGTCAAAAGTCAGGGGTGAGGGTAACCGTGTCGCCGTTAAAAAGTTGCTTGTGCTGGGCTAACCAACGTTGAGGTAGACGATTGGGCAACGTTTTCACGGGCTGGTGTGGCATGGCCGTGACGTTGGCGGTCAATGTCTGATGGGTGAGCGGGGTGAGGGTTGTCGGTGACGATTGTGTGTAGAGGGCGGTTGTTTCGGCCGAAACCAACACATTCGGCGGCGGCGCTTTGGCTCCCAGCTTCAACACATTTTCCCAACGCATATCGGTAAACTGTTGCTCGATCTGATGCCCGCCTGCGCGTTCATGCCGTAGCCGAAAACGCAGCTTGTCAAACCCAGATAAATAGTCTGTGAGACGGGCGATCACAACCCGTCGCGCTTCGGTATCGGGCTGGGCGCGTTTGAATCGCGTGTAACGATTGCTGGCGACAAAGACGGTGTTGGCGCTTGATGCCCTTAACTGGGTATACAGTGCGCGGGCCGTCATGTCATGTTCGGCGTAGAGAATTGCCCCGCCTGCTTTCCAAACGCCATACTGCGCGATCAAGGCGTGTGGGCTATTGTTTGATAAAAGCAACAGCGCGAGATTGCGCTGCTGGAAGCCAGTTGCGTGTAGCGCGTTGGCGAGGTGGGTGCTCGCGTCGTCAAGCTGCTGATAGCTCAGTTGCGTGTTGCCGTAGCGGATGGCGATTTGGGTTGGCTGTTTTTCGGCCGAAACAGCCAATCTATCCAGCACAGAAACACACAGCTCGTTAATTATCGCGCTCATAAGCTCCAATGTCGCAAGATGGCCCCTGTGGGCGCTGAATGCCGCGCTGATCAATAGAGGGACAGGTTGCATTATTGCCTGCGTCAATTGCGGGGCTACCGTCCATCAATGGCAATGTGCCTGCACGTAGCGTCCCAACCATCGGATCGATAAGTTGCACAGAGCCACCACACGCTGATTCATGTCCATGATTTGGGTTTTCATGCCAGTTGAGGAACTGCATGTTGTTGCCCCAATCTTTGATCGGGTGCGTACAGTTTTGCTGTAGCCCCATGTACCAATCGCCGACGTTGTTGGCGATGATGCTGTTGCGGGCCGAGACATTTTCGCCAACGATACCACCGCCGTTAAAGCCTGCACGGTTGCCGACAAGGGTGACGCTTTCTAGTGCCACAAGCACTTGATGCGCAACCGCGATGCCGCCGCCGTTTCCTTTGCGCCAGTTATCCCGATCCATCGGGGTCGGGTTGATAGCGGTGTTGCCCACAAAGGTGCTGTTGCGGATTGTCATGGGGTTACTGGTCCAAACGCCGCCGCCCTGCGTGTCTGCATGGTTGTTGACAAATACAGAGTTGTACAGGGTGAAGCCGTTGTTAACGGCCGAACCAATCGCTTTGCCGAACCAAATTGCGCCGCCCGTTCCGGCCGTGGTCATTGATGGCGAGATGAATACTTTGTTGTTTTCAAAGTAGCTTGTGCCAACCTCGACGTTTTCCCCTGTGTGAACGGCGATAAACAATGCGCCACCGTGATTATTGGTTGTGTTGTTTGTGTAAGTGTTGCCGCGCAAAATAATGTTGTCTGGACCGCCAAAAGGTGCTTTGCGGGTGGCGTCTACATAAATGGCCCCGCCGCCGCCACAGTCACCAAACGAATTGAGACGGGCCGAGTGTAGCGCGTGATTGTTGTTGAAACGGCTATTGATAACAGTTAACCCGCTGCGCAAATTATTGATTGCACCGCCGTTGCCGCCTCGATTGCCTTCAAAAATGCTGCTCTCAATATAGGCAACGCTGCCGCCGCCTACAAAAATTGCGCCACCACCGTCACAGGCTGCGCTCTCTTTGAGTGAGATATTGTTGATAAAGGTGCTGTTGTAAACCCAAAGATTGCTCCAGTAGCCTAGATCTAACGCCCCACCTTGATCAATTGTTTTCCCGTTGACAAGCTGAATGTTACGGATGGTGATGTCAAGATATTGGTCGCTTTTGAGTATCCCTGTGCCTTGACGACCATCAAGCGTGATTTTGTTGCCACCGTCAATTTCGGTGTCGTGCGGCAGCCAAATCTGTCTTTGAATGTAGATAGTTATTGGATTAGGGCCGCAGTTGAATGTGATTTTGCCACCCTGTAACCCTGCGGCTTCCACTGCACCACTTGTACAGCTCGTCGGTGAACCTGTCCCGACAATATTAACAACCTGCCCGTCTGCGTTTTCATGAGTCGTCACAACATCGCTTTCAGGATGTAGCGTTGGGGAGGGGGTTGGGGAGGGCGTCCAAGAAGGGGTCGGCCCCCATGAAGGCTGTGGCGTGTTTGTGGGCCAAGGTGCTTCGGGACGTTCGGCCGTTTGCGCCCGATTGTCGGGCAATGAAACGTTGTTCGGCAGCAACCCGCCATCATTGTTGCGAACCAGTACGGGTGGCGGCGCGGCCGATTGTTGAGCCGGTTGCGGCCATTTTTGCTGCGCGACGGGCTGTTGAGCGGGTTGCGGCCACTGTTGCGTGGGCTGGGGCGTAGGTTGTACGGGCTGTTGCTGCTGTGCAACAGGTTGCGGCACAGGGGTGTTGGCAGGTGGTGCATCCTGCTCGTTGGGTGCTTCTGCGACCACGACGACAGGCACTGTGGTTGCGGCGGCCTCGACAGGGGGGGCCGTTGGTTGTGCGGTTGGTGGTACGTCAGTTGGCGGCAGCGGCGTTGGCGTCAGCTCAATTTCGACGACGACGGTGACTTGCTCAATCACGCGCTCAATTTCAACCACCACTTCCTGTGGCGTGTAGGTTGGGAACGGTGTGTAGGTTGGAAACGGTGTGTAAGTAGGGAGAGCAGGGGGCACGTCGGCGATAATTTCCTGCGGGTCGGGATCAGATGTTTCAAGATCGTAGGCATCAGGTTCGGTCGAGTTTTCGGGAAACCCAACCTGTAGGACAAACTGGTCGCTATCTGTATTCATTTCAACTTCAAGCCACCAAAACAGCAGAACGCCCTGTAACAAAAAGAGCAGCAAGGCAGAAGCGGTAAGCATAGTAGCTGTTCTGGTGCGACGTTTTTTCATAGCGTTATCCTTAGGGTTTGTCCTATCTCACGTTCCTCATGACAAATTTGAAAAACCAGCCCACTGTAGTAAACATCTCTGTTGTTTTCTGAGCGCGTAGCAAGGTTTGCCAAGGTGAAGAATTCCACTGCAAGCGAAAGCGTGCACCTTTTTAGACCTTCTCAAAACACTCATCGTCTATAGCTGTCCACCACCATCAATATGATAGTTGTGGCGTTAGATGATGGTGCGTTTGAGACAGACTCACACGATTAGTAAGCTGACTATCTACTACGAATTGGACAAGCCGCAGACGTGGATATGTTTACCCATCCTCACTAGAAGCAAGGATAAGCTCAGAATCACGCTGCATTTCAGATACTTCTAATTGTCGGGGTTCACAAACTGGAAGAAATCGACCTTCTCCCCACCTTGCTGAACTGATAATGCGTAATCCCCTGCACTATCAAACCCATCGTCAGAGACCCAAATTGTATAATCTCCGGCTTCACCTAGACCGATTGAACGCGCAATAATCGACGCGCCTGCTGCGGGTGCTGCGACAGACGAAATCAAGTTGCCCGATGGATCATAAATCTCGATTTGCGGCCGAAACGTGGTGTCAAAATTTATCATCGGCGTGAGCGTTAGGCTCACAGACGAATTTCCGTTGGCCGCAAAAACCCACATGTTGACCTGTCCAGCCTCTAGACGGTTTTGCAACGCGGTGCCGAGACCAAGCCGCATTGGGTTTGTTGCCTTGTAGTTATAAGGTAGAACAGACAAAATGTAAGCACCGCTGTGATTAAAGCTGGCATCCGCCACCCAAATTGAGTAAGTGCCTGCCTCGGTCAGCTCATAGGCTCGTAGAAACTCTGGTTTCCCGCTGCCATTTTCATTGACGCTGGCTAGTTTGTTTCCGTTTGGATCAAATAACTCAAAGATCAAATCAAACGAGGCATCATACGCGCCATGCGGCACGACGGTAAAGTCGATTAGCTGACCGGGGAAGCCATCATAGGTCCAATTTTGATACCCACCCGCCACAATGTTGCGCGTAACGCGCTCTCCTGCAAAGATGATATTGTCATCTAACGCTGGGTTAACAAGTTCTGGGGTGGCGATGATAGCGAGTGCGGGGGGGTGATAACGCCATAAGTTAGATAGGCGGATCACATCAGAGCGCTGGACGACGTATGCGACCCCAACTAGGCCAACAAAGACGACAAGCGCGAATCGAATAAGCCGACCATCGGTCAGCAGCGTGCGTAATCTTGCATTCTCTCCCATAAGAAATGTTACCAATCTGAGGCCCATTGTCTACGATTAACGGTATGAAACAATAGTCCAGTTTACTTTCTCACTATATGGTCAGAGTGTTTCGGCCGAAATTCAGCCTTTTCTCATCCTTCACTTAGCATTAGCGTACCGTTGATCGACAAAACCCATACGTCTCGCGTCGAAACGACCAAGGTTCTGCATACCATTGTAAATACGTTTTGGTCTGACCAAGCCAATATTCTTCTGTGTGCCCGCCAAATGACTGCACAATCCATTCATGCGCGATGCCGCGATCAAGCAGCGCCTCATGCAGCGGTTCCGCCACGTTAGCTAGCGTATCGTCGCGGCCGAAGTCAAAGTAAAGTCGCAGCCCGCGTAGGTTGTTTGTCGCACCTGTGTAAAGCGGGTTGATTCTCTCACTGTCGCCGTCGTCCAAAAACGCGGCAGAATGTGCGCCGACGCTGCCAAACATGCGAACGTGCCGAAACGCGATCTCTGTGGCCCAGTAGCCCCCACGCGATACGCCGCCGATAGCCCGATTGGGTCGGCGTGGGGAGGCGCACCAACTTTGCTCAACAAACGGAATCAGCTCATTAATCAGCACATCCTCAAACGATTTTGGCCCGCCGCTGCTGGTCTGTGACAAGGGGCGACCGTCGGGCATGACGATAATCAGCGGGGGAATTTTGCGCTGGTTGATGAGCATTTCGGCCGATTCATCCAACTGTAACACCTCATCCCATGTTCTGTCTGATTGGGGCGAACCATGCAGCATGTATAAAACGGGATAACTGTACCCGTCCTCACCATAGCATGGGGGTAAGTAGACGCGCACGTTGCGTTCGCTATTTTGGATGGGGCTGAAGTAGGTTGTTTGGACAATTTCTCCGCTGGTTGGACAGGTGGCGGATCTAATTTCGGCCGAAGCAAGCGGTGTTGCCCCCTTAACCAGCAAAGCATCACTTGCGGGCTTGGTTGGCGTTGGCATGGGCGTTGCGGTTCCCGTTATGGAAAGGATAACTTGGGTTGCCGCTGGCGTCGCGGTTGCTGGCGGCGTGGTTGTCGCATCGGGTGTTTGCATCGTTCCAACTGCAACAGTCGGCGTGTAGGTTGCAATCGGTATGTTTACCAATATGGGAACGGAACAGCCCCAAAGGCTGATGCAGCATCCAACCAATAAGGCCGCAAGAAGCAGATAACGGCGACCACGACGAGTTTCACCGAGGAAGCAATCGAGCATGCATCTATGTCAATAAGGCAGTGCAAGCGGTTCGGCCGCAACCAACCGCGCATAAGCACCTTCCCAAGCGGCGGCTTTACGCATGTATTTGCTGACTTTGATGTCGTTGAAATGGGGCATGATTTGGAGCATAAGCTCTGGCAGTAAATCCCAAGCTTCGTGACGTAGCACGTCGTCCATGTTGGCCGCAATCAGCTTTGTCCATTCCCATTCTCGCATAAAGCGTTCGGCCTTCATCCAATAGCCGCGTTTTTCCCACGCGGTGGCTGAACTCTGAACGCCCACATCGATATCGACCAGCGCAAATACAATCGTTGCAGCCATATCGTGTGCTTCTTCATCAATCTTTCCTTTATGGCTGAGACGATGCAACATTTCGACAATAGTGCGGCGCAACTGGTTTCGCTGTTTGATGGGACTATTGGTGTGTATGACACGACCCATAAGAAATAAACCTCACTCGATATTGAAAATGGATGTTATCAGTGTCTTGGGCGACAAAAGATGAGCAATCTGTTTGCCGCTTGTACGCTCTTTGCTGATTATACTCCGTGAAAGCTTTTGATAGCATGTTATAATGCGGGCGGTCTGAGGACCATATTGTACTGGTAGTTCTCGCTCGATCCCATATGCACATCATTTTATAAACAAAAAACGATTGATTATCTCTTGTTGACGGTGATACAGCATAAGTGCTGCGAACCATTACAGATAATTTAATCGAAGCTAGGAGAAAGTTTCAATGCAAATGTCTAATGTTCTTGGGTTGGTATTAGGTGGTGGACGTGGTTCACGCTTATATCCGCTCACAAGCGAGCGTTCTAAGCCAGCCGTGCCGCTTGCGGCAAAGTACCGTTTAATCGATATTCCTATGAGCAATTGTTTCCACGCTGGGATCGAGAAGATTGCGATTTTGACCCAATTCAATTCAGCCTCGCTGCATCGTCATATTTACCGCACGTATGCGCGGGATATGTTTTCAAAAGGGTGGGTTCAGATTTTAGCGGCCGAACAAACGCCACGCAGCGGTGATTGGTATCAGGGAACGGCCGATGCTGTGCGCAAGCAACTTGTTGAATTAAAGGCGGCTCAGTCAGAATACACGCTGATTTTGTCTGGTGATCACCTTTACCGAATGGATTACCGTGCGTTCGCTCAATTCCATGCGGATAGCGGCGCGGATGTTTCAATTGCGGTTCAGCCTGTCACACGTCAGGATGCAACTGGATTTGGGATTCTCAAACTGGATGAACATAAGCAAATCGTTGAATTTCATGAGAAGCCACAAGATCCGAAATTGCTAGATTCGCTTGTGAGCAGTACCGATCCTTTAAAGCCTTATATGGCGTCAATGGGGATTTATATTTTCCGTACCTCGGTATTGATTGATATGTTAAATATGGATGGAGACGATTTTGGTAAGGAGATTATCCCTGCTGCAATCAACACCCACCGTGTGATGGGGTATCAATATGATGGGTATTGGGCTGACATCGGAACAATCCGCAGCTTTTTCGATGTCAACATTGGGCTGACAAGCATCGATCCTGTGTTTGACTTTTACGATGCACAACGCCCAATCTACACGCGCCCACGCTTTTTGCCAGGTAGCGCAGTACACGGCGGGAGCCTCAACAATGTGTTACTCGCTGACGGATGTCGCAGCTACAACGCAACCGTTCGTGATTCCGTGATCGGGATTCGCAGCGTGCTCGATCACGAGGCGACGTTGAACAATGTGGTGATGTTGGGGGCTGATATTTATGAGCAACCAAGCGATATTGAGGCAAACAAGCGAAACGGGATTCCTAATGTGGGTATTGGGGCTGGTTCGATGATCAATACGGCAATTATTGATAAGGATGCGAGAATCGGCCGAAATGTCGTTATCCGCCACATGCCAGATCGCCCCGACGAACAGCACGCAACTTGGACCTCACGCGGTGGCATCGTCGTTATCCCCAAAAACGCGATTATCCCCGACGGAACAGTCCTATAAGATCAAAAAATCGCGAGAGACAATCTGTGATTTATAAACTGTAAAACAAAAAACCCGCTCAA
>JBMZDF010000060.1:0-17920 GCA_049614105.1 Promineifilaceae bacterium (SeqCode)
TTGCAAGTGGCGCTTTGCAAAAACGGCTCATTAGTCTGGTAAGTGGCTAATTGTTCAACCGTTTTTGCGGTCAAATATTTTTTGTGATCTACTTAAGTAGGGAACAAGTAATCATTGACGAAAAATTAACCAGCTTTTCTAACGGAGACGCGCCAACGGCAACGTCTCTACCAGAGACATTAACTCGTAGAGACGCCCCGCTGGGGCGTCTTTATTGATCGAAATTTTTGTACCCTACTTAGATGCGATAAGGCTTCGTGCTTGGTTCGCAAATAAATTTGTGATAGATACAAATGACGAACGAGTCATCCATAGGATGGCTCGTTTTTTGGTTATGCTGAAGATGTGGCACGGCTCCGTTCGTTCTTATAAAAATCGAACGCCCCGAAATGTGCAGAGTCGGCTAGAATCTATGGTAAGAAAGTTACGGCTCACCACATCATATTAAAAGCTTTCCTTCTCATTTTAAACATTTTCCGAGCGTGTACGGCTGTGGTTGCCTAGTCAAGATAGGAAACAGCGTATCGATTCGGCCGAACAAAAGAAACATCATGAAAAAAGAACGTGTCATTATTATTGGATCAGGCCCCGCAGGACTCACTGCCGCACTTTACACCGCTCGCGCTCAGTTAAACCCGCTGGTTATTGTAGGAATGCAATTGGGTGGTCAAGTCTCCATTACGCATGAAGTAGAAAACTACCCGGGTTTTGTAAACGGGCTGGGTGGCCCTGAACTGATCGAAAAGATGCAGCAACAGGCGGAGCGCTTTGGTGCTCGTTATGAGTACAGCGAGGTCGTTTCAGTTGACTTTACAAAAGGGTCGCCCTTTTTGGTCAAAACGCATGAGGAAGAATATTCGGCCGATGCCGTCATTGTCACCGCAGGTGCATCACCCCGTAAATTGGGCATTCCTGGCGAAGAAGGGTTCACTGGCACAGGCGTCAGCTATTGTGGCACGTGTGACGGGTTCTTTTTCCGTGGGCGCGACATCATTGTTGTAGGTGGCGGCGATAGCGCACTCGAAGAAGGAATATTCCTGACCCGTTTTGCCAACAAGGTTGAAATTATCCATCGTCGTGATGAACTGCGAGCAGGCCCCCATCTGCAAAAACGGGCCTTTGCAAACGAAAAGATTTCGTTCCACTGGAATACAGCCGTTAAAGAGATTCGTGGTAACGGGGCTGTTGACACCGTGACGCTTATTGATCGTCAAACGGGCGAAGAGCGTGAACACCCAACGCAAGGCGTCTTTATCTTCATCGGTCATTATCCAAATAGCGGTTTCCTTGACGGCAACGTGGCGATGGATGAAGAAGGATACGTTATCACTGACGAATTCATGCGTACAAGCGTGCCGGGCGTGTATGCGGCTGGTGAAATTCAAGACCCGATCTATCGTCAAGTTGCCACTTCTGTCGGCCAAGGTACGGCGGCCGCAATGCAGGCTGAAAAATGGCTGGCCGAACATGAAGACCAGCTTCAAGATTTAGACGAACCTGTTGCGGCATAGTTGCTCTCTATTTTGAACATAAATCGAGCTAGTCGAAGTTGAAACGGCTGCAACAAACAACGTTAAAAGCGTATCTATATTTGTAGATGCGCTTTTTTGTTACCTACCTCGGCAACCCAAAATGGAATCGTGATATACTGTGATTATATGATTAAGACTTAGATACGCTGGGTTTAAGCAGATTGCAGCTAATCATTGATAAAAACCTCAGGGGTTTTTATGCACAGACCATAGCGGACGATAATAAACCTCCAAAGTTTATTCTAATCGAAACATTTTGTGATCCACTTAAGCAAATCACAGTTAATCATTGATGAAAACCTCAGAGGTTTTTATGTGCAGACCAAAGCAGACAACAACAAACCTCTGAGGCTTGTTGATCGAGACTTTTTGTGATCTGCTTAATATTGGGTTTTTGACGAATAAAACATTGGTTCTGATAAAACATTTAGTAAGCTCAATTGAGTTGTTCAGCCAACATCTTTTGACCCTTTTCTGTAAGTTCTGATGATGTGTCCATTGTATAAATTAGCTCACTTGAGTAACGCATTATCTTTCTCATTTTATGACAACAGATCTCACCAACGGATTAAATTCCCCACAAGCAGCAGCTGTAACTGCTGGGTTAGGCCCAGTTCTTGTTTTGGCTGGCCCCGGCTCTGGTAAAACAAGTGTCCTAACGCGCCGTATTGCCTATTTAGTGCAGGAAATAGGCATAGCGCCTTGGAAGATTATGGCGGTGACATTCACGAACAAAGCTGCCAAAGAAATACGCGAACGTGTTGAGAGGCTTCTCGGCGAAAACTTGCGCGGCATTATGATGGGGACGTTCCACTCGACTTGCGCCCGCATTTTGCGACGTGAAACGGACGCTTTGTCTGTGTTTGGGTATCAGAAAAATTTTGTCATTTTTGATGCAGATGATCAGAAACGGGTGATCAAGTTGGTGCTCAAAGAGCTAAACATAGATGATAAAAAGTTCAACCCACGTACTGTTCTGAGCCAGATTAGCATGGCAAAGGATAAGCTAATCACGCCTGAGCTTTATGAATCAGCTGATTACCCGTCAACGGTGATCAAGCGAGCCTATGAACAGTATCAGCGCATGCTTGTGACTAATAATGCGATGGATTTTGACGATCTGTTGCTGACAACCGTACTACTTTTTGATAAAGTGCCAGAGGTACTGGCTAAGTATCAGGAACGGTTTCACTATTTGCTGGTTGATGAGTTTCAGGACACAAACACCGTGCAGTACAGTCTTCTGATGCGGCTTGCGGCAGGGCGGGGCAATGTTTTTGCTGTTGGTGATGCTGACCAATCCATCTACAAATGGCGTGGGGCAGATTTTCGCAATATCCAAAAATTTCGCGACCAATATTCTAATGCGCAAACGTTTTTGCTAGAGCAAAATTATCGTTCAACACAGACAATCTTAGATGCAGCCAAGGCGGTTATTCTCAAAAACCCTGAACGTGTTCACAAAGAGTTGTTTACAACGCGCAAAGGTGGCCCAAAAATTGATATTAGCGAGTCGCATGACGAGATAGAAGAAGCGGCCGATATTGTCAATCGAATCGTGACTGGTGAACGCGACCTAGGCGATTATGCGATCATGTATCGCACCAACGCGCAATCGCGTGTGATTGAAGAAGCGTTTTTGCGGGCGAACGTTCCATATCGACTTATTGGTGCGCAGCGTTTTTATGGTCGCCGCGAAATCAAAGACTTAATTGCCTATCTGCGTTTGATCCACAACCTGCGTGACGATATTAGCTTCATACGGGCCGTGAATACGCCTACCCGTGGCATCGGCGCGAAAACGGTCCAAAATGTTAGAGCGTGGGGCACTTCTGTTGGATTGCAGGGTGGTGAGTCGCTGATTATGGTGGCAACCGATCGCAATATTGAACATCCGTTTAAAGGCCGTGCGCTCAACGCCATGACCCGTTTTGGCAATTTGCTAAACGGCTGGGTGATGGTGCGCGACCAAATGGGGGTCGGCGATCTGCTTGAGAAAATAGTCGAACAGATTAATTTCAAGACCTATCTAGATGACGGGACGGACGAAGGACGCGAGCGTTGGGAAAATGTGAAGGAATTTATCGGTGTTGCCAAGGTAGACCCCAAGGGTAAACTGGTTGATTTTCTGGAGAAAATCGCACTGATTGCAGATGCTGATACAGTTGACGTGAATGCGAACGTGCCAACGTTAATGACTCTGCACGCTAGCAAAGGGCTGGAGTTTCCAATAGTCTTTATTACGGGCTGTGAGGAAAAGATTCTGCCACACAGTCGTTCAATCCTTAATACGGATGAGATGGCGGAAGAGCGCCGGCTGTTTTATGTTGGCATTACACGAGCTAAAGACAAAGTTTACCTGACCTATACATTCCGTCGCAGCCTGTATGGCATGTCGGAGATGGCGACCCCGTCCCGTTTCCTCATGGATATTCCTGGGGAGTTGGTGCATGGTGGCAATAAATTGGCTGAACGTCGTGATAAAGCCAAATCGCAGACAAAAAGCTGGTCGTGGAGTGAGTCTTCACCGCCCAGCAGCCAGTCTCGTTCGGCCGGCTACAGTTCGCCAGGCAGCCGAGGCAGTCATGGGGCTTATGGGAGCGAGCGCGGCAGTCGTCATCGGCCGACAAAGCCAAAACCTGCAAGCCGTCCGCCTGCTTATAATCGGCCGAAACCAGACTCACGCTCTGCCAAATCCTCTAAAAGAGTCCTGCCACAATCCAATGCAGCACGTCAAAACGCACGCGCACGCGCACGCGCCCGTGCCAACGCAGCAGCACCCGTTGCCAAAAAATATAAGAGCGGACAAAAAGTATCACACGCTAAATTTGGTGATGGTATCGTTGTTCAGTCAAAAATGAAGGGTGGGGATGAGGAAGTAACCGTTGCCTTTCGTGAGTATGGGATTAAGCGTTTGGCGGCTAGTTTTGCAAAGCTCGAAACACATAACGACTAATCGAACGTAGAGAGTGGCGACCACCCTTTGTACAGGATGGCCGCCAAACTCATGTCTCAGTGGGGGATATGGGTAGGAAGTCGATACGTGGATCAGTAAATGCTTAAAACGGTGCTGTGGAAAGGCTAGTTGTGCTGTCGCGTAAAAATGTACAGATTAAGTAAGAGCAGGAGGGCGACGGTGAAAATAAATCGCCCCATTTCGGCCGAACTGCCTTCTGTAACAACCTCTTCAATGGAGGGTGCGACGAAAATTGTCAATACAAAGAGAGAGGTAAACATTCCAATACGTTTCCACATAATAAACTCCGTTTGAGGGGACAAACTCTATATATAAACCCAGGCAGAAGACATTACATAGTTGTACAAATGGCTAAAATCTTAAACCAACTGCGTGGGTCGTTACTTTTACTAACGCCAAGATAAACGTTTTTCCGCTAATGGTATATATGACTAGAGTCCTAAACGGACTAAATGCCTATGAGGGTAGGACCATAATCCTGATTGCATCAAACTAAATAGCCGCTCATGGTGTAACGCCCCGCTCCACTCCTCAGCAAGTTTGTGGGTACGAAACACTTACCGCTATTGACGTACATAGACGTCATCAAGGTCGGGTTGACCTTAGCGAATTTAGCTTGTCTGCATAATAAAAAATCGAGACGCAGACAATAGCCCATCTTTCCTACTTCTCTAGACATCTGCTTTCTGTAATGTTGCCCGTAATGATCACTCTCTATTCTTGTATCTGAGAGAGCCGCAGGACGGTGACCTGTCTTGTGGGATGGACCATTTCGGTAGCATGGTAGTGATTGCTCCATTGCAATGCCGCACTTCACTTAGGCTTTTTGTTGAATAACCGATAGCCTAAGTCTGCATGCGTTTGATTTCGATCGGTGTCGATCACGCGGCTTGTCGTTATCTCAATTTATAAAAATTGTTCTATCTAAACTAGGTATTGCCATGCTAAACGTGAAAGTAATGAGTGAAAAAAATGGAAATGGCGAGCGTATTCTCGTCGTCGATGATAGTCGTGAAACTGTACGACATTTAGCAGAGACGCTGCTCCCAACCTTTGGCTTCAAATCATCCTATGCATTAGATGGCCGTGCTGCTTTAGAAAAAATCCGCGCAGAAAGCCCTGATTTGGTGATGCTTGATTTGAATCTGCCGCACATGACTGGGATTGATGTGTTACAAGCGTTGGCGCTTGAACCAAACCGTCCGCCCGTTGTGCTGATGACAGGCGGTGGATCAGAGCAGAGCGCTGTTGAAGCATTTCGTCTTGGCGTCAAAGATTATCTTGTTAAGCCATTTACGATGGATGAGGTGCTTGAGACGATTCAACGCACGCTTGATCGGCATCGTGATGGTGAAGTGATTGAATTACATGAGGATGATCAACTTGGCATCGCTCAAAATGAGATTCGCCGCCAGAAAACGCAGTTTATGCAACTGCTTGATGTAAGCCGTTCGCTTACGGCGCTTTCAGATTTCAACACGATTATCGATCAGACATTGCGAATTGCGCTTGAACAAACGGAAGCAGAGCAGAGTACGCTTTGGTTGATGAATGCGGAGCGCACGCAGTTGATGACCTATCAATTTCGTTTAGAGAATGGGGGTGTTTACACCCACAGCGAGCCGATGCGCAATGTATTTGCCGAACGTGTGATGCAATCTGGCAAGCTTTTGCGCGAAACAGAGTTCTCGAACGGCCTCGATGTAGGGCAAGATAAACGAGCGCGGTCTATTCTGTATGTGCCTGTGATTTTGCACAATGAACCTGTTGGCGTTTTGGGCGTGAGCCACATTTTTGCCCCACATGCGTTCTCAGAAATCGACGAAGCATTTTTAGAGGCCATCAGTTCTTATACGTCGATTGCGATTAGCAACGCGACGAAAGTTCAAAAATCGCGCAGCACGAATGCAACAAAAATTCGCGATTTGGTTAATCTGGTCAGCATCTCCAACAGTTTGGCGAGCGAACCAGCCGAGAAAACAATTCGTGACGCCCTGTTTTACGCCTATAATCGTTGGCAAATTGAAGCTTGCTCTGTTTGGTTGGTTAATAACCAGAGGCAATCGGTCAAGTTCTTCACCAACATGGGCATTGGCTCAGATACACTGCCCAACACAGAGCTTCCGATGGGGGCTGGATTTGTGGGCTATGTTGCTGAAACAGGGAAGTGGATTTATAGCAATGCGGTTGGACATCATCCACGACACCATACTGAAGTGGATGAGAAAACAGGCTTTCACACGCGCTCAATTCTCTGTATCCCGCTGATCTATCAGCGCAAGGTGCTGGGCGCACTCCAGCTTTTGAATCGTGTTGATGGTGACTTTACAGAGAAAGATGTAGATCAGGCGATGTCAATCGCATCTGTGATAGCACTTTCGATTCAGTTGATGAACTGTCATTGAGACAGGTTTGGAAACGTCGTAAGAATATTTAACTAGCTCTAATCGGTGGCAGTTATAATCATTTGGCACTTCTCTGGTGGGAATTGCTCAAGGTGTAACTGTCACCTTTTTGATCTAAACTCAGAAGTTACCTGAGGCGGTCCCCCGAATCAAAACAACTAAAATTGCGTGCAGTGGCTCGGTTCCGATAGCGAAAATGCTGTGCGGAACATCGGCCGGATAGCGGGCGGTGTCTCCCGCGTTGAGTGTGAGTTCATCTTCGGCCGAAATCACCTTCCCCTTGCCACTCAAAACAGTCAAATGCTCCCGACACCCTTGCGCGTGTGCTTGGCTGATGAGCGCCCCATTCGGCCGAATTTTCAAATCATACCACTCAAAATGCTCCACCAACTGCGGCGGCGCAAGAATCTGTAGCGTACAGCCATTGTTCGCGTTGCTAATACGCGGCGTATTGGCGGCGGTTAGGTAGGAAATACTGCTTTCGATAGGCTGGCTTGATTCCAGCTCCTCAACCAGTTCGGACATTTCAAGCCCTAGCGCGTGGCTTAGGTTCCAAAGTGTGGCGAAGGTTGGATTGGCCTGCCCCCGCTCGATTTGAGAGAGCATGGAGCGACTGACGCCTGATTTTTTGGAGAGAGCTTCAAGGGTTAGTTTGCGACTTTTGCGAAGTGTTTGCAGGTGCTTGCCGAGTGCTTGGACGAGTTGATCATTGGTTGCAGCCATAGAGGTAGTTTAATGGTTTCGGCCGAAATTCGCACATACACCTTCCTTTGAGCATTGACGAAAACCTCAGAGGTTTGGCAGCATCCATTTTGGTGTGAGTAAAAAACCTCTGAGGCTTTTTTAAAGAGACGCTGCCTAAATCCTTAACGCGCCTCAAACCCCTGCCAGCTTAGGCTGCTAAACGAAATGCCGGCATACACCACGATCCCCAAAACGATTTCGGCTAGCACAAGCAGGATGCTGAATCCTAGCCAATCACCACGAATATTTTCCGTCATCGTTCCCAGTTCAGGGATAGACATTTCCGTCAGGATGTTGACAAACGTGAGCGGCGAGAACAACATGCAGGCAACCACAAAAGCGGCCGTCAATGCGAGCCAAATATCGCTTGCACGTAGCCGAAACGGTTCAATCGCAGGCGCAGGTGCAATTTGGGCCATCACGTTTGAGATTAGCGTTGGCGGAAGTGGCGCTAAGGGCAACTCATTCAGCGCGTCATCTAACAGTGCATCAAATCTATCTTGCTCGTTCATAGTTCATTCAAATAGGCGGCCAGCGCGGTTCGTAACGCCCGACGTGCGCGGAAAATGCCCGTTTTAACCGTACCCAGCGGCATATCGATCGCCTTGGCAATTTCAGCATAGCTCATACCCTGCACATGCCGCATCGTAATTAACAGCCGATACCCATCAGGCAACTGCTTAATGGCATCGCTTAGTTGATCCTTGAGTTCACTGTTGAGCAAACGGGTTTCAACACGTTGCCCCGTGTCAGCCAACTCTAATTTGTCGTCAGTATCAAGCGCATTTAGGTCGTTTTTTAGACGCGGCAGACGACTGTAGCATAAATTTGTAACAATCCGATACAGCCACGTTCTGAACTGTGCGTCCGCTCGGAATTTTGGCAGCGCCTTCCAAACACGCACAAACGCTTCCTGTGTCAGATCCTCTGCCTCACGCTGATTGTTCAGCGTGCGCAAAGCGACATTGTACACAAACTGTGCATGATGTTGCATCAACGACTCGAAGGCGATGGTGTCGCCCCGCTGTGCGCGTTGGATGAGGAGTCGTTCGTCAATTTGCATGCTGATTACTTAGACGGGCAGGGTGTTCAAAAAGTTTCACATTTAATAGGAATCTGTTTGATATTGCGCATTTGATCGTTCAGGGGAAACACTGTCCTACTGTTTCTGCGGCGCGTGCCGAATTGAAGCAACTTGTGATTGGGTTGAAACTTTTTGAATCTGGTTCAGTCTAAGTGGGTGAAAGGCTGATACGAACGAGATCTCTAACTAACCTTTAGCCTGGAGACAACGATGAACGAATTTCTTGAAGCAGTTGGCATTTTGATTGCCCTTGGTTCGATAACTAGTGTGGTTGCGATCTTCTCTCTGTTTATGCGTGCCATCGGCCGCAAAGAACGTGAGGCGCTCAAACAATACCATCAAGGAGATTATCATGAATAATTTTTTAGAAGCAATTGGCGTTGGCATTTCTGTCAGCTTAATTTTTAGCGTGATTTTGGGCTTTATCGCATTTATGCGTTATCTCTCATACCGTGAGACGATCGAACTGGCGCAGCGCGGCATGCTGCACCCCCGCCACCGCCGCCCGGGCAGTGGCACAACCCGCTCAATGCGTGCTGGAATCATCATTTCTGCGATTGGGATGGCGCTGACCTGTGGCTTATTTACGATCGGGTTCGAGCCGGGCAACACCGTCCTTGGCCCTTGGATGATTGGTGGATTGCTCCCGCTTTCGATAGGGGGGGCGCTTATTCTAATTGGATGGATTAATCAGCGTGATGTCCCGCCATCAGGCGATGCATCGATTGAGATTAATCTTGAGGATGATGACCCGATTCCCCCTCACAAAATGAGCTAGCGCGTGGGCTGATTGGATGGAGCCGTAACAGGTTGCGGCTCCATCTGGCTACATAGCGCCTTGGGTTGTGATCGCCTGATGCCCTTCGATCTCTGTTAGCCAAAAATCGCGTTCCTCGCCCGGTGCGAACTGTCCCGCCAGCGAGATGACCCGATGATGTGCTGTTTGTAGCAAGGTTTGCGCCTCATCGTGCCTGCCAGCTTTTTGTAGCACAGCGACACAAACCGCGTCAATCATGCCGCGATAGTCGATGCGGGCGTTGTGTGGATTGGCGAAAAAGGTCAAAATCTCGTCTGTATAGCTGATTGCGTCCGTCAGATTGCCTTGTTCTAAGCTGGAGGCCGCGATTAGCGCCAGCGTGCGCGGCAGCAATGGGTTTTCATCGCTTGCTTCGCGCAAATAGCTTAGCCCTGTTTTCCACGCTTCGTAAGCGGCCGATTTATCCCCCTGCGCCGCATGAAACAGTCCCAACCCGACAAAATATTCGCCCACAAAGTTAGGCCGTAACGTTTGACCCGCTTTGATTTGTTCCGCAAGGGCTAATTGCTCGGCCGCATTCTCTAACTGACCGCCCAAAATGTAAGCCCTGATAATCGCGTTGTGGCTTGTGATGATAAAAGAGCTGTCGTTGAGTTGCTTGGCGGTACGTAGCGCCTGTTGTAGATAGGGCAGTGCCTCCGTCCAAGGTTTGCAGTGCAAAAGCTGATCGCCAATCGCTATACCAGAAACGGTGACCCCACGTAGATCCCCACGGGTGAGACGTTCCCTGTGTACTTTGTTGAGATCAACTAATCCTGCCACGTATCGGCCGATAAAGCAGCGCCAAAGCCCGCTGTTATAACGAATTAGCTCAGTCAAATAACGGTCATCTTCCTGACGAGCCAAATGCAACGCCTGTTGATAATAATCGATCGCTTGCGGGAATTGGCCAAGTTGATAATGACAGTTTCCGATTCCTGTGAGTGAATAGGTGTAGACGTAGGCCCCTAATCGGCCGAATTGATCCGCCGCCCGCTGATAAAAGTCGATCGCCGTCTCAGCCATCCCCTTCGCATAATGCGCCATCCCCCGACAATGAATAGCAAGCGCCGCATCAAATGGCGAGTTAGCGTCAGTTGCCACCGCCAGCGCCTGATCGGACATGACATGCCCTTCCTCAATGCGCCATGAAAGCAGCAGCGCATTGGCGCAGGATGAGAGCGCAAACGCTTTTTCTTCAGAGGCGGGCGTGTGGTTTAGCGTCCGTATCGCCTGTGCAATTTGGTCGACCTGCGCCCGTTGTCCCAAGCGGGTGTTGCTCATACTGGTCCAGCCGTAGACGATCAGCACAAAGCGCGTTTGGTCAGGTTGTGGCAGCAGGTCGATTAGACGATTACCAAGGTCTACAATCGTTTTATGTTGGCTGAATGAGGCAAAATAGCGCATGAGAACGTGGTAGCCGATAAACAGTTGTGACCAGTTTTGCTGATGCAGCGCGTGCGCCCAAGCCGCTTCGATGTTGGCAATATCGACGCGAATCGCGTGCAGTTTGGGCATAAACCCATAAAGCCGCACGGCGGGCGCGTGCTCGGTTAACATGCCGAGATAATGGTTGCTATGCGTTTCGAGCGTGTGGGTTGTTTCGGCCGAATTTTCCTGCAAACGCTCCGTTGCAAACTGACGCAGTAGCTCATGCAAACTGTACCGCGCCTGTTCCCCCGCCCAATTTTCCTCGCGCACAAGCGACTGGTCGATCAAATCGAACAGCAGCATGGGGGAAGCGCCCGCAACGGCGTGGGCAGCTTCGGCCGAAAATCCCCCCTGAAAAACAGACAGTCGTTGAAAAACCTGCTGCTCCTGCGGACTAAGCTGCTCCCACGAATAGTTAAACGCAACCCGCACCGAGCGATGCCGATTCGGCCAATGTGCATCTGCCTGCTCGCGCTGCAAAATATCAAGCCCCTGCGCCAACTGTTGTGCAATCTCGTCGCAGGTGCGTTCACGCGCCCAAGTTGCCGCCAGTTCGAGCGCCAGCGGCATCCCGTCTGTGAGTTGGCAAAGCGTCACAATGGCGTGACGCTGCTCGTTGTTGGCCTCAATATTGCCGCGCACCCGCCGCGCCGCCTGCACAAAAAGCGAAACGGCGGGATAAGTTTGCCAAGCGTCATCATCGGCCGCGTGCGGATAATCAAGCCCATCCAAATCAATCACCTGTTCCCAATCGATGTTTAGCCGCGTCCGCGAGGTAACAAGAATGGTCAGATGCGGCGCGTCCAGCAGCAGTTGATCGACAAAAGTGGCGGCTTCAATCACGTGCTCAAAATTGTCCAACACAAGCAGCATTTCAAGTTTTGCAATCTGGGCGATTAGGCTGCTAGCCTGTGGCCCGATCTCAGACGCTTGAATAAAGCCTGCGTCTGTTAAGGTCTGGTTGATTTTTTGTGCCACGCTGAGCGTGGGATCGCCTTCGGGCAGCACAGACGCCAGCGGCACGAAGATGATGCCGTTTAAGAATTGGTTGACATGTGTGGCTGCGACCTGTTGCGCGAGCCGTGTTTTGCCCATGCCGCCCGCGCCACTGAGCGTGATTAGCCGCTGCTGGGGATCGAGAATTTGTTGATGGATTGTTTGTTGGAGCTGTTTTCGGCCGAAAAACGGCCGACGCTCATTCGGCAAATTGTGCCGTGGCTGACGCGCCGCAATTTGGATACGTTCGATCAGTTGGCTTGTGGCTGGCATCGGATTGATGCCCATTTTTGCGTTTAGTCGTGTCTGGTACGCCGTGTAATGTGCCAGTGCCTGCTCCGATTTGCCTTCGCGTGCCAACAAGAGCAGCAGCGTGCGCTGGGTTTGCTCTCGATAGGGTTCAAGCGCGGTCAGCTTTTGCAGCATCTCGATGGCGGTCTGGGGGTCGTTGCGCTGCTGGGCATCATCCGCCACAATCTGCAACGCTTTGGCTAAATTGCCGCGCAGGATTTCGCGTTCACGCAGGAGCCAAATGCCAAACGCTTCATTGGCCTCGGTCAGTGGAAACCCTTCGAGCAGGTCGCCGCGTGTTTGGCGGATGAGCGCATAGTGTTCTGCTGCTGTTTTAGCTGTAGTAAACTGCAATAGGTCGATTTTGGTGTCTGATTTCGGCCGAAATGTAACTGTTTTGCGACTAACTTCAAGATACGCCCCGATTAGCTGCTGCAAGTTGTAGATCACGTTGCGTAAATTCGCTTTCGCCCGTTTATCCGTCAACTCTCCCCACAGCAGCGTGGCTAACTTGTCCCGCGAGTGCGTTTCTCCTGTCACCACAAGATAGACAAGCGTGGCAACCGCTTTGTCCGAGATAAAATTGTCAACAGGGTTCCCATCTAAACTGATTTTAGGCCAACCGATTAAGGCAAGTTTGAGCATGATGTTGAGTAGATAATAAAAAATTAACGGCAAAAACAGTTGAACAATTAGCTACTTGTCAGACTAATGAGCTATTTTTGCAAAGCGCCACTGGCAACTTTGCTTTCAAGCACTTGTTGTGGCGCACTTATCCTGCGGTTTCTGCTGCATTGACGAGTGTGATTAGCTGACGGTGTGCTTCAACATTATTCAAGAAGCTTTTACGCAGCCGAAGGTCGCTCAGCTCGTTTGCCTGTTTTAACAAGTATTGATGCGCGGTTTGCAGAAGAGGCATATATTCGGGTGCATCCAATGCCTGTAACAGAGACAGCGCGTTGAGATAGACCTGCATCGGCTCATAAGGTGTTTTCAAAATACATTGTTGCAAGGTGGGTAGGAACCGTTTCAGCGTTTTCTTGGTTCTAGTCGTATCGCCAAGCTGATACTCAAGCACCGCTAACGCCAGCTCCATTTCAAGCTGTGGCTCCCCGTTCGCAAATGGCTGATACCGTTCGATCGCCTCCTCAATCCGCCGACTCGCCAACTCTAGCTGTCCAAGCTGTTGATACGCAAGCCCCATAAAGAAAAGACAGTTTGTTTGGTTGGGAATATTTTGAATTGCTTCGACAAGTGCTAGGGCGTCTTGACATTGTTTAACCGCTTTGTCTGAGTCGCCTAAATGGCGTGTGGCTATCGACTTGAACTGGAGGGTGACTGACTGCCCGCGTTTATCGCCAACGTCTAACATGGTCGTATATGCTTGGTCAAAGTAGGCCAACGCTTCATCATAACAGCCGAGCAGGTCAAAGCTTTGTCCCATGCTGTACTGCGCCCACCCAATCGCCATGCGATCCCCACTTTGCTCCGCATCGTAGAGCGCCCGCGTGTAGACGCGATGTGCTGCGGCGTGTTCCTGCTGTGTGAAGTGGAGAACCCCCATCATGCGTCGCGCCGAAACAACGCGCCCGTGTGCGCCTGCCGCCTCCAAATCACGTATCGCCTGTCGATAAATGCGCCCCGCTTCCACTAGATTGCTATCGGCGAGGTAGATGTGAGTCAGGCTGATGCCTGCTTCGGCCGCCATAAGCAAATCGTTTTTCTGACGACTCAAATCGACCGCCTGCTGTATCACGACGCGGGCTTTCGGGTATTGAGAACTCATCAAATAGGCGAAGCTGAGCGACGTCAGATTTTTGACGCGCAGGCGGCTGCTGTCATTGGTTTCAAAATAATCGGCCGCTGTTTGAAAAAACGGAACGGCGTCAGTGTAGTTGCTGCGTCCCATGGCAACTAGGGCGCTGTAATGGGCTAGCAGGGCGCTCGTTTGCGCCGTTTGCTGCTCGTTTGGGAGATTTAGCGCGGCGGTGATGGCTGTTTCGGCCGAATCATTGTCGCCCAACGCCTGCAACGCACAAACTTGCTCAATTGCAACCAGCGGGTCGTCAACATCATTTTCCCCGATAGCGTCCAACACCGCTTGATTCTCACCTAGTTCGTTGCAAAAGCGCAGCCACTCGCGATAGAGTGTCAGATGAAATGGCCCGTTCGCAATTGGTTTGAGTGCATTTTCTACCAGCAGCTTGCCTGCCTCACGCAGCCCTTGTGAGCGCAACAAGTGGGTTAATTGGGGCAGCACGGCGACGGCATCTGGTCTAAACGCCACCTTTTGCGCCGCGTGAAGCCAAGCTGATTGAATGTTGTCATTTTCTGTAGTGTAGGTCAGTGGCGCGTTCACGCTGACCCGTTCGCGCAGTTGGGCCAAGAAGTAGGTTGCGTGGGTGTTGCGCAGGCTAGGCGGGTAGGGGGTGGTTTCGGCCGAAAATTGTCTCAACAATGCATGCTGACGATAACGCCGTTTCCCATCGCCCACGTCGATGCGCTGCACCAGCGACTTATCAACCAAACTGTGTAGCGTCGCTTGCGTTGCCGCCGCAATTTGCTCCGCCGCTGTCGCCGTAAACCCGCCGTGGAAAACAGTTAGACGCCCCATTAGCTGCTGCTCGTTCGTGTTTAGCTGTTGCCAAGAGTAGTCAAACACGGCGCGAATGCTGCGCTGCCGCTGTGGGCGCGAACGCGAACGCCCTGTGAACGCATCCAAACTGGCGCGTAGCTGCTGCGCGATTTGCTCACAGCTTTGCATCCGCACCCAAACGGCGGCTAGCTCCAAGGCCAAAGGCATCCCCTCAACCAACGCGCAAATCTGCGCCACGGCCGCTTGATTTGAGGGGGTCAGCGTAAAGCGACGATTGATTCGGCGGGCTGATTCAGCGAACAAGCTCACCGCTGGCGTCTGTTCAACCTGCTGCACATATTCTAAACCGTGCAGTTCCACCACTTGCTCATTGCTCATGCCCAGCCGCTCGCGAGAGGTAATCAAAATTGTTAGGGCAGGTGCGGCCCCTAGCAGGCGCTGGAGCGTTGACGTTGCCGCCTTGAGATGCTCAAAGTTGTCTAAAACGAGCAGTAGTTCACGCGCTTGAAGCTGTTCGCATAAGTAGGCCAAAGTTTTGCCGCTCTGACTGGGGCGCAACATTTGCGCCTGCACAAGCGCTGTATAAATCGCATCGGCAAGCTGGGCAGGTTGTGCGACATCGGCCAAACGAACCCACGCTGCGCCATCGAGAAAGTGGGTGTGAAATTGACGGGCAGCCGTTAGTGCCAGCCGTGTTTTGCCCATGCCGCCGGCCCCCATGAGGGTGATTAGGCGGCTGGTTGGAAGCAGGGTTTGTAGCTGTCGGAGGGTTGTTTCTCGGCCGAAAAACGGCTTCCCATCCACTGGTAAATTGTGACGCGGGCGCTGAACGGCTGCTTCAATTCGTTCAACTAACGCCAACGTTTCCGCCAGTGGCTCCGTGCCGATCTCGTCAAGCAGTCGTTGCCGATACGTTTGATAGGAAGCGAGCGCCTGTGAAAATTCGCCCGATCTTGCCCAGAGCAGCATTAGATCATGCTGGATGCTTTCGCGATACGGTTCGAGTTGCGCCAGCGTTTGCAGGGCGTCAAGGGCGCTTTGGGTTGCCCCTTGCAGCCGATCGTGGGTGGCAACCGTTTGTAGGGCGTCAATGCGCTTGGCGCGTGCCTGTTCACGTTTGCTCAGGAGCCACTGTTCAAAGGTTTCGGTGGAGTGGGTGAGGTGGAAGCCTTCGAGCAGGTCGCCGTTGATTTCCGCAAGGAGGGGGCGGAGTTGGTCGGCCGTTTCGGCCGAATTGAGCTGGATTATGTCGATGTGGGTGTTTGATTTCGGCCGAAATGCAATCTCCTTGCGACTCACCTCCAGATACTCCCCCACAAGCTGCTGCAAATTGTGAATCACGTTGCGCAAGTTTGCTTTAACCCGTTTCTCTGGCACATCGTGCCACAGCAACGCCCCTAACTGCACGCGGGAGCAAACATCCCCCGTCAAAATCAAATAGACAAGCGTGGCGACCGCCTTGTCCGAAATAAAACCGTCAACTGCCTCGCCGTTTAGCGTGAACTTCGGCCAGCCCATCAGTGAAATAGATAACATGGTTTTCTCGTGACGATAAATAGACGTTTTGAAATTAAGATGCAATCAACAGATAAAACTGATTGAAGTAAGGAATCACAAACAGAATTATGGCGCAATCACAACCACCACCCCCCGCCCGCCAAACCTATATCTTGCGCATGTGGCAAGAAGCTGACCAGACATGGCGGTTCATTATCGACAATCCGCACACGGCGGAACAACAAGCTTTTGGGAAATTGGCTCAGGTGGTCACATTTTTGCAGTCACAAACAAATGAGACACAGGATTAAGTAGAACACAAGTAGTCATTGATGAAAACCTCAGAGGTTTTTATGTACAGACCAGAGTAGATGACAACAAACCTCTGAGGCTTATTGATCGAAACTTTCTGTGATCTACTGAACCTGTGCTTCGACTTGGGAGATTACAATGAAACGCTTTGTTACGCTAATGGGAATGCTAGTTGCATTTGCCTATTTTCAGCCGCAAATGATGCCTTACGTGCTTGCGCCTTTGCGCCCACAGTCAGAGGCCGACCCAACGGTTGATGTTCGCAGATCCGCGATGGATCACAAGGTTTTTGTCCCCATTATTTATCGACCTGTGAACGGTCTTGCGGTTGATGTCACCGATCGGGCGGCAGTCTCGCAATTTTATAGAGACCATTATCTCGGTTCTGCATCCCCTTCGGCGGGCTGGACGGGAAGCATTGGGGGCTGCGTGGCGGGTGACACATCGGCCGAATTCAAAGCATCGGTCGCGCATCGTATCAACTATTATCGGGCGATGGCTGGATTGGCGGCCGATGTCAAAATGAAGCCTGAATACAACGCATTGGCGCAAGCCGCCGCCCTGATGATGAGTGCGCAGAACAGTTTGAGCCACACGCCAGGGGCTGGTTGGGCTTGCTATACCCAAACTGGTGCAGACGGCGCTGCTAGCTCCAATCTGGCGCTTGGACACAACGGCAGCAGCTCAATCTTTGGCTACATGCAGGATCGCGGCACTCATAACGCCCCCGTCGGGCATCGCCGCTGGATTTTATACCCCTTTACAACCGAGTTTGGCACGGGTGATGTGCCAGCCACCAGTGGTCATGCCGCTGCAAACGGGCTGATGGTGTTTGGCACGTTTAGCACAGATCGGATTGCACGAGACTCGTTTGTTGCTTGGCCGCCCCCCGGATTTGTGCCTTATCAAGTCGTGTATCCACGCTGGTCGTTCAGCCTCGGCGCAAGCGGTTTTGACCCGATCGACTTTAGCAACGCTACCGTCAGCATGACGATTGACGGTGTTGCGACGCCCGTTGTGATTGAATCGGCCGATGGGGAAAACGACCTAGGCTATGGCGAACGCGCCATTGTGTGGCGACCCACCAGCATGGGCGACGGCGCAAGCTGGCCCCGACCTAGCACCAACTCAGTTATCCAAATTCAAATTAGCAACGTCAACTACGAAGGTTCAATGCAATCGTTCAACTACACCGTAACGGTCATCGACCCAAATTAATAATGGGTGTGTTTCATTTGAGTAAAGAGCGGTGGCTGAGC
>JBMZDF010000061.1:0-17866 GCA_049614105.1 Promineifilaceae bacterium (SeqCode)
CAGGCTGGTCAGTATTAGTGTTACTGGTTTTGGGTTTTGCCGTGCCCACTTTGGCAGAAAAGGCTTTACAGACAGCGGCAGAAAAAGTCCATATGGCAACGTTGAGCCTTGGCATGTTGGGCGCAATTGCATTTGCCCTGTACATGATTGGCGTCAATCCGCGCTTTTACCTAAACAATATTTCGATTGAAGGTGCAGACATTATTGAATCCTCTGCTATTTTGCAGGCGAGCGGACTACAAGGGGCACATATTTTTGCCATTGAACCTGATGTAGCCGCAACACTAATTAATGCAATCCCTGGCGTGCTTTCCGCCCAAGTCGAGCTACGGTGGCCTGATGATATGGATATTATCATCAAGGAAGATACCCCCGTCATCACTTGGAACGAAGCGGGCCAAGAGTATTGGGTCAATGCTGACGGGGCGCTTGTGCCTGCGTTTGGGCAAAGCTTTGATTTGATGAAAATCATTGCTGAAGTGCCAGCAGCGGCTGCACCGCTGATTATCGAAACGAGTAATCCTGAACAAGATCAGGAAGATAACGGCCCTGTTACCTACTATCGGTTTGTTCCGCACGAGGTGATGGACGGCGCGATCCAGCTTCAGACGTTGCTCCCTGAACTGGCCGTTCTGACTTACAAGCCGTCTGGTGGTCTGCACTATTTAGATCCGCAGGGTTGGACGGCAAAATTTGGAACAGGCGATATGCACGTGAAAGTTGCGACCTATCATGCGATGGTGGCGATGCTAAATGAACAGGGCGTTCGACCTGAGTATATTGACGTAAGCATTGCGGCGAAACCAGTCTACAAACCAGCGTTTGGCGAGGTAAGTGGGCAGTAGCTTGGCTACTGGTCACTAGAGAAAAAAGATGGAAGGCATACTTTTCGGACTCGATATTGGAACAACGAAAGTGGCTGCGCTGGTTGGCGAGGTGCGTGATAGTCAACTCCAAATTATTGGTTTGGGGGTTGAGCCATCGCGCGGAATGAAGCGTGGAATGGTGGTAGATGTAACCGAAGCATCGGTTGCAATTGCGCGAGCGGTTGAAAAAGCGGAACAGACCTCTGGCTATGAACTTTCACAGGCGCTGGTAAGCATGGCCGGCGAGCATCTTGAATCAACCAACGGCACGGGCATTGTGTCGATTCAACGCAACAACAGCGGTGTGGGACGTGATGACATTGCGCGTGCGTTGGAAGCGGCGCAGACGATGTCTGTTTCGGCCGAACGGGACATCGTTCATCTTGTGCCACGACGCTACAAGATCGACAACCACGACGGCATTGTTAGCCCGATTGGCATGTTTGGCAACCGAATGGAAGTTGAGGCGCACATTGTAACCGCCTCTGCTGCGGCACTGCGCAATCTTAAAAAGTGCTCGCAGGATGTTGGAATTAAAACAGAAGATTTTGTGTTGAACGTGCTGGCTTCGGCCGAAGCCGTGCTGGAACCAACCGAGCGCGAAATGGGCGTCATCGTGGCCGATATTGGCGGCGGGACAACCGACATTGCGCTGTTTACAGACGGAACAGTTTGGCACACAGACGTGCTGCCGCTGGGCGGTTGGCACTTTACAAATGATATTGCGATTGGGTTGCGTGTTCCGTTTGACACTGCGGAAGAGGTCAAAATTCGACACGCAAACTGCCGACCAGACGACATTGATCCTGGAAACACATTCAAGATCAAGCCGTTTAGCGGTGAGCAAATTGAAGTTGGGACGCAGGACTTGGCCTATGTGGTCGAGGCGCGTGCCGAAGAATTATTCGACATGGTTCTACAATCGATCAAAAAGTCTGGTTATGATGGCCTGCTACCAGCAGGCATCGTTTTAACTGGGGGGTCTGCACAGTTACGCTACGTCACTGACGTAGCTGAGCGCGTGTTGGGCGTGCCAGCTAGAGTGGCAAGACCTCGCAACTTGATCGGCCTTGTAGATAGGTTACAAAGCCCCGCTTACTCGACGGGTGTAGGGTTGTTACGCTGGGCGATCAGCGACTACAACGCTTACCTCCCCTCACAATCAAGTCAGTCTAGTGGGCGTGGCGACCTCGGCAACGGGTTAAAGTCGTTTTTTAGGAACCTATTGCCAGGATAGAAATAGTAACTAGTAGCTTGTAGCTGAAGGTTGGTGAGAAAGTATTGACTTCCTGACTAGCTCGTAGCGTTTAGCGGTTAGTAACTGTGCAAAAAGAGGAATTAAAATGGATAGAAACAGCAGAATGCAGCGGATGCCTGAGTTTGAGAGCAGCGCATTAATTCGGGTTGTTGGTGTCGGAGGCGGCGGCAACAATGCGGTGAATCGGATGATCGAGGATGGTATCGTCGGTGTCGATTTCATCGCAGTTAATACAGATAGTCAGGCGCTGATGAGCAGCCGTGCGCCACAGCGCATTCACATTGGTGAACGCACAACGCGCGGGTTGGGTGCAGGTGGTAATCCTGAGGTTGGCGAAAAGTCGGCCGAGGAATCAACAGAAGAGTTACGCCAACTGTTGCGCGGATCAGACATGGTGTTTGTGACCTGCGGAATGGGTGGCGGCACAGGCACAGGCGCAACGCCTGTCGTCAGTAAAATTGCCCGTGAAGAAGGGGCTTTGTCAATTGGCGTTGTCACACGCCCTTTTGCATTTGAGGGAGCTAAGCGCCAAAAATCGGCCGAAGCGGGCATTGCCAAACTTAAAGAACATGTAGACACACTCATCGTTATTCCAAACGATCGCCTGCTCGAAAGCGCCGATCGTCGCCTCTCACTAATGGGCGCGTTCAAAATGGCGGATGAGGTACTGCAACAAGGTATTCAAGGTATCAGTGAACTGATTACCGTCCCTGGCTTAATCAATCTTGACTTCGCCGATGTCCGCGCCATTATGTCAATGGGTGGCGCAGCATTGATGGCGGTCGGGAAAGGGAGTGGCGAAAACCGCGCCCTTGATGCAGCCAATCAAGCGCTCGAAAGCAAACTGCTCGACATCACGATTGATGGTGCGAAAGGCATTTTGTTTAATGTGACGGGTGGTGAAGATTTGAGTCTGTTTGAGATTAATCAAGCGGCAACAATCATTCGCGAAACAGCGCACCCAGATGTAAACCTTATCTTCGGTGCAGTTGTAGACGAGAAGATGGGTGATGAGGTGCGGATTACCGTTATCGCCACAAATTTTGACACAACGCCAACGCAGCGTCGTATGACCGGCACAATTGCGCCACGGGCCAACACGCACGCACCTGAACGCAGATCGTCGCGCAAAGCGCCGCCACTGCCCGAGCCACGCCGCCGCGACTCTGAGCCGCGCCGCCGTGAGTCTGACCCACGCCGCCGCGAGCCAGTTGAAGTCGAGCAACCACGTTACCGATCAGACTCACGCTCAACACAGCGCAAGTCTGATCCGAAGCCAAAAGATTCGGCGATGAATGATTTAGACATTCCCGCGTTCCTGCGTCGCCGTAACCGTAACTAGTACATGGTGCTGTTCTCGCCTTTGTACACAAACGGTTGTGTGTTATTTCCTCTTTTTTGAAATAGCGGGTGTATTGAGGGATGCGCCTGCGCTTTTCACCTAGACAAACAATCGATAGTCCACTAACGTTTCTGATGCCACACGTAGCAGCTGTTCCGCTACGGCTGTCTGCCTATTTATTGATCCTATGAGCCGAACACGACATTTACTACAATCCTCTGTGCTGGTCATGGTGCTAGCTATTCTCAATAAAGTGACGGGACTTTATCGCGTGCGTTTAAGCGGGCAGGTGTTTGGAACAGGCGTTGAGTGGGACGCATGGACGGCGGCTAATCAGTTGCCAGAGTTATTTTTCGTGCTGATTGCGGGCGGGGCGCTGGCGGCAGCTTTTATTCCTGTTTATACAAGTTATCTTTATAGTGAAGACCAAAAACGCGCAAAAGACAGCGCCAATCTGGCAAATACCACGTTGACAATGGTGTTAATGGTGTTGACGGCGGTGTGCGGTGTTGCGGCGATTTTTGCGCTGCCGATTACGCGCAACGTGTTGGTGCCTGGCGTTTCGGCCGAACAGCAGCTCCTCATCGCCAGTCTGATGCGTATCGTGCTGCTCAATACATTATTGTTTGGCGTCAGCGGTGTCATCACCAGCCTGTTGCAAGCCAACCAACATTTCCTTTTGCCAGCGGCCGCGCCGATCATGCTGGACATTGGCTACATTATCGGCATCTTTGTGCTGGTTCCCACGATGGGCATTGCAGGGGTTGCGTGGGGGACAGTGATTGGAGCGGCGCTGCACATTGCGATTCAGATCCCAGCATTGATTCGTTATCGGTTAAAAATTCGGCCGAAATTCGACTTCCACCTTGCGGGTATCCATGAAATTGTACGGCTGATGGGACCGCGCCTGATTATGCTCGGTGCGATTCAAGCGGCCGACATCTTCTGGGTTCGGATCGCCTCAACGCTAGAACCGGGGCAGGTTTCAGGCTACAGCTTTGCATGGACATTGCAACAGGTTCCCGAAACGCTGTTTGGCACAACAATCGCCTTGGTCATTTTCCCCACGATGTCGGAACTGTTTAACAAGGGCGACATCGCTGGCTTGAAGCAGACGGCGATGCAAACGCTGCGCATTATTTGGCTGTTGACCATTCCCTCGGCGGCAGGCCTCATCCTGTTGGGACGTCCTGTGATCCAGCTATTTTTGGAAGGAGACGCCTTTGATGAGCGTTCCACCGCGATTGTTTTTAGTGCGCTTGTCTTTTTGTCTGTGCGCGTTGTGAGTGAGGCCACGATTGAGATTGTGGCGCGGCTATTTTATGCTCGCCACGATACCTACACCCCCATGTGGGGTTATCTGCTGTGGTTAGTCGTCAACGTCGCGGCGATTTATGCGTTTGTTGGCAGCATGGGCGCGGCGGGAATTGCGCTGGCTAGCACGCTGGCGTTTACCGTGTTGGCCGTTTGGCTTTACTGGCGGAATCGTGTGGAACTGGGCGATTTGCAGGATCGGCAGATGTTGTTTGCTTTCGGCCGAATCTCTCTGGCAACCATTTTCATGAGTATTGCGATGTTTTTCGTCATGAATTTACCGTTAGGCCTGTTTCCTATGTTGGCGCTATCTGCTATCATGGGTGGTGTTGTCTTTTTAGCCGCAAATTGGCTACTAGGCGGACGCGAGCTACAAGATTTGTTCCAGTTGGCTAGCCGTTAAGTCGCCCCGCTGTTTAGAAATTCCCAGATCGATCGGCAATTTCAGAAGTCTGTGCAGCCCAAGTGTGCATTGTGAAGCTATCAACCGCTACTTAGTAGTGTGTTTGAGATAGCTTTGCGGCACAGATAAGTGGCAAAAAAGATTTTTTCAAACTAATCCGATGTAGGCAACGGGCGCAAGCCTTGTTACGCTCGGACATACGTGTGAAAAGCTGGATAGCTGTCCCATCCTAACTTTGACGAATTAAATATGGCAATAGTGAGCCTGTACTAAATCTGATGTGAATGGAAATTTCACCCTAACTAGTGCATTGCAAATTGGTTGATAATGTAACGGAGGTATTTCTACTTGCGTTATGTACTAAGTGTTGACTGATGTGCAAGTGAGATGAACTACACATCATTTTAATTTAGGGGCGCTATTTTATTCACTCAGGTTTTATGCAAAAACGGTGACGAACTTGTTTTGGCAGTGTCTGATTGTCGGGTATGGAGATGATCAACTGGTTGGTTATCTAAAGATTGTGATTGATACAGCCCCTTGGCAGTATTCTGTGAGAGTCACGATTTCGTAACGGATAATGTTAGCAGCTGCATTTTGGTGCAGTCGGACGGGTGGAGCTGTCCACTTGCTAGCCTTATGGAGAAAAGTATATATGCGTAGCAACTCACGTTTTCATTTAGGTTGGGTGCTTTTGTTACTGCTTTTGACAGTCGGATCGCAGATGGGCGCGACTGCTCAAAGTAACAATAGTTTGGCAAAAGTCCTTGCGTCAGACGGGCGTTTTTCTGCGTTTAATGCGCAGGTAAGAACGGCTGGATTGACCGATCTGCTGAGTAACAATAATAGTCTAACCGTTTTTGTGCCCTCAAATTGGCTTGTTCAACAGGCGGGTTCGGCCGAAACGACACAAGCTGCAAGACAGTTTGTACTCATGCATTCTGTGTTCGGCAAATACGACACAGAAGCGATAACAGGCCAGACCCAGCTTAAAAACGGGTTTGGACAAATGATTCGGATCGATAAGAGTAACGGTCTGAAGCTGAACGGCAAGGCGGCCATCATTGTCGGCAACATCCCTGCGTCAAATGGTGTGATTCACATTGTTGATGCGCTTTTGGTGGAGCCTGTGGCGGCCGAAGAAGAGGCCGAGCCTGCAAATCAATATGCGCGGGCTGAAAAACCGCCCGTCACAATTGGCAACCCGAATCAGAACCCAGCTTATGTTAGCGGGTCGCTGATGACGTATCGCAACGGGATTATGAGCGGTGCTTACCAATGTCGCGGCATGACTTGGACAATGCACGAGCAACGTGGCGGCGTAACGCGCGTTGGGTCTGATCGCAAGACAAACCCTTATCGTGGCGACACCCCTTGCAATGGCGCACTGCCGCTTTTATGTTTGCAGCGCACAAACGCAGGACCACCTGGTCACGCACGGGACGGTTGGGCGTTTGGGTCAGTCAAGGCGACAACGCCTGTACGCGGAACCGAACTTAGTTCGCGACAGCGTGCAAACGAAATTTGTGCCGAGGCATACGGCGTAGGCTGGCGTATGGCCGAGTTCCATGACGCGCAAATGGGGTCAGCAATCGGTTGGGTCAGTGGTCATGATATGTGGGCCAGCGGTAGTTTGCCGCTCTCAGAACGTTTCTGGGTTGCGATCGAAGATCAAGCTGCAAACCCATGGAACAGTCAAGTTGGTGGTCAAGGACTGCCAGGCGGTAGCGGGCTGGGTGCATCTGCACCAGGTGCTGATCCTGCCTACATCGGCGAACATCCTTTGCGCATGTCCGAAGGGAGTGGGCGCAGTCAAGGGCGCAATGGTTGTCAGGGTATGACGTGGGTTATCCATCGTCAGATTGATAACAAAGTCCAAGTGGGTGCGGATCTGAGCAGCAATCCATTTGTGGGCGATCGTAGCTGTCACGAAGTCCATCATATTTTGTGCATTCGTGTTGATGGATTACGTCCACCTGGAACTCAAAACGGCTTCGACTTTAGCCACGGCTGGTCAGGCGGCACGGTTGGTCTTTCGCGCCCCGTCTCTGGACACCAGATGAACGAGCGCGGTAAGGCAAATCAAGTTTGCCAAGATCAATATGGCCCTTCTTGGCGCATGGCAACGTTCCACGATGGGGCGTTAGGTCGTAACAACACAGACGGCTGGGAGTTCTGGGCCTATGGTCGACTGCCCGTGGGACGTCGTTTCTGGGTTGCAACCAATGATCAGCCATCGAATCCTTGGAATAGGAATAGGTAGTGTGCTGTTTCAAGGCTGTTGCTGAGTAGATTGTGATTGGTCATTGACCAAGCCTCAGAGGTTTTATTTACGCGCTGGCGCAGATGACGGCAAACCTCTGAGGTGTATTAACCGAAACATTTTGTGATTTTATTAGACTGAAATCGGCCGTTTGACGACAGTTTGAATAAATTATTTAAGCGGGATAACTGTGCAGTTGCACCAGTTATCCCGCTTTTTTTGTTGCAAGTTGCTTGTGTTGATACCATACAAAAACAGAACAAACGAGCGCCAAAATGGCCGATTATCTCCTCAAAAACGCACCTTTTTTGTTACTTTGAACACGTGTTCAAAAATTAAAATTAGGCGTTGACACGGCCGAACGCCCGTGCTATACTGCCTATTGTAATCAGGAAACCCCCTGTACAAACAACCAAAAAGAAGCGGCAAGATGCGGCAGCATGATGACTATTATTGTGCCTGTTTATGCTGCCCTACCTCTGGAGAAACTAGCAAGATGGCTAAAAAATCTAAATCTAAATCTAAGTCTAAACCTGAATTTAAGTCTACTGGACGCGAAGCAACGCTTCAGCGCACGCTTGACGGTTTAACAAAGAAATATGGCGACGGTGTGATTATGCGCCTGGGCGATGCGCACAACATGCAAATCGATGTCGTGCCAACTGGATCGATTTCAATCGACATCGCGCTGGGTGTTGGCGGGTTGCCACGGGGCCGCGTTGTTGAGATTTATGGGCCAGAGTCATCAGGTAAAACGACCGTTTGTTTGCATACGGTTGCCGAAGCACAAAATCGCGGCGGCGTCTGTGCTTTTATCGATATGGAGCACGCACTTGATCCAGCCTATGCAGAAAAGATTGGGGTCAACATCAACGACCTTTACATTTCGCAGCCAGATACAGGGGAACAGGCGCTGGAGATTGCTGACACGCTCATTCGGTCAGGCGCTTTTGATGTGGTTGTGATTGACTCGGTTGCTGCACTTGTGCCACGGGCTGAAATCGAGGGCGAGATGGGAGATACCCATGTGGGTCTACAGGCGCGTTTGATGTCGCAAGCGTTGCGCAAGATGTCTGGTTTTATTAGCCAAACCAACACCGTTGTGATTTTTACCAACCAGCTACGCACTAAAATCGGCGTGATGTTTGGTAGCCCTGAGACAACTTCAGGCGGTAACGCGCTCAAATTCTACGCGAGCGTGCGTCTTGACATTCGTCGTATTCAGGCAATTAAACAGAGTGGTGATGTGGTTGGTAACCGCACCCGCATCAAGGTCAAGAAAAACAAAGTCGCGCCCCCATTCACCGAATGTGAGTTTGACATTATGTACAACGAAGGTATCTCGCGAACGGGCGATGTGCTGGATTTGTCTGTCCATCACGGCTTTGTGGACAAGCGCGGTGCTTACTTCCGCTATGGCGATACGCTGCTTGGGCAGGGACGTGAAAACGCAAAAGCGTACCTGAGAGCAAACGTCATGATGCTGGACGAGATTGAAAATTTGATTCGTCAGGAAGTTGGACTGCAACTGCTTGAGTTTGAATATGAGAAGGAGACGCCAGAGAAGAAGGCGCTAGAAAAGGAGACGTCAGAACCTGAAGCTGTTCCAGTTTCGGCCGTTTCAAGCAAATAACTGTCGCTTTTTGGGAATTCAGGAAGCACCCTCCCTTAATCCCTCCCTTTGGGAGGGAGATCAGATTTCTCTAAGGGGTGTTATCAATTTTATCAACTCTAAACTAAAATCGACCTCGATTTTAGTTGCACACCAAATAAAAGCGCACCTGATCCACTAGGTGCGCTTTTTCTATATTTGATATGTTTGTGGAAACAGGTTGTTTTAGGCGGAGCGGGCAGCGGCCGATTGGCGCATAACCTCTGCAATTTGGTCGAAGTGGATTAGCTCATGGCCGAGACCGAGCAGAAAGCAGCCAATCGCGTTGAGTGGGCCTGTCCATTCAGCAAACTGGCCTGACATGCCAGCACGGATAACATCGAGGTGGGGCGTGTCGGGCCATGTGTCGAGGTATGCGTTGCGCATACGGCGGCTTTCTTCAAGGCGCTGAACGCATTGGGCAACTGTTGTGATGTCGCGCCAAGGGGTTTCATACCGTGGACGTTCTTCAAGCGCATGTCCGCGAGCGAGCACAGAACTGAATGTCGCGCCTTCTTCGCTGCCAGCGGTGACGTGGGCGATAAGATGGCCAAGGCTCCAGCCGATACCTTCCTCACCTTCGGCCGCATAAGGATCGCTTGCGCCTTCATCTGATGGGTCAAACGTGATATCGGCATCGACAGCATTTTCCAAAAGGGCAAGCATACGGTCAATGCTCTCATTGCTGCTGTCACGCAGCTCATCCTTGCTAACTTGCTTGGCAAGGTCTGCGATTTTCATCTCATTATTTTGGACAGAAGAATAGTCAATCATGGTGTGAACTCCTTATTTCAGGTTTGAGAGCAGACGATACCAGAGCTTTGTCGTAACTGTATTAGATGCTGTTACAGTTCAGACTTGTCAAACGGAATGCAAACTTTAGGGGTGGGGATTTCGGCCGAAAATCCCCATCATCGGCCGATTGCCACATCCTGCCGCCACATAAAATAAGCATAGATGTGCAGGAGAACCAGACTTGCCAAGATGCCACCCGCTATTGAATAAACCAGCGTCAAAGGCGGAGACGTCAACATGAGCGACACAACGGCTAGAACGCAGCCCCATACAAAAAATAATCGGCCGCCAAGACGATGCGTCTTGTCCCAAGCGAGATCGCTCTCCATTGTCCACGACGTTGAAAAACCGAAGAACCAGTTGCTACGCATTTTGCCGAAAAAGTTGCCCATCAGCATGAGCGCGATGGCGAACGAAACGCCGACAAACGGGATGATGTCTAAACTTGATCGCGTTGCGAGCGATAGCATGCCGATTTGGGCGGCGACAAAGATGATTAAGAGCGCGGCCCAAGTTGCATCGGCCGATTTCAATGAGCGTTCAAGGTTTGCTTTGCGCGGTTCAACAAACGAATAGATCGTTTGTAGGCTGATTAAGCTGACCGCAACAATGGGCATAATAATCATCATGACCGTTTTGCTGTGGGTGCTGAGTAGCGTGCCTGTTGCATCATAACGATAGAGAACGTCAGCCTCGCTTGGCACAATTTGCCATGTGTAGAAGGTTGAGCCAATAACAAATAAGATTGTGCCAAGGCTCAGAATACGAAGCGTGCGGAAGGGTGTTGGTTGTCTCATGAGAATCTCAGATGGTGGTCAGGATGAAACGTGACCTGTGATCCTGCTCTATTTTGATTGCACGTTGGGGTCTGTTTTCCAGACCATGTAAGAATAGACGGTGAGAAAAGCTGTGATGCCCAGCGATCCCACAACAATCAAATAAGCCCACAGCTCGCCTGTGATAACAATGGCCGATACCATGAATAGCAGCCCCAAGACGACAAACAGCTTGCCGCCAAGTCGATGTGTTTTGTCCCAAGCCAGCTCGCTTTCCAGCGTCCAGGGGGTTCGGATGCCCATAACCCAATTGCTGCGCGTTTTGCCCATGTAGTTGCCCAGCACGACAAAGAGCGCACCAACGGCAACAGGCACGACGGGAACGATGTTAATGGGCGTCCCTAGTACGGCCGCAATCACGGTTGCGTGAACCACGATAAATAGAACGAGCACGCTACCCCAAATCGCTTTGTACGCTTTTTGCGAATCAATCAGGTTTGATTTGCGCGGCTGAATCTGTGGCACGCAGGCCAAAAGGAGGACAGTGAGTGAAACAATTGCTGGCAGCAGGAAAAGGCCCTCCAGCTTGCCACCGTAGCGATCTGGTTCGCCTGATGCGTCAAAATGAACGGGAATTTGTGCATCGGCCGGAAGCTGGCCCCATGCATAAAACGATAGCAAAAATAAAATAATCAGCGTAACTGCGCTGAAAATATACATTCCCCGTAGTTGCAATGGCTTGTCATTCATTTGATGTGTCTCCAAGATTGATCTTGAAACTCTCTAGCATGGCCATCAGCGCTTCTTCAAGGACGGTCACGTTGAGACGATACATAATTGTTGTGCCTCGTTTTGTGCCTTGGATGAGGTCCGCTTCTTTTAGAACGCTTAGATGGCGTGAGATGGTTGGTTTGGCAAAGTTGAATTGTTCGGAAATATCGCCTGCGCTCAGATTGCCATCGCGGAGCAGTTGCAGGATTTTGCGGCGTGTTGGGTCGGCTAGGGCTTTGTAGACTGACATAATGTGTGCTTGATTTCTTATTTAGCTATTTAGCTAAACAGCTAAATAAAAGATTAAATGAATTCGGCCGAAATGTCAAGCCAAAAATTCCTGAAGTGGGTCACAAAAACATTTTGACCGCAAAAACGGTTAAACAATTAGCCATTTTCTAGACTAATGAGCCGTTTTTGCAAAGCGCCACTTGCCACTTTACTTGCAAGCACTTTTTGTGGCGCACTTATGCGGTTTTTCAGGAAGGTCGCGGGTGGTAAACGAAGTGGGTTGTGGTGACTGGCATTGCGACAGACACTTCTTAAAGCATCTGCCGCATAAAACGCAAAGTACTTATTCTGCTACAACTTTTTCCTCGCCTCTATCCTGTGGGCGATAGCTCTCTTTCATGTTGGCACGCACGGCATCTTCTGTAAACCAAACGGGCTTTAGCTCACGGTTGACAAAAAGCGGCACCTGATCCGCATAGTGGGGGGATGATTCATCCAGCGTTGCAGAGCCGAACTGGTGAATGCTTTCAGAGTGAACGACGCCGTTTGCGTCCCAGCGTACCAATTGCACAAAGGAGTCGCCCGCCACGCCATCAAAACGGCCATCGCCGCCCAGCACGCCATAGACGGCGTGCGCCACATCGGGAGAACCACCGATGCCCATATCGGTGTAGCCACGACGAACGCGGTTGAGTTGCGCCCACGCGACATCAAAATTGGCGTTGTGTTGATCCACAATGACCTGCACGGCGTTTGTAAATGCTTGCGACAGCACGTCATCTGGAACATTGCTGGCGTCACCGAGACGCGAAACATTGACCTTAGCATCTTTGTCTTGGTTGAGAAAGTGTAACGTGAGAATGGCGAGTGATGCGCCAGAGCTGCCGGGGTCGGTTGAGAGATCCCAGTCGCTCAACGTTTGCTGGGCTTGTTGGGCATGTGGATCGTCGAAACTCATTCGGCCGATTCTGGCAACCCAATCGGCCATGTCTGATTCGGCCGAAAAAACCATATCGAACTTAATCGCCTTGAAAGCATCCCAACTCATTGACGTGTCCGCGCTGAGCAACTCATTGAGTCGCAACGCCCGATTGGTCATGAATAGCTCAATGCCAGAGGTCGGCGAGACGGATTGTGGCGACGGATTTTCAGGTGCGAGCGTTGTTTTGAAAGGCGTGCTGTTCGCATTTTGCACATAGCCCGCGATGGGGTTTAGCACCTGTGGTAGCTCTTGAAACGGCCGATAACCGCCCCAAATCAAATCTGATGAGGTTCCTTGCAAGTCATCGTCCCAATTCAACCCCTCTTGACGGTCAGGCAGCAGCGCATTGTACGCATAATAGATGTTGCCATCCCGATCACCATAAGCAACATTGAACATCGGCAGCCCTTCAATTTGGAGTGCTTGCTGCCATTCTGCAAAGTTGCTTGCCTTGTTCATCCAGTAAAGCTGTTCATAAATGCCAACCGATCCAAAGCCCGCAAAGCGAATCGCAAACGCCTGTTGATCGTTGCGCAGCACGGGGCCAAACTCTGACCAGACGATTTCGCGGGTGGCAGGGTAGTTGAGGTTGCCGCTGTATTCGTCGCCCAAATCGGCCGAAGCGACCAAGTTGACCTCAAGCGTTGCATCCCAAATTCGGAAATCGCGCCACACGTCATCGAGCAGATATTGGTCTGGATTGTCAGGATTCAGTTCTAACTCAAACACATCGATCAAGTCAGGATGATTAACCGTAAATCCCCAGCCCAGCGCCTCATTATGCCCCAACGTGACCACTGGCATCCCTGGGAACAAACCGCCCGTCATGTTCAAACCTTCTTCGCTGTGCATGTGCGCTTCGTACCACGCAACTGGCCCTGTCCACGGCTGATGCGAGTTAACGGCCAGATAGGTGGAACCATCTGAGGTGCGGCTGGGGCCAACGGCGAAAGCGTTGCTGCCGATGCCAGTGAACGCCATGTCGTCCGATTTGCCAAACGCAAACTGTGCTTCGTCGATTAGGCTTGCCGAGTCGCTGTTGACCGCTTCAAAGAGGCGGCCTAATGTGCCGTCTAGGCCAAAAAAGAGCGGGGATTTGTGAACGGAGCCTGCGACAATGTCTTTGCCCGTGACGGGGAAGGTGTCGGGGAATACTTCGTCTGGATGCTGACTTGCGTACAGATTTAAGCCTGCTGCGTAGGCTTCACAAACGGCGCGTACCTCTGGGCTAAGCTGTGAATCGTAGCCATTGTCAACGACATCTTGAATACGCAGCAGCGCAACCATGTAATCATTGGCGGCGGCGTCGAGGCCGTATGTTTTGGCGAGGTCGCCACGTGCCGCAATCAAACCTTGTTGGAGGGTGAGGAAGTCGTCTTCGGCGTGGGCATAGGCGAGGCCAAAAGCGGCATCGGCGTCTGTTTGTCCGTAGATGTGCGGCACGCCCCATGTGTCGCGGATAATTTCGGTGTTGTAGGGGATTTCGGCCGAATCCAGCCGATATTGCTGTGGGAAAGGCCAAAACGCAACCAGCAACAAGCCGATAAACAGCAAAGTGAGCAAAGTAAGTAAACGCACAATCCATTTCATGACCTTAGTATAGCTTCAATTGTGACCCCGTCATGACTTCTGGCACATCAAACTATGACCCGTCCTAACGTACACTGTGTTCAACACAGCAAAACAACAAATCGAGCGAAGCAACAGCCTGCTCACCATGAATTGGAGATAACGATGAACAAACATAAAACGTCAAACAGCAACGGTGGATGGATTCTAATCACAATCGGCGCGCTTTTTCTGCTCATGCAAAATGTACAAGTGACGTTGCCCAGCCTGAGTGAATATTTAATTCTGCCGGGTATGGCGATGATGTTTATCGTAGCGGGATTGCTCAGCCGCAAAGTTGGCTTACTGGTTCCTGGCGGTATTCTCTCTGGAATTGGCGCAACTGCCTTCCTAGAAGCGAACCCTTTTGAGTGGAGTTTCGTACAGGGGGTAGACGACGCAACAATTTTCTTCTTTTGCTTCGCGTTAGGCTGGTGCAGCATCGCACTATTTGCCCTATTTATCGAACGCAACGTTCAATGGTGGGCATTGCTTGTTGGCAGCATCTTTGCGCTTATCGGCGCAGCAATCACCTTTGGCGGTGCATTCCTCAACATCCTTGAGTTTATGAGCAATGGTTGGCCCGCAATTCTGATTGTGATTGGCCTCTGGAGCTTGTTTGGAAGAGAAAACGCACACAAAAATCGGTAAACTAGTAAGGCCAATGAGACGCCCCAGCGGGGTGTCTCTACGGGATGTTATCTCTGGTAGAGACGTCTCCGCTGGAAAAATAGTACGATTTAATTCTTTATCTGACCTAAACTAACAGGTCAATCACTCCGTAGGTCAGCAGTTTATCAAACCAACTGATACACAACTATTCATGTCAGATTCAATTCTCATCACAAACAATCTGTTTAAGCGTTACGGCGACTTTGTTGCCGTTAACGGCGTTTCATTTGAAATCGGCCGAGGTGAAGTATTTAGCCTGCTTGGCCCCAACGGTGCAGGAAAAAGCACAACGATCGGCATGCTGAGCTGCTTGCTCTCACCCAGCGAGGGCGACGCAACGATTGCAGGCCACTCAATTCGCAACAACCCAGCAGGCGTGAAAGCCGCAATCGGATTTGTCCCGCAGGATTTGGCACTTTACGAAGATTTGAACGCACGACAAAACCTCAATTTCTGGGGCGCGATGTACGGCATGAGCGGCAAATCGCTCAGCAGTCGCGTTGAGGAAGTGCTGGAACAGGTTCAACTGCGAGATCGGGCTAAAGATCGGGTCAAAACCTACTCAGGGGGCATGAAACGACGACTCAACATCGCGGTTGGACTGCTGCACAAGCCGCAGCTCGTTTTTATGGATGAGCCAACCGTGGGGATCGACCCGCAAAGCCGCCGCCGCATTCTTGATATGGTGAAGGAGCTACAGACGGAGGGCATGACCGTTCTTTACACGACGCACTACATGGAAGAGGCGGAAGAATTGTCAGACCGCGTGGGAATTATTGACCACGGCAAAATGATTGCGCTGGGAACGCAGCCTGAACTACGCAGGATGGTCGGCGAAAAAGACACGTTGCGCCTCCATTTTGATGAAAGTGCGCCGATTGAGCAGTTGGCGACGGCGATGGCGGCTGTGAACGGGGTGGCGAGTGCGCTGCCGCGAGCAGATGAGGTGATTGTGACTGTGCCAAATTCGGCCGAATTTCTCCCCCCCTTCTCAACATCGCCAACGAACAAAACCAACGCATCCGCAGCATCGACATTGAAGAACCAAACCTAGAAGCGGTCTTTTTGCACCTAACGGGACGCGCCCTGCGAGAATAATCATGAAAAAAATGCTGACGATTGGTCTCAAAGACGTACGACTTATCTTTCGCGATCGCGGTGCGCTGATTATGATGTTGCTTGCGCCCTACCTGCTCACGCTAGGATTGGGCTTTGTCACAGGGGCGTTTGAAGAAGATGATGGCAACAGCGGTTTGCGCGAAATTCCCGTCCAAATCATTAATTCGGACGAAGGGGGATTGAGCGAGAGTTTGGTTGATCTGTTTCAATCGGATGAGTTAAGCAGCTTGTTTTTGGTTGAAGAATCGGCCGATATTGAAACCGCCCGCAGCATGGTCGATGAAAACGAACTTGCCGCCGCGATTATCATTCCCGCTGGATTTTCAGCAACCTTGTTGCCAGATCCAGAAACGGGCGAAATCCAGACCGTGACGCCGATTGAAATTTACCGCAGCCCCTCGCGCCCCGTCTCGGTCAGCGTCGTTGAGGCAGTTGTGACCCAGTTCATTAACGAAGTTGATTCTGGCTCAACGCTGGCAACGGTGACCATTCAACAGCTCATTGAGCGCGGCGCTTTGCCAACAAACGAGGGCGAGCCGCTCGAATTTGCCCAATTGCCGCCCGCAATTCAACGGATTATGCAGCCATCAAGCGACCAAAACGCTGGTTTGGCAACCTCAAACCTGATCGAAATCAAGCAGACGGTCGGCGCAACGCAGGAGCAGTCTGATTTCAACGTGCTGGCGATTCTTGTGCCAGGCATGGCGCTCTTTTTCCTGATGTACACCGCCACGCTCGGCGGGCGCGGCATCCTAATGGAACGCATCGGCGGAACGCTGGCGCGGATGCAGACAACGCCCACCTCGGCTGGCGAGATTTTGGGCGGCAAGGTGGTCGGCGTTATTTTGACTGGCATCGCACAGGTATCGATTTTGGTGATTGTCAGCACCATTTTGTATGGTATTCGCTGGGGGAACGGGCTGGGGGTTGTGCTGCTGGTTGTGTCGGCGGCGGTTGCGGCGGCGGGCTGGGGCATTTTGTTTGCGTCAGCGTCGCAAAACCTCGACCAGCTAACGGCGATTGGCACGGCGGTTATGCTCATCTTTGGAGCGGTCAGTGGGACATTTACCCCAATTGACAGCCCGTTTTTACGCGCAATCGGCCGAATCACTCCTAACCAATGGGCGTTAGAAGGGTTTACCGAACTCAGCCTTGGCAGTAGCTTGGCTGATATTTTGCCAAACGTTGCCGCGCTGTGGGTCATGGCGCTCATTTTGTTTGCTGTTTCAACCGTGTTGTTTCGACGAAATCTTGCATAGAGAATCGCAGAAGCGCGACGAGCGCAGAGAATAATCATGTCAAAGCTACTGAATATTGCACTTAAAGATCTTCGCATCGAGTTTTCAACACCGTTGGCCCTGTTGACGTTTATTTTGTTGCCTGCCGTGTTTACCGTTATTTTTGCAGGGCGCTTTGCCACCGATGACGGCAGCGGCCCTGTTGGCATCGGGCTGATGGTGGTTGATCAGGATCAGTCTGAGTTTTCGGCCGAATTAATCACCCAGCTCGAACAGTCAGACGCAACCAATCCCAATGTGATGACGCTGGCCGATGCTGAAACCGCGTTTGCGGACGGCTCCACCGCCCTGCTGGTGATTCCTGACCGGTTTGGGGCGCTGGTGGGCAAGGGAAATTCGGCCGAATTAGAACTGCGACTCCAGCCAAACGATACAAACGGCGTTGTTGTCGGGCAGGCGGTTCAGGCAGCGGTTAGCAATTTGAGCCGTTCGCTGGCGATTGCGGCGGAGAGCACTGAGGCGTTGGCGGCCGAAGGTGTGTTCGCGACGGGTGAGGAGCGGCAGGCTTATTTTGATG
>JBMZDF010000062.1:0-17862 GCA_049614105.1 Promineifilaceae bacterium (SeqCode)
GGCTCTTTTTATACCTTATACAAAACTGGCGCTTAACGTGCTACTAAATGAGCCGCATTGTTGACGTGTTCAACAAGCTCAGCAACGCTTGCGTCCATGAATGAGAAGTACCCTGATGGCGCAATTCCAATCCAGACGATGAAGAGGGTAAACGAGAGCAAGATTGCCAGTTCGCCACGATTAACATCACGCATTGCTTTATTTTCAGGCTTATCAAGCGGGCCAAGGAACACCCGTTGGAACATCCACAACAGGTAGATAGCTGCCAAAATCACACCAGTAGCAGCAAAGGCTGTGTAGATCCAAGGGCTGCCGCCAAGTGCTGAACTTCCAGCCGACCCAAGCAGAATTGTGAACTCACCAACAAAACCGTTCAAACCAGGAAGGCCCAAGCTCGACAATGTAATAATCAGTGAAATCACTGAGAACGTTGGCATTGCAATCCACAGACCACCGAAATCTTCAATCTCGCGCGTGTGTCGCTGCTCATAAATGATGCCGACCACATAGAATAGTGCGCCTGAGCTGAGACCGTGGTTCACACCCTGAATGATCGCCCCTTCAAGACCTTGCGCGTTGAGGGAGAAAATACCCAGCATTACAAAGCCCAAGTGACTAACAGACGAGTAAGCAACCAGCTTCTTCACGTCTGTCTGTGCAAACGAAACAATTGCGCCGTAGATGATACCGATGATTGCAAGAACTGCGATGAAGGGTGCTGCATCGGCCGAAGCTTGCGGAAACATTGGCAGGTTAAAGCGCATGAACCCATATGTACCCATTTTCAACAGAACACCCGCCAAAATAATCGAGCCTGCCGTTGGCGCTTGCGTATGTGCATCTGGGAGCCATGAATGGAATGGGAAAACAGGAACCTTTACAGCAAACGCAATCGCAAACGCTGCAAATAGCCACATCTCCGCACTACCCCAGGTGATACCTTGGGCTACAATATCTGGAACCAAAAATGTGCCAGCCTGAATCCCCACATAGAGAATTGCAACCAACATCAGCAATGAACCAGCCATTGTGTAGAGGAAGAACTTGATAGCTGCGTAAACACGTTCCTTGCCACCCCAAATACCAATCAAGAAGTACATTGGCACAAGCGTGAATTCCCAAAAGACATAGAAGAAAAACAGGTCTTGCGCGAGGAAAACACCCAGCATACCTGTTTCAAGCAGCAACATAAACATGAAATACTGCTTTACATCTTTGTCGATCATCGGGAAGGACGCCGCAATCGCCAACATCGAGATGAAAGTCGTCAGCATAATCATCCAAATGCTGATCCCATCCACACCAAAGTAGTAGTGAATGTTCCACCGGCCCAAACGAATCCAAGTAAACTGGTCAACCATTTGGAGGCCAGCCTCGGCTCGATTGAAAAGCATCAGGATAACAATTGAGAGAACAAAGGTGAGGATCGACGTGACGAGTGCAGCCTGACGGACTGAATCGTCATTGTCACCCAAGACGCGCCCACGCGCCCAAATGAATACCACACCAATGACCGGTGCAAATACTAAAAGCGAAAGAATACCGTTCATCATTTCTCCTGCCAGAGAGGGTTGGTTACCCCACCATGAAGACAAAATACACAATCAAGCTGACCACACCCAAGAAGAGAGTCAGCGCATAATTGCGAACATAGCCAGATTGAATTTGCTTAAATGCGTTTGAGACGCCGCGAATGAAGCGACCAGAACCGAGAACCAATGTACCGTCGACCAAACCGCCGTCTAGTACATTTGATGCAAACCGTGATAGACGCAAGAACGCCTCACGGATGATGTTATTATGAAGAAAATCGTGGTAGAACGCCCAGTCAATAACGTGTGCACAAAAGTCAGAAACCACGTTAAAGTACTTACGAATTCCCATTGAGTAGAACGTATTGAGCGGTAAAATGCTCATAATACTGAACCCTGGAACCCTGAAAATCGGGTCTTCCTCGTCTGATGTCTTGGGACTATCCCCACGATAAACAAAGAAGAAAGCACCAGCCATTGCCACAACGGCGATAAAGGTAGACAGTCCAGCAACCTGAAAACTAAATAGAGGTGGTGTATGTGGTAAATGTACTAATGGGTGGTCACCTTCAGATAAACAGAAACTTGTAATTGAAGGCTCTAGCCAATGCTCCAAAAGTAGCTTTTGGTTTCCCCCACTCAGCGCGTGCGCTTCGCCATGATGAGCATCCGCACCACAGGGATTTTTACCAACAACAGCGAGTAAGGTTTCACCATGTGCGCCATCAGCATGCGCATCATCCCCATGTGCATCATCTCCATGTGCATCATCGCCATGCGCATCATCCCCATGTGCATCTCCATGATCTTCATCAAATGAAGCCAAGATCTTGGCAATCTTTGGATTACTGTCAGCGACAGAACGCTGGAAGTAAGGTTGATTGAGGAAAAAGCCAGCAACAATTGACAGCACAGCAAGAATTACAAGCGGGCGGGTCATAACCTGCACGCTTTCTGGCACATGGTCTACCGCTTCATGTCGTGGCTGTCCAAAGAAAACCATTTTGAGCTGACGCCCCATGTAAAAGGCAGTACAGAATGCTGCGGCGGTCAACAACACGTTGATTACACCAAATATAGGGTACGATGGAGTATGTGCGCCTGCGTGTAACAGAATTTCGTCTTTTGACCAAAAGCCAGCAAGCGGGAAGATACCAGAAAGTGCCAAAGCGCCAATAATGTAGGTCGCCCCTGTGACTGGCATTTTCTTTAACAGGCCACCCATGTAGCGCATGTCTTGTGGATCAAAGCGGTCTTCTTTATGGTGTGCGTCATGCCCATGGTCATCGTGTCCATGACCATGATGGTCATGCAAATGATGATGCCCGTGTTCCATGCCGTGAATTACAGAACCTGCCCCCATGAAAAGCAACGCCTTAAAGAAAGCATGTGTAATCAAGTGGAACATCGCCGCGACATAAGCACCCATCCCAACTGCGGCAATCATGAAACCTAGCTGGCTGACGGTTGAGTAAGCCAGTACTTTCTTGATGTCGAATTGTGTAAAGGCGATTAGCCCTGCATAGAGGGCAGTAGCAGCACCAACAAGTGCCACAAGATTCGCAGATGTTTGTCCAAATAGAATCGGCTGATTTGCTTGGCGAACAATCTCCAGCAGTACGTTGCTACGAACGAGCAAGTAGATGCCAGACGTTACCATTGTAGCCGCATGCATTAATGCTGAAACAGGCGTTGGGCCAGCCATCGCGTCGGGGAGCCAAACAAACAGTGGCAACTGCGCCGATTTACCAGCCGCACCCAGCAGCATCAATAAAGTAATAACCGAGAGAATTGCGATAAAGGGAACTTGTATGTTAGAGCCCAAAATCGGAACAACCGCTTCAACTAAATAATCTTGACTGCCGTCTGTTATCTTGATTGCTTGGTCAAAAACCTCCACAAAACGGAGGGAGCCAAACACCCAAAACGTCAGCGACATCGCAACAATCATGCAAAGATCGCCCACACGATTAGCAACAAACGCCTTACGCGCCGCATTGGAGTTAACGACACCTTCGTACTGTTTGACTTTACGGTCACCATCAACAACAAGTTTGTCTTTGGAGAACCAGAAACCAATCAGCAAGAATGACGCTAGACCAACCCCTTCCCAACCAACAAACAAAGTTAGGTAGCTGCTGCCTGTGACCAACATAATCATGAAAAACATGAACAAGTTGAGGTAGGCAAAGAAGCGTGAGAAATTCTCGTCACCGTGCATATAGCCGATGGCGTAGATGTGAATGAGCGAACCGACCCCTGTGATCACCATCAACATGGTGACTGACAGCGTATCGATTTGCATTTCCCACGGAACGTAAAAGTCTGGGACGCCTTCAGGAGAAGCGACGTTGATCCAGTCAAATAGGTAAATGATGTGTGGTGAATCAGGGGCAGCGCGTGTTGCAAACAATAAGACAAGCGTTACAGCAAAGGTGCTTAATGATGCCCCTGCCGCAACCCAGCCTGTCCATTTCTCACCATTTGTGCGATTCTGATCAACAAATTTGCGGCCAGCAAATGCATTGAACAAAAAGCCAAGCAGTGGAAGTACTAGAAGAAGAGGTGCTATTCCAAACATGTTCGTATGCGGTGTTCGGTGTCCAGTATTCGGCATTCAGTTAAACTGACCGCCAAAGACTGAATACTGACGACCTTCTTATCCCTTCATCATCCGCATTTCGTCAATATTGACGCTTTCGCGGTTGCGGAAAATCACCACAGCGAGTGCTAGCCCCACCGCTACTTCGGCCGCAGCCACCGTAATCGTAAAGAAAACGAAGACCTGACCATTCAAATCGCCAAGGTGTCGCGAGAACGCGACAAAAAGGAGGTTTGCTGCATTGAGCATCATTTCAATTGACATGAAAATGATAAGCGCGTTACGACGCAGCAAAACGCCAAGCACACCAAATGTAAACAAGGCGATGCTTAGCGCGAGATACCACTCAATAGTGACTTGCATTAGTTCTTCCTCTTCTTCTGCGTCTGCCAGACAACGAGGCTCATCATTGCTACAAGCAGCAAAATTGATGTTATCTCGAAGGGGAACACATAGCTTTCAAACAACAGCATGCCAATCGCCTCAGGGCTAGCGTCTAGCTCGGGCAAAGGCGTGGGATTAGGGTTAGGCGTGATCATTTGGAGCAGGCCCGCAAGCATAACGATTGCAAGCACAATTGCGCCGTAGAATTGCCAACCTCGGCCGAAGCCAACGCCACCCAAGCGCTCTGCACCGAGAAGCATGATGACAAACAGGAACAGGACAACGATTGCGCCTGCATACACTGTAATTTGCACCATCGAAATGAATGGTGCTTCCAACAAGATATAAAAGACAGCAATCGTCACAAAATTAAGCACCAAGTACATGGCACTATGAATCGCATTGCGACTCAACAAGACGCCTGCCGCAGAGGCAAGCGCAATGATTGCTAGAATGATGAATGTAACAGGATTTCCCATCTCTTCCTCAGGTGACAAGTGACAGATGACAAGCAACCAGAATTTATTTCCTGATGCCTGCCGCCTGATACCTGGCCGCTTTCTTCCTTAGCGTGGGTCTTCCATTTCAGGAATTGACTGCGTGTAGACGCCCGGTTCAGTTTGACGAGGCGTACCGCCGACACCATTAATTGGAATGTCGATCAGCATTTCTTTGGTATAGATTGCACTGGCGCGATCATAGAAGCTTAACTCATAATCATTACCAAGTTCAATCGCTTGAGTTGGGCAAGCATCTTCACAATAACCACAGAAAATGCAACGTAACATGTTGATTTCGTAGGTTGATGCATAACGTTCTCCAGGGGAGAAACGCTTCTCATCTGTGTTCTCAGATGCCTCAACAAAAATCGCGTCAGCAGGGCAAGCTGCTGCACAAAGCGAGCAACCGATGCACTTCTCTAAACCATTTTCGTAACGGCGTAGATGATGACGACCCTTAAAGCGATAGCGGGTTGGACGTTTGATTTCTGGGTATTGGATTGTTACAGGAGGACGGAACATGTGCTTAAGCGTTGTGCCAAGCCCTCTAACAATTTCGATACCGACGTCAAGAATGTTCATAAGTTAATCTCCGCATTCAGCTGCGCGTTAGCCAACAAAAAGTTGTAATGCGCCAGTTGCGCCAGACATCTCAGCGTTCACCACAATGAAGATTGCAGTCACAATAAAGTTGAGGACAGCAATAGGCAGCAGCACCTTCCAACCAAAGCTCATTAGCTGGTCATAACGCAAACGCGGCATCGAAGCACGCACCCAAATCATGAAGCACAGGCAGAGGAAAATTTTGACAAACAGGTGAAGGAAGCCAAGTGCTGGAACCTGTTCAATAAGAGGGCCAAGGTAGCCACCAAAGAACAAGATGACGATGATTGCGCTAAAAGAAATCATCTTCATGTACTCTGCCATGAAGAACATACCAAAGCGCATCCCGCTGTACTCGACGTTGTAACCAGATGACAGCTCTTGCTCCGCTTCGAGCAGGTCAAAGGGCGCACGCTGTAGCTCTGCAAACACAGCAATGATAAATACGATTGCGGCAACTGGCTGATGGAGAATAAACCACGACCCCTTTTGCGCAACGGTAATGTCATTGAGATTCATTGAACCTGCAATCATAATCGGCGGCAAAACGGTTAGGCTCAACGCTAGCTCATAGCTAATCATCTGCGCCGTTGCACGAATTGCGCCAAGAACCGCATACTTACTATTTGACGCCCACCCTGCAAGCGCGATGCTATAAACACCGACTGAGGTGACAGCCAAAATAAAGAGGACGCCGATGCTCAATCCCGGTGCAATTGCAAAGTAATCGTAATGATCAGGCGTAATTAACGCGATGCGAGGTGCCCAAGGAATTACCGCAAGAATCAAAACAGCCGGGACAACAGAAAGCATGGGGGCCAAGTTATACATGACCGAATCTTCTGCAATCGCTGGGCGGAAGTCCTCTTTGAAGAAGAGCTTCACGGCATCGGCCGCTGGCTGCATAATACCGCCAATCAAACGGAATTCACTTCTGCCTTTACGCGGCAGCGGAATCCAACCCACGCGGTTTGGTCCCACGCGAGCTTGTAAACGGGCGAGCAATCGCCGTTCGAGTAATGTCGTGTACGCAAAGCCTGTAATGACGACAAAGCTCATGATAAAGCCAACCGCCAAAGCTCTTAACGCAATCGTTGCTCCAAATGACATAGAAGAAGTCCTCTTAGAGACTGTCTAGACAACAGCCTCTGATGCTCGCTCGATTAAGCGGGGCTGATTTCGGCCGAACTCAAACCCGCATGATACTTAAACCCGTTCAGCATAACCACGCCCGCAGGCGCTTTACCATTCACAGACGCAATTGCGCTTTGCGAAGAGCCGTTGACTGAAACGTTAACCGTTGCACCATCTCGAATTCTGAGAGACCGGGCATCGGCCGAATTAATATAAACGGTAGGCTGACCCATACGCGGGGCGATGATTTCCGAATATTGCAACAGCGTCCCCATATTATAGGAAGCTCGCGTTGCGAGTATTGTCAAACCATCCGAATCGGCAGCGTCCACACTAGGCACTTTGAACGCTTTCGCTTTGCCCTTCGCTTCGCTTGCCGCCGCCCACTGCTGACCAACACCCGCTTCATTTTTATAGCTTGTGCCGCCGTAGTAAAGGTCGTCGCCACCCACAATAGGATATTGCTCAACCGCTTTTGCCAGCGTGCGATAGGTCATGCCTTTGTACGCTTTGACGCCCTTGGCAACATCTTTTGCAAAAACGAGGCTCGCCGCAAACGGGACGCTCTCTTTTTCGCTCAGTTTGTTAATCACACGCGCCACAATTTGCCAGTCAGGGAGTGAGTCGCCTGTTTTGCCAATTGCAGGGTAGTAACGTTGGACGCGGCGTTCGCCGTTGGTGTACGTGCCTTCGCGCTCTGCCCAGCTTTGTGCAGGGAGAACCACATCGGCCGATTCTGCAGTCGCCGTCATAAACAGCTCTTGCACAACCAAAAATCCGATGCCGTTGCGGTTTGCCATCAGGCCGTCGCCAATTGGGTCAGCACCCATGATGTAGACAGCATCGGCTTTACCTGCGTAGACATCATTTGCGCTCAAACCAGGTTTGCGAACGGCACGATAGCCAGGGCTCATGCCGTTGACAACGCCCGTGTCCCACGCGCCTTGTGTGTTGCAGTGTGGCCAAACAGCGGTCAATCCGTTGTTTGCTTTACCAAAATGCTTGGTGCTGATCAGGAAGTTACCCAGCGTTTTCGCCAGCACGTCCGTCTCAGCATAGCTCAACCCTTCGCTACCGTAGTAGACAACAAGGTTATTCGCGCCGCGCATTGCCTTGGCATAATCAGCGTTTGATTTGTCCAGACCCGCAGCGAGGCCAAGCAGTTCACCTGCGGCATAGCGCACTTGGTGGTCAGCATACTTGTCGAGGCGTGTGCCGCGCATGTTCATCACGACCAAGGTCGCGCCACGCTCGGATGCCTGTTTTGCACGTAGCCACCACATAGGTGCAGCCGTGTGTAGGTCGCTGGCAACAACGACGATGACGTCGCCTTTGCCCATCTCTTGGATGTTTGTGCCAACACCGACACCAACTTGTGCCGTTACGTCTCCCCCTGCCAAACGATTGTTGGCAAGGTCAACGTTGTCGTTTTTCAAAATTTTGCGGAACAGTTTCTGGAAGAGGAACAAATCCTCATTGCTCAGGCGGTCGCCAGCAAGACCAGTCGCTGTTTCCTTGTGTTGCTCAAGCTTGCTGGCAACGAGTGCCAGTGCATCTTCCCAGCTTGACTCGACCAGCTTGCCGTTCTTACGAACGAGTGGCCTTGTCAAACGGTCTTGTGCTGCTGCAAACTGATGTGCAAAACGAGCAATGTCTGGAATCCAGGTCTCGTTTACCCATTCGTTTTGGCGCGGCATAATGCGCTTGATGACGGTTTTACCGCCTGAGCGTGCCTCGCGGCGCGTGCTCATCACGATATTTTCGCCAACAGGGCCATGTGGGCTGATGCTGGCAACGGGGGTTAATTCCCAAGCGCGTGCGCCAAAGCGGAAATCGGCCGTTGTCAGCGCACCAACAGGACAAATGTCTGTTGTGTTACCGCTCCAAATGCTGTCAAAGCCAGGGTCAGAAAGGGTAACAATCTCAAGGCTGCGACCACGATTGTGGAACGCGATAACTGGATCGTCTGCGATTTCTGATTGGAAGCGGGTACAACGCGCACATTGAATACAGCGTTCGCGGTCGAGATAAATCATATCTCCCAGCGGAACGTGTTTCTGCATGTGCATTTTGTCTTCGATATAGAAGTTGCTTGTGCCTTCGCCGTGCTCCATCGTCAGATTTTGCAGCGGGCATTCGCCACCTTTGTCACAAATCGGACAGTCAAGCGGGTGGCTAGACAGGAGGAAGGCGAGAATATCTTCACGCGCCTGCACAACGTCGTCACGGTCGGTGATGACCTGCATCCCTTCGGAGACGCGAATCGTACAGCCTGTTTGCAGACCACGACCCCAGCGCATTTGCGGTGAGCCATCTTCGTTGGTCATCATCTCGCCGCTACCCCGATCAAACATCGGCGTACCAACTTGAACCAAACACATGCGGCACATGCCGACTGGCTCTAATTTTGGATGATGGCAAAAGACCGGAATCTTGATGTCAACCTGCATCGCTGCGTCAACCACGGTTGCGCCTTTGCGAGCTTCGACTTGAACGCCATCGACAATAATATTGACAAGATCACTCATTTTTGGTTCTCGTCTTCCTTAACTAATCACCAGCGACGGGCAGCGAAACGCCCTTGCCGTTGCCAGCCACTTTTGCCTTGTAATCTTCTGGATAAAGTGCGATTGAAGATAATGCGGGGTTTTTCGCAAACTCACCGAGTGCGCAGAGCGTCTTACCACCGATATTGGTTGCAACATTGCGCAATACTTCAACATCACGTTCCGTGCCGTGCCCTTCCCAAATACGATGGAGTAGATTCTCCATCCAGAAAGTGCCTTCGCGACAGGGCGTACATTTGCCACAGGATTCGTGCTTAAAGAAGTGAATCGCTTTTGACGCAGCCCAGACCATGTCAACCGTTTCGTCCATCACAATTAAGGATGCCGATCCCATGACAGAGCCGATTTCGGGCGCTTCAGGCCCTTCGTAGGTCAGCGGGGCTTTCAGATGGCCTTCATTCATCAGAGGGCCAGAACCACCTGAGGGCAGAAGCGCCTTGAATTTTTTGCCGTTCGCAATCCCCTGTGCAAAATCGCCGCCGTAAATTAGATCGCGATAGGTAACCGTTCCCATTTCAACTTCGTAGTTGCCGGGGCGATTTACGTGACCACTTATGCAGACAATTTTTGTGCCAGGACTTTTCTCAGTTCCCATGCTCTTGTACCAATCGGGGCCATTGACCATGATTGGCGGCACATTTGCCAGCGTCTCGGTGTTGTTGACAACGGTTGGCTTTTCGTACAGACCTTCAACTGCTGGAAACGGTGGTTTTGACCAAGGCTGTCCCAGTTCGCCCATGAGCGAATTGAGCAGCGCGGTCTCTTCACCGCAGATGTAAGCACCTGCCCCAAAGTGGTTGATAAACTCACAGTCGAAACCAGAGCCTTGAATATTTTTACCCAAGAACCCTTTTTCGTTTGCTTGCTTAACCGCTTCCATACAAGCGTAGGCAGCATCCATATACTCGCCACGCCAGTAGTTGTAAATTTTTGTCGCACCAACGGCGTAGGCGGCGATAATCGCGCCTTCAATTACCTGATGCGGATTCTTTTCGAGTAGTTCGCGATCTTTGAACGTGCCTGTTTCTGACTCATCAGTGTTGATGACGACATAAACTTCAGGTGCGCCCTTCGGAATGAAACGCCATTTGAGGCCAGTCGGGAAACCTGCACCGCCACGACCACGCAGACCAGACTTAAACACAGTGTCAATGACATCTGCTTTGTCCATCTGCAAGGTCTTTTTCAGCCCTTCATACCCGCCGTCTTTGATATAGACGTCGATGTCTTTGACATTTCTAACTTCGCGATGACGGAGGAGAACAAATTTTTGAGGCATGCTTTACTCCTGCGAAATTATTTGTGGTGAGCAATCACGCGATCAACCACAGAGGTTGGCGCTTTGCCTTTTTTGGCTTGCGAGCGATAGGTGGCGAGCATTTTGTCGAGCTTCGTCTCATTCATATGTTCATGAAATTTGAGGTTGGCTTGCAAAACAGGCGCACGGTCACAAGCGCCGATGCACATCACGTTGTGAACGGTGAACATGCCGTCTTCGGTTGTGCCATGATTGGCGACACCAAGCTTGTCACAGGTCATTTCAAGGAATTGATCGCCGCCGCGTAGGGCGCAAGCCAAATCGTTACACACTTCGATTACCACTTTGCCGTTTGGCGCTTCGTGGTAAAGCGTATAAAAACCAGCAATCGAGAGGACGTGGGTTGGATCTACATTTAAGATACCCGCGACATCTTCTTTCGCTTCTTGGCTCATGTGTCCGTAGACCTCTTGTGCAAGATGCATCAAAGGGAGGACGGCAGACTTTTGGCGACCTGCTGGATATTGGGCGAGGATTCGGTCAATTTCGGCCGAATAAACTTCTCTCAACTTAGACATTAGCGATCAATTTCTCCAAGTACAATATCGACAGAGCCAATAATTGCGACCAAGTCAGCCACATATGTGCCACGAGCCAGCTCAGGAATCGCTGCGAGATTCACATAGCTTGGCGTGCGGAAATGCACACGGGCTGGATTTGTCCCACCGTCACCACGTAGATAACAACCAAATTCACCACGCGGCGACTCAATCGCCTGATAAATGTAGCCCTTTGGCGCTTTGAACCCTTCTGTCCACAGTTTGAAATGGTGAATAACCGCTTCCATGCTGGACCCAAGTTCAGAACGTGGTGGTGGAACAATTTTGCGATCCGAGATTTGAACGGGGCCACTTGGCAATCGTTCCCATGCTTGGCGAATAATGCTCAAGCTCTCGGTCATCTCTTCCATACGGCAGCGATAGCGTGCGTAAACGTCGCCTTCGGTGCGCAATGGAACCTTGAAATCATATGTTTCGTAGCCGCAATAAGGGGTATGTTTGCGAATATCCCAATCGACGCCAGAACCGCGCAGGCTTGCACCCGTCAGACCCCAGCTTAGGGCGTCTTCGGCCGAAATCGCGCCAACATCTTTGGTACGCGCAATCCAAATCGGATTGTTCTTAAGCAACGCCTCGTAATCGGCAATCTTGCCGGGCATAAACTCAAGGAACTGCTCAACAGCAGGGCCAAATTCTTCTGGGAGGTCACGCCAAACACCACCAGGGCGGAAGTAGCTGACCATCATCCGCTGTCCCGCAACCATCTCGAACAAGTCAAGAATGTATTCGCGTTCGCGGAAGCAGTAGAGGAAAACCGACATCGCCGCAATATCAAGCGCGTGCGTGCCGAGCCAAACTAAATGGCTGCTGATACGCTGCAATTCGCCCAAAATAACGCGAATCGCTTGCGCTCGTGGCGTTGCTTCCACGCCTAGCAGCTTCTCAACTGCCAAAACGTAGCCAAGATTATTTGACATCGGAGCCAGATAATCCATGCGGTCGGTCATAACCAACGCACGGGTATAAGTCTGGCTCTCCATGCTCTTCTCGATGCCTGTATGCAAAAAGCCAATATCAGGCGCGAGATTGACAATCCTTTCGCCATCGAGTTCGACAAAGAGACGTAGAACACCATGTGTACTAGGATGCTGGGGGCCCATGCTCAACAGCATATTCTCTTCGTCGCTAATCTCCATCTTCGTACCGTGCTTAGCACGCCATTCTTCGACGGTTAGCTCTTGTACGGTATCGCCCTGGGTCATTAAAGCCATAGTTAGTGGTGAGTGGAAAGTGCTTAGTGAAAAGTGGAAAGTAAACAACCACTTTTCGCTTTTCACTTTTCGCTACTTAGTCTTTCGCGTATGGTTTCTTCGCGTCAATCTCTTCGTAGTTGAAAGAGAACTGCACTTCTTCATATCCCAGCGGGTAATCTTTCCGCAGCGGATGGCCTTGCCAATCTTCAGGAAGGAAGAGACGGCGCAGTTTGTTGTTGCCGTCGAAACGAACGCCCATCAGATCATAGACTTCCATTTCTAGCCAAGTTGCAATTTTCCAAAGTGCGCCAATCGTTGGTGGCCCTTCATCAGGATCTTCAACACCAACGCGCAAACGGAAACGCGCTTTGTTGCTCAGCGAATAAAGCTGATAACTAACATAAAAGCGCGGATACTCATTGAGATAATCGTCTGCAACAATGTCCTCAAGCATCATAAAGTTGAGGTCTTCGTCGTCACGCAACAACTTGGCAACATCAACAATGTCGCGTCTGTCGACAAACGCCGTTCGCTCCCCACGGAAGTCATAAACTTCTTCAATCGTATTGGGAAACGCACGTTTGATTCTTTTGATTACTAGGTCGTGAAAGTCACTCATTGGAGTTGTGGGTCGCTAGTTGCTAGTTGCTAGTTGCTAGTTCAGAAATTCTTCTCACTACTCACTAGGCACTTGTCACTAACCACTTTCTTCCTATGTCCAGGTGTGCAATTTCTCGTTGCGAATTCTTTCGTGGAGCGTCATGAAGCCGTTAATCAGTGCCTCAGGACGTGGCGGACAGCCAGCGACGTACACATCAACGGGAACAATTTCGTCTACCCCTTGAACAATCGCGTAGTTGTTAAAAATTCCGCCGCAGGAAGCACAGTCGCCCATTGCAATGACCCACTTTGGATCAGGCATTTGGTCGTAGAGACGACGGACAACAGGTGCCATTTTGCGTGACACGCGACCAGCCACAATCATTAAGTCAGCCTGACGCGGTGACGGGCGATTTAGCTCCATCCCGAAACGTGACGCATCATAGTGGCTTGACTGCGAGGCCATCATTTCAATTGCACAGCAGGCAAGACCAAACAGCATAGGCCACATCGCATTGGTGCGGCCCCAGTTCACGACGTCTTCGAGCGTTGCTGTGACAATACCAGCTTCACCTAAGTTATGTTCTATTCCCATTCGAGGACTCCTTTTTTCCATACCCAGATGTCACCTAAAACAAAGATGACAACAAATAAGAGTACGGACCACAAGCCAAAGTAACCTAGCTTCCGCATGACGATTGCATAAGGAAACAAGAAGATGATATCAATGTCGAAAAGAATGAAGAGAACAGCCATTCGATAGAATTTAATCGGTAGGCGGCGCTGCCCTTTACCAACGGCAACAATACCTGATTCATAGGCTGTATGTTTGCGCTTTGAGAGGTCACCTGCTTTTTTTGGTCCCAAACTAAGGGACAAACCGGGCAACAATAGCGCGAAAAAGATTCCAACTCCCAGCAGAACGGCCACTGGAATATAAAGGTCGGCAATGCTCATAGGCGTTTGTCTCGTCTTAAATAGTAGTAAGGATGCTTATGCAACACTTAACATCGGCACATTGGCCTTTTGTGGATTTTATCACAATCACCTTGCCCAGCAAGAGATCGGGAGGATCCTCCCCCTGTGGGAGAATACAACAAATGCTTTTTAGCACGGGGTGTGAACCACTTTTAAACATGCTAGAATGCATTTGATGAAGCCAGTAATAACCCTTACACAAACTCAACTATCAACTTTTTTGCTCAATGTAGCTATTGTACGCCCCGTCTTTATTTGGGGGCCGCCAGGCATCGGGAAGTCATCGATTGTGCAAGAATTTGCGGCCGATGTCGGCTTAGAATGCGTCTCGTTATTGGGCAGCCAGCTTGCGCCAGAAGACATTATCGGTGTTCCGCAAATTATTGACGGCAAAAGCCGCTTCTGCCCACCCGCCATGATTGCCCGCGAGGAGCCGTATTGTCTCTTTTTGGACGAGCTAAACGCCTGTTCGCATGAGGTACAAAAATCATTTTATAGCCTAATCCACGAGCGGCGCGTGGGTGATTACCATCTGCCAGAAGGATCAATTGTGGTCGGCGCGGGCAACCGTGCGCAGGATAGTGCGATTGTTAAACCGATGTCGTCCGCGCTGCTCAACCGCATGGTGCATGTGCAAATGCAGGCCAGCGCAACCGATTGGTTAGCGTGGGCCTATTCCAACGATATCCACAGTTGGATTTTGAAGTATATTGAAGCTCGCCCCGATCATTTGTGGGTGCAGCCGCCCAAAACAGAGGAACCGTTTTCCTCACCACGTGCTTGGCACATGTTGAGCGACGCACTGCATCAGTTTGGCGATTCGGCCGAAACCAGCATGCTCGAAGCCCTCATGTACGGCACACTTTCCGCCCCACACGCAGGCCAATTCAAAGCATTCATCAAGCAAATCCGCAACCAGTACGATGTCAACAAAATTATCAAAGGAGAAGAACGCTGGCCCGACAAGCCAGACGATCGCGACGTACTTTACTTTTTGGCGCAATCGTTCCGCGCCCAGCTTGTGCGCGAGTTGCCTAGTGACAAAAAGAACGCCACGGGCAAAACACAGGCGTTGGCACACCGCGCCAAGGCGTTGATTAAACAGTTAGCGTTAATCAGCTTCGAGATCGCGCAAATTGTTGTCTCTAATGAAGACGCCGCCCATTTACCGCTGCCCGACTGGTTTATGGTCGAGATTGCGCGTGATTTGCCACGCATCATTATCAAATGAGCAGAAAGAAAAAAAAGCAGCAGATCGATCCTGCGACGGAGCAATATACGCTTGGCAAGGCGGTAATTTCTGAGGTGGGTATGTTTCGGCCGATGATGAGCCGCGCCACAGTCTATCGCCATGAAAATAACCTTTGCCCGAAAAACGGTTGGGCCATCGTCACCAGCAACGGCAACATTCATGTCCATCCAACGCGACGGGCAAAATTGGCCGAATGGCAATACATCCTCGCCCACTGTCTGCTACATCTCGCCTTTGGTCACTTCAAAAAACTGCCTGACGAAGAATCAGCCCAACTTTGGAACCAAGCCTGCAATGCTTACATCGCCCGTTTTCTCGCGCAGCTAAAGTATGGAAAAGCCCCTGAGCCACTTGAAAACGATTTAAGCAAACTACCTACTCAGTCTGAAGAAGTCATTTTTCGGATGTTGTCTGAAAACAATGCGCCTGCGAGTTGGCGCAATTGCAACATCGCAGGCGGTTACAACAACAGTCTCATTTGGGAGCCGAAACCGCGTTATCAGTGGCAAGTACCTCCCAATTGGGCGGCCTTGTTCGGGCGCGGCATCACGTTGGCAGTCACAAATGCGGTTGCGGCCACCAGCAACACCAAGCTCACTGATGACGGCCACGTGGCGGACCTAAGCACAGCGGAGCAAGCTCGCCGCTGGTTTGTTTCTAGCTATCCGCTGCTGGGCGCGTTGGCCGCAGGGTTCAAGATTATTGAAGACCAGCGTATTTGCCAGCAGATGCAAATCAGCGTCGCGGCCGTCAATGCAGAGCTACAGGAAATCTATATCAACCCAGCCTCAGGCTTGCTGCCTAGCGAAATGCGCTTTGTAATGGCGCATGAAATGCTGCACGTTGGGCTGCGGCATGATGCACGCATCCAGTGGCGCGACCCTTACCTTTGGAATATCGCTTGCGATTATGTGATCAACGAGTGGCTGCTGACGATGAGGATAGGCGTAATGCCTACGTTGGGGGCGCTGCACGATCCTGAATTGGCGGGGCTTTCGGCCGAAGCAATCTACGATCGCATCGTCAACGACCTACGCAAATATCGCAAACTGTGGACCCTACGCGGCAAAGGATTAGGCGATTTGCTGCCCTCGCGTGCAGGCTGGTGGCAGAACGGCGACGGTGTAACGCTTGACCAATTTTATCGTAATTGTTTGGCACAAGGGCTTGAATATCATCGCAGCCAAGGGCGCGGACTGCTGCCCTCGAATCTCATCGAAGAAATTAACGCATTGAGCCAACCGCCGATTCCGTGGGATGTTAAGCTTGCTAGCTGGTTTGATCTGCACTTCCCACCTTTAGAAAAGCGCCGCAGCTATGCGCGACCCAGCCGCCGCCAAAGCTCAACACCTAATATTCCACGCCCCAACTGGATTATCCGCGATGAAGAAAAAATGCAGCGCACCTTTGGCGTTGTGTTAGACACATCGGGATCGATGGGGCGTAATTTGTTGGCGAAGGCGCTGGGAGCCATTGCCAGCTACGCGATGGCGCGTGATGTGCCATTGGTGCGCGTGGTATTTTGCGATGCAACTACCTACGATCAGGGCTACATGCCGCCTGAGTCAATCGCGGGGCGCGTGCGGGTGCGCGGTCGTGGCGGCACGGTCTTACAACCTGCGATCAATCTGCTGGAGCGTGAGCCTGACTTTCCAAAAGATGGCCCGATCCTAATTATCACAGACGGCGAGTGCGATCGGCTGGTGGTACGCAACCCGCGTCCACATGCTTATTTGTTGCCCAAAGGACAGAGGCTGCCGTTTCCTGCAAAGGGGGAGCTATTCTATTTTGATTAGGGAGAGTAGGAACGCGGTAGAATGCACGTTATGATCGGAACACTCAACGAAAAATCACTCCATGCCTCGTTAAAACTGTATTTGGAACAAGCAGGGGATCGGTTTGAAGTGCCGCTTGATGGCTTTTTCATCGACATTGTGCGCGGTGGGGAACTAATCGAGATCCAAACGGGCAGTTTCAACCCGTTGAAAAAGAAACTGCGGAAGCTGACGCAAAAGTACAAAGTGCGATTGGTCTACCCGATCGCGGTCGGCAAGTGGATTGTGAAGGATACGGAACCAGAAAAGCGGCGCAAATCGCCTAAACGGGGAAATGTTTACAGCTTATTTGAGGAGCTGGTTTATATTCCTGATTTGCTAAATCGGCCGAATTTCACCCTTGAACTCCTGCTCATCCACCAAGAGGACACACGCACCTTCGACGCCAAACGCGCTCGTCGCCGTCGTAAAGGCTGGGTTACGGCCGAACGTAAACTGATTAAGGTGTTAGAACATCGGGTGTTTGAAAACACCGCCGATCTGCTGACCCTCATCCCTACCCCAATCACCGACCCCTTCACCACCGCCGACCTCGCCCAAAATATCAACCAGCCGCGCAAAATCGCCCAGCAGATGTGCTACTGTCTGCGTCATCTTGATGTCATTGAGCTAATTGGCAAACAAGGCAGGGCAAATCTCTATCAATTCAAGTAGAGTATGATTTGTGTGAACGACGATGCTAACAAACAAAGAGCGCCTAAGCACCTTTTATAATGAGTGTATTTCAAATAGGTTGGCGACGATAACGTAGACCAGGGCGATTGCATTCTAGCTCAACTACAAAAACAGTAGGGCTAAATGCCA
>JBMZDF010000063.1:0-17836 GCA_049614105.1 Promineifilaceae bacterium (SeqCode)
GTTTGTGAGTCAAACAACGCGGTTCCCATAATCGGAATGGCGCTATTGACCTTTTGATAGGGTGTGGGGCTGCTGATTTGCCAAAACGGGCCTGTTGCCACAGGTGGCGCAGATGTGGTCGGCTGTTGCCACGCAGGCGCGGTTGGCTCCCACGCTGGAGCGGCGGTTGGCTGCCAAGCGGGAACGGGTGTGGCGGTTGGCGCGGCAACAATCACAACGGTTGCGGGCGGATTGGTCGGCCAAGGGGTTGGCGCAACAACGACGTTTGTACCGCAAAAGCTTGCAGGTTCGATCGCAAGGCCAGCCGCGTTTGCATATTTGTACGCCTCATCGAGGCTTTCAGGATTACGCGGCGGCACAAGGAAGATGCGTGGTTTGGTATCGGCCGGCCAAACGCCTTCCCCTATACGACAAAACTGTTGATTCCCATTCGCCGCAAGCGGTGCAGACAACATTTTGGCAACGGCTGGCTCAATTTTTTCGTAGGTCTGATCAACAACAGGCGGTGGCTCGACACTTTCATCGGCCAGCATCCACTCTTGTTCACTCAAGGCGCAGGTTTCGGCCCAAGGGGTGATCGCGCGTAATGAGCAAAGCGTTTGGCGTTCGAGTCCTGCGGGGGGAGTGAACGTATTCGGCCGAATTTCGCCCCCCACCGCCAGCGTATTCACCAACGCATTGTCCGCAAACACGCCCTGCATAAAATCTGACCACAGCGGCGCGGCTCCCGTCAAACCGCTCACGTTGACCATTGGGCTGTTGTCCGTGTTGCCTGTCCAAACGGCAACCACCAAATTTGGCGTATAGCCAATTGTCCAATTGTCGCGAAAATCGTTCGTCGTGCCTGTTTTCGCCGCAGCGGGAAAAGGTAAATCAAGCGGATTGGTTGGCCCCATCGCAGGCTGGCGTGCCACATCATCATCCAAAAAGTCGCTGATTACAAAAGCGACTCGCTCGTCCAAAATCGGCACAATCGGCGGCGGCAGATGTTCAAACAGCAAATTGCCCTGTGCATCTTCCACGCGCAAAATGGTGACGGGCGGCACGGCGTTGCCCCCATTGGCAAACACGCTGTAGGCGGTTGCCATCTCAAGCGGCGTCACCTCGCCCCCACCCAACGTGAGCGATAATCCATACAGGCTCAAATCGGTGCTGAGCGAATCAAGCCCCATGCGTCGCGCAAAGTTGATCAACCGCTCAACGCCCAAATCTTGTGCCAGCAAAATCGAAGGGATGTTGTAACTATTGGCAAGCGCCGATCGCAAACGGATCGGCCCATGAAACCGTTCATCGTAATTGACAGGGGCATAAATCGCGCCCGTCGGTTCCGTGTATTGAACAGGCACATCCCACAAAATATCGGACGCTTGCCAACGGGCAGGCGTTCCGTCAGCTTCGGGCGACATTGCGGCGGCAAAGGTCAACGGCTTAAAGGTGCTGCCCGGCTGCTGCTGGCTCAAGGTCACGTTGACCCGTCCGCTGATCGCGTCGTTGTGATAGTCAACGCTGCCCAACATCGCGAGGACTTCACCCGTATGCGGCTGCATTGCGATTAGGGCGGCGTTGTTGAGGTTGTTTGCCGTCAATCCTGAAACGTGCTCCTGTGCTTTTTGCTCCGCAAGCGCCTGATAGCGCAAATCAAGCGAGGTGGTGACACGCAACCCGGCCCCAGCAACCACATCAACTCCGTATTTCTCCTCAAGCTGTTGACGCACATAAACAGCAAAGTGGGGCGCATTGAGGCTGATCGACTGTTCTTTGAGCGTGATCGGTTCGAGATAGGCGGTGTTTGCCTGATCAACGGTGATAACGCCGTCCTCAACCATCAGCGTTAGAATGAACCACTGCCGTGCTTTTGCGCCCTCCAAATTGCTGTAGGGGTCAAGGGCGATTGGCGCTTGGGGAATTCCTGTGAGAAGGGTGGCTTCTCCGAGGGTGAGATTTTCGGCCGATTTGTCGAAATAAGTTTTCGCCGCCGCCTCAATCCCATAGGCCAAATTCCCATAGTAGATTTCATTGAGGTACATCTCTAGAATCTCGTCTTTCTCAAAATCCTGCGTCATGCGCCAAGAGAGAAACAGCTCTTTGAGCTTGCGTCGATAGCTTACCGCCACGCGCTCCTCATAATCAAACGCAATATGGCGTACCAACTGTTGCGTGATTGTGCTGCCCCCAATCGGCCGACCGCCAGGGTTGCGATAGTTGGCAATGATAGCGGCGATCAACGACGGCTCATCAAAGCCCTTGTTGACATAAAAAGTGTCATCTTCAACTGTGATGGTCGCTTGTTGTACCGCTTGTGGGATGCGGGTTAAAGGAATGTAGGTTCGCTTGCCCTCGCCAAAAATCTCCCAAAGCAGTTCCCCATTGCGATCGGTGATCTGCGTTGTTTGGAAATCAGGCTTGGCGTCCCGCGCAGCGGCTAAACGATCGATCCCAACTTGCAGTTCCTCCGTCAAGTTGGATGACAAAATCGTGGAGGCTGCAACAGCACCAATGCCAGCAACACCTAAAATAATTAGCAGGGTTACAATAAACGCAGGGCCTAAACAGCCAAAACATCCGCGCCGCCTGCGACGTCTTTGTCGGGGCGGAGCAGATTGTGATGAGCGAGTATTATCAGGTTGTGCAAAGATACGGCGCGTTTTTTCGTCTTGACTCATAGAATAGCCGAAGATGACCGCCATGAGATGCTCGGCGTTGCATTTCAATGGCGGTCATCATTAAGTAGTCACACGTCTAAGGGGACAAAATCAAATAAGATACACACCTTGTCAGGGTCGTCTAAGCCCCCACGCAACTGTTTCGTACATCTCAACCTCTACCTCTGGCGAAGATATGCGGACAATGCTGCTTGGGAACTCACTCAGTAATGCGTAAGTCAAAATGATTATCCATCCCAAACGATGCAGTTCCAAAGCTGGAACCATGAGGGCGCGAGTTTCGTCCCAAACTCTTTCAAAGCGCCTAAACTCGGTGGTTTAGATACTTTCGCTGTAGCTGTGTCCACTCATCTACAACTGCGCCCTCATGAACAAATAATACAACTTTGGGTTCTTTTTAGCTTGCCGTTCATCTGACGGAAGCGTCATACAATCCTACGCTAGCCGCCGCTACCCTACGAAGGGGTAAAGAGAACGTAAATCTATCCCCCGCAGTATAACATGAGATTCAGCTATCTTGTTTACTATCGATAAAATCACCTAGCGGATCGTGGTCTTTCTCAGAAACGCGGGTGCGGCGCGTTTTGCCCCCTTTTTTCGGATCGGCCACCAAATCCATTTCGTGCAGCTTTTCCATGATACGGGCGGCGCGTGGAAAGCCGACGCGCAGCTTGCGCTGGATGAAGGACGTACTGATACGATCATACTTTTTGACCAGTTCAATCGCCTTTTCGATCTCGTCGTCGGTGTCCTCAATGACGCGCATACGGGCAAGCAACGTTTGCCAAGGCGGATCGGCCGCAACCATGTCTGGGTACGCCGCCTGCCAATAATCAACAACGCGATCGATTTCATCGTCATCAACAAAGCAGCCTTGCACCCGTTTAGGCATGCTGGCGTCTGAACTGAGAAACAGCATGTCGCCACTGCCCAACAGTTGTTCAGCCCCAACTGAGTCAATCACAACGCGGCTGTCCATGCTGCTAGCGACGGCAAAAGCGATGCGGGCGGGGAAGTTTGCCTTGATTAACCCCGTGATGACGTCGGTGCTGGGGCGCTGGGTTGCGACAACCAGATGGATGCCTGTGGCGCGTGCCATTTGTGCGAGGCGGCAGAGCGTGCGTTCAGTTTCGGCCGAATATTGCACCATCAAATCAGCCAACTCATCAATAAACACCACAATATGCGGCATCTTCTTCGGCACTTTTAAATTATAACTTTGCAGATTACGCGCGTTTAGCTCTGCGAAAACCCCATAGCGGCGATCCATTTCCGCTAGCACCCAACGCAACACGCCAATGATGCGATCCCCCTCAACCTCGGCGTGGCCCAACAGATGGGGCAAACCGTTGAAGCGGATCATCTCGACCCGCTTGGGATCGATCAGAATCAGGCGCAACTGTTCGGGCGTGTTGTTCATGATCAGGCTAGTGATTAGCGTTTTCATGCAGACCGATTTGCCAGACCCCGTTGTGCCTGCAATCAACAGGTGGGGCATTTTGGCGAGGTCGATCGCCTCTGGCACGCCGGCAACATCTTCACCAAGGCCAACGGCCAGCGGCTTTTTGAGTTTGGCAAATTCGGCCGAATCAAGCACCCCATACAACCGCACCGTTGTTTTCTGCGGATTCGGCACCTCAATACCCACAATGCCACGCCCCGGCACAGGCGCTTCAATTCGCAAGCGCGGAACGGCCAGCGCCAGCGCGAAATCTTTACGCAGGTTGGCGATCTGTGCAACGCGCACCTTCTGCTTTTTGATCAACTCACCATTTGCATCATACTGGCGCAAATAGCCAGGTTCGATCCCGAACTGGGTCAGCGACGGGCCGCTGCGAATATCAACGACGCTGCCAGCAAGGCCGAAGTCGTGCAGCGTTTTTTCAATGATTTTGGTGCTGAGTTGGATGTCGCTAGCTGCAATGTTGCGACGAGTGCCCTCATCTAACAGGTCTAGCGGCGGCAGTTCAATGATACGCTCAACTTTTGGTTTGGGGCGCAGCACCGCAGGGCGATATAAAACGGTCGGCGTTATCAATCGCTCAGCTTCGTTCAGCCTGTTCGCTTGGTAACGAACGCGCCGATTGTTTGGCGGCAGCGCAACTGAGGGCGCGTGAACGGTACGAATGGGGTCATCATCAGGATCGATGGCGGCGTTTTCAGACCAGCGGCGCAATCGGCCGGAAAGCTGAACCAACCAGCGGATGCCATTATCTAGGTTCCAGTCGCGCAGCATGGCGACGACGCACACGAGGCAGACGCCGTAAAAGCCGTAGGTGAGAAATCGGCCGAAAAAGCTGATCAGCGGATCGGAAAGTGCGAACCCGAGCAGCCCGCCCGCCCGTCCAACTTCTGCATCGCTCAACGTTGCGCCTGTCAAAATGTGGGTGATCGGAAGACCAATGAAGATGAGGAGTTCGGTGGCGATGAGTGTTTTCGGCCGAAATTTGCGCCGAATCCCCAGTTGATGCACCATGAGTTGCACCCCCAGCACCCCAATGGACAAGAAAATAACATACGCCCCCCATCCCAAAAGACGCCGCGACGCACGCACAACCCCCGTTAAAAATCCTGCATCACCCAAACCGGGCAATGCCAGCATCGTGCTTAGCGCAAAAAACAGCAGGACTGCGCCCAGGATTTCCCATCGATAGGGGCTAACGTACTCAACGAGCCATTCATCCCAAGTCTGGGGCTGTGATTTGGGGTTATTTTTATCAGCCGAGTGTTTTGCCATTAACCACAATTGTAATCTCTGTAAACACGTGTTTCAAGCTAGAGACGTAATAAACACCATTTCGCTACTGCCAAAAATAACGATTGAATAAGGGTATGTTGCATTTGAGTAAAGAGCGGTGGCCAAGCCAGTCGAAGCCTGAGCGACACGCGTCTATGACTTCGACAAGCTGCTACGACTTCGGCAAGCTCAGCCGACGTTATCGTCACCAACCTATTTGAAACATACCCTTCAATTATTTGAACTTCTAAAAAGATAGGCGACGAGTCACATTAACTCGTCGCCTATTTCTATTTTCTAGCAATACAGAGAACAAATCACTCAACCTATCTCTCTTGAACGCAAGCGCGTTATCCAACTGAGATGGGCATCGCTCCTTAGAAATCTAAGGGGTCAACTTTGCTTATCGTGCCAAAATCGGGGGGCTATATAAGCCAATTTGCCTACTGACAAAACCATAAGAAATGCGTATAATTAATATTACGTTTGTTAGATGACAATCTAATCTAACAACAAGGTAACACTCCGCAGTATCTTGGAGGTCTTATGTCTAAAAAATCATCCCTAAATGAAAAAAAATACCCCATTGTCAAAGGCAATGAACTCAGCGAATGGGTAAAAAAGCGTGCTGTTTTTCTATTTGGCGCAGGCGATGGCGTCACAAAGATTGAAAGCCCGTTGCCCCCGCTGAGCAAGCTGATTCTGATTACATCAGATGACGGTCAAGATTCACTCTTTTTTGCTAGCGGTGCAGACTAGCTTCGGCCGAAAAGCCAACACCACCTAAATAAACCGCTTTGTCTTTCGTGCCGAAATAACTTCTGAATTCATACCAACTCAATACAAGCTGCCGTTGTAGCGACCGCGTTTAATCTGACGTCTAACGGTCGATAACAACGGCTATGTCGTTTTACTCGGCCGATTGCCGCTTCAACACGGTCAGTTCATTCAATGGGTTGAAAGCATCCTCTGCGCGTTCACGATGCAGCGGGTGGGCATTTTCGGGGATCGAGGTGGAGAGTTGGGCAGATGCAGGCAGGGTTGTGTGGGGCGGAATTTCGGCCGAAAAGACCAACACAATACGCTGCGATGTGTCTAAGTTGTAAACGCCGCTCAGATGGTTAAGCTCAGGCTTCACGCCTAAGAGCATTTGGCCTACTTTTTCGGCCGATTCCCACGGCGCTTCGCCCGACACCGTCTCCGCAGACGGCAGAACACAGCCTTCGCCCTCATCTATCCAACAAATCGCACCGTCTGCCCGTTTTAAAATTAGGTTGACGGACACCAGCCAATCCTTTGGCGGTATGTGTGGTATGTAGTGACGCTTTTGGAACGTGCGCTCAATCCAATTCTTGGCTGGATAATAAGCATTCATCATAAACTGATAAAGCATCTTTTCACGTGCCAATAAGGTAATCCGATACCACTGTGGTGTATTATCATGATGAACTAGCGCACGCTCAATCCGTGCTTTAGTTAGGTTCAACATGGGTGCTTTAATTGGGCTGGTTGGAATAAATCCGACGTCCAAGGACTCACGCGACGTACGCGCTTCGCCGCCGCGCAGCAAGCAGCGAAAGACAAATTGCAAATTATCCATCTCGGCAATGTAAGACATACTCACAAGTCGTACGGGAAAAACCTTAAATCCCGTTTCTTCCTCCACTTCACGCACGACGCCCTCTGTCAGCAGTTCACCAGGATCAAGTGAGCCGCCTGGCGTTGTCCAAGTCCGCGTGTCGTTCCGCTTGATAACAAGCAGTTGCATTTTCTGATCAATAATGATGCCCGTTGTTCCAATATTCATTGTGTAAATTGTAGATGAGTTGCTGGTGGAACCGATGTATTAACAACCAACGCTTACCACACGCCTAGATTTTAACGCGATAATGAAGTCACAGCTTATTGCTCAATAAAAAAAGCCTCTTGCGAATTGGCGCAAGAGACTCTTATTTTTCAACAAACTAGAAATCGTGGCAACTTTATGCTTGTAGTTCACCCAATGTCTTATCAACTAGCTGATTGACAAGCGCAGGGTTTGCCTTGCCGCGCATGGCTCGCATTACCTGACCAACAAAGAAGCCGCGTAGCTTCGTCTTGCCAGCCAAATACTTTTTAACATTTTTAGGGTTGTTGGCGATTGCCTCGTTAATCGCGGCAAGAATCGGCCCTTCATCTGAGACTTGTGCCAGCCCTTTGGCTTTGACAATCGCATCAGCACTATCTCCAGACGCAAACATATCGGCCAGCACTTTCTTGGCAATATTGTTGTTGATCGTGCCTTTGTCAACCAATTTCAACAGGCCAGCCAAGCTGTCGGGCGTGATTTTGATGTCCCCAATTTCAGCACCCGCTTCGTTCATCATGCTGAAGATGTTGTTGATTAACAGATTAGCAATTGCTTTAGGCGTTGCCCCTGCGGCAACCGCTGTTTCAAACCAGCCTGCAACAGCTTTTTCTTCGGTCAACTGTTGTGCATCATAGGCGGACAGCCCAAGTTCAGTTTGATAACGTTGTGCTTTGGCAACGGGGAGTTCGGGCAGCGTCTCAGCGATTTGATCGACCCACGCTTGTTCTAAATAAAGCGGTGGCAAATCGGGATCAAGGAAGTAACGATAATCTTCAGCATCTTCTTTGATGCGCTGGCTAAACGTTGTGCGCGAATCTTCGTTCCAGCCGCGCGTCTCCTGCACCACTGAGCCGCCAGATTCAATTACGCTTTCTTGGCGGGCAATCTCGTATTCAGATGCACCGAACAAAGCGCGGAAGCTATTGAGGTTCTTGACCTCGGTGCGCGTGTTGAGTTGATCTGTACCAACGGGTCGAATTGAAATGTTAGGCTCGACGCGCAACACACCTTTCTCAAGATCGCCGCTGTTGACCTCAAGATAGCGCAGGATTTGACGGAGGCGGGTCGCGTAGGCGGTTGCTTCTTCGGCCGAATGAATGTCCGGCTCGCTCACGATTTCCAACAACGGAACCCCCGCACGGTTGTAATCAACCAACGACGTCCCATCACCCATATGCGTCAGCTTGCCCGTGTCCTCTTCCATGTGGACCCGTCGCACGCGAATTGTCTTGCGTGTGCCGTCTTCTAGCTCGATCTCAAGCAGCCCGTTGGTCGCGATTGGCTCCTCAAACTGGCTAATCTGATACCCTTTTGGCAAATCAGGATAAAAATAATTCTTACGCGCAAATCGATTGAACAAATTAATGTCGCAACCGAGCGCCAATCCAACGCGAATCGCATATTCAACCGCTTTACGATTGATCACGGGCAGCGTGCCAGGCATGCCCAAACAAAGCGGACGTACCGCCGTATTCGGTTCTGCCTCGATGCTGTCAACCACAGGCGCACCTGTGAACATCTTCGATTCGGTCATCATTTCTGCATGGACTTCGAGTCCAATGACTGCTTCGTATTTACCTGATAGAGCCATAAGGAAGTGGAAAGTGGGAAGTGGAAAGCGGAAAGAATCCAGCTATCCACCCACCACACATAATGTTAACTTAGGTCGATAACAGACTTGTCGCCAACAAACAGCTTCATTGCTTTGCCAGTGACCTGTGCATTTTCGCCAACGAGCGCATTGTCGAGCACGGCGTCGGTGACGGTGCTGTTCGGGTCAATGATGCTGTTGCGGACAACGGAGTTGCTGATTTTCACACCAGCATCGATGTGGGCGAAGGGGCCAATGACTGAGGCGTCAATTTCGGCCGATTCGTGAATATAAACAGGTGGGATCACGGTGAATCCCTCGCTGTAGCTACGCTCTAGCGCACCCTGCGTCACACCTGTGCCATAGCCCAAGAGCTGATAATTGCTGTCCAAAATGTGCGCAGGCTTACCCGCATCAAGCCAAAACTCAACTGGCATCGTGCGGAACTTGCGCCCTTCTTCAAGCATGACGTTATAAGCGTCCGCCATAAAGTATTCGCCCTTTGTCATGCGGCCTTCCGCCTGAATGCGGTCAATCGCACCCATCAGTTGCGTGCTGCTGCGGAACTAATTGATCCCAACGGCCGCTTTCTTGTTTTCAACTGATTCGGGCTTTTCAACAAAGTGGGTTACAAACCCTGCTTCATTTTCAACCACAACCCCAAACGGGCGTGGGTCTTCAACGTGGAAGTAGGTCAACACGGCGTCTGCATCATCGCCCGCCACTTTGCGATAGTCACCATAGGGTCCGCGAATAACGCCATCACCAAAGGCAACCACAACCTCACTCTCATCTTCCAAGAACTCACGACACATGCCAACCGCGTGTGCCTGCCCCTTGGCAACTTCTTGCACCACATAGTGCGTATCAAGCTGCGGGTAGTTCTCATCAATCCACTCACGGATTTGGTCACCGCGATAACCAACAACAAAAATGACTTCTTCGGTCAAAATTGGCATCATCTCATCGAGCAAATGCCCGATTGTTGTGTTGCCAGCGAGCTTCATTAGGGCTTTCGGCCGACTCCACGTATGCGGACGCATCCGCGTTCCGTAACCTGCAAGGAGAATAATTACTTTCATGACGTTACTTGGCTCCAGTTATTCTAGTATCCAGCATTCAGTATTCGATATTCGATCGGACTGAATACAGATCGACTAAATACTGAATACTGGCTTTTTCTTATGCCACTCGGTTGCTTGTTCATAAGCATGTGCTGCGTTCAAAATTGTGGCTTCTTGCAGCGTATCACCAATCAATTGTAAACCGATTGGCAACCCTTTGCTGTCAAATCCACACGGTAATGATAGACCGCAACTAGCACTTAGGTTGAGTGGGACAGTGAAAATGTCGGTTAAATACATGCTCAACGGGTCATTTGCCTTTTCGCCAATCTTAAATGCCGTTGTCGGGCAAGCGGGCGTAGCAATCACGTCAACATGCTCAAATGCTTTCTTAAAGTCGTTTTTGATCAGGGTGCGAGCCTTTAATGCGCGATTGTAGTAAGCGTCATAGTAGCCTGCGCTCAGCGCATACGTTCCCAGCATAATACGACGCTGAACCTCTGGCCCAAACAGGGCGCGGGTTTTCTTGGTCGTCTCGATTATATCTTTGCCAGAAACACGAGGGCCAAAGCGGGTTCCTTCGTAGCGTGACAGGTTGGCGCTGGCTTCGGAGGGCGCGATCAAATAGTAAGCAGGCAGTGCATACTCGGTGTGCGGCAAGCTGATCTCGACAATTTCCGCGCCTAGCTCTTTGAGTTTGGCAATTGCTGTCCGCACCGTTGTCTCAACCTCATCATCCATCCCGTCGATAAAATATTCTTTGGGGATGCCGACGCGCAAACCACGAATGTCGCCCGTTAGTGCGGCTTCATAGTCTGGGACAGGGGTGTTGAGGGAGGTGCTGTCGTGTGGGTCGTGGCCTGCGGTTGCTTGGAAAATGGCGGTGGTGTCGGCAACTGTTCGGCCGAAACAACCCACCTGATCCAAACTGCTTGCATAGGCGATCACGCCCCAGCGGGACATGCGGCCATAGGTTGGGCGCAGCCCGACCACGCCGCAGAAGCTTGCTGGCTGGCGAACGCTGCCGCCTGTGTCGGTGCCGAGAGAGGCGTAGGCAATTTCGGCCGAAACACAAGCCGCGCTCCCACCACTGCTGCCACCAGGCACACGCGCCACATCCCAAGGGTTGCTTGTCGTCTGATAAGCCGAATTCTCTGTCGAGGAGCCCATCGCAAACTCATCGGTGTTTGTCTTACCCAAGATAACCGCACCCGCTTCACGCAGTTTCTCAACCACAAATGCGTCATAAGGTGGCACAAACCCTTCTAAAATTTTGCTACCTGCTGTCGTCTCGACGCCATTGGTGCAGATAATATCTTTAACCGCAATAGGAATACCAAGCAGCGGTGAAGATTCACCAGCCGCTAGGCGTGCATCGGCCGCTTTGGCCTGAGACAATGCATCGTTGGCGGTCACCCTTAAATAACTTTTGATGGTTGGATCAACAGACGTGATCCGATCGAGCATCGCTTGCGTTGCCGCTACACTTGTGGTTTCCCCACGTTGTAATGCCGCACGCAATTCCGTGAGCGTCATTTGACTTACATCCATATTAATTGTGAATCCTAAACAGAAACAAATCAGGGGCCATAGGTTTGTCTCGCATGATGTGGCTCAAACGCTATGGGGTCACTCTGATTTCAGTTTGGGGAACAAAATCGCTCACTACCAAAAACAATCGTAAGCGACGTATATTACAAAAGTGGTTACGAGGGAGAGAATGACAGTATTTTCTTTATTCGTCACTCTCTGTTCACTATTTCTTCTACCCCTCGTCAAGTACCGCCTGAATCACAAATTGATTCTGTGCTTGTCTTGGCGCGTTGGCAAGCGCCTTTTCTGTTGGCAGTGCCGTTTCAACTACATCAGCCCGCATCACATTGGTCAAGGGAACAGGCTGCGTGGTTGCTTCAACACCTTCTAAATCTAATTCGTTCAATCGCTCAGCATAACCAAGAATGGCGGAAAGCTGTTCTTGATATAATCCAATCTGATCCTCGGTTAAATCAAGTCGGGCTAAGGTTGCGATTTGTTCAACTTCTTGTCGTGTCAGCGCCATCTCAAACTATCCTAGTTGAAGGAAAAAGAGCGAAGTCAAAAGGGAGCCTTTTCACTTTCTACTTTTCACCCTGATCTTTACTTCGCCTTTTGCGCTTCTTCAGCTTCTTCAGCATCGCGCATTTTCTCGTATGCTTCTTCTGTCCAAAAGTTCTCAGGCGCAGTTAGTTTATCTGTATACAGCACGCCATCTAAATGATCAATCTCATGCTGGAAAATACGCGCATCCCACCCTTTAAGCCGAAAACGCTTGCGTTTGCCGTGGCGATCATGGGCACGAATTGTGACAGAGTGACTGCGCCAAACCTCGCCCAAATAGCCAGGTATCGACAAACAGCCTTCAATTCCGCTCACTTCTTTACGTGAGCGCCAAATAATTTCTGGGTTTACAACCACAAACAGGTCGCGCGTGTTGGGAATCGCATCTCCATCGTCGTTGTACTCTGGCAATGTTTCGACCACGGCCAACCGATGACGCAATCCAACTTGAGGGGCGGCAAGTCCTACCCCTTCTTTATCACGCATCGTGTCGATCATGTCATCGATTAATCGTTGCAACTCAGGGGAATCAAAATTCTTGACCGGCTCAGTTCGTACCCGCAGTGCGGCTTCATTTTCTTCAGGCGTAACAATCGTCAAAACAGACATAAAACTATTTTAATGGGTTAAGGGTTGAATTACGAAGGTTCAGAGGTTAATCAAAGTGGCTAAACAAGCGTTAGGATAACACTAAGACAATTTTAGACAAAGACACCTATTGCGATTTAACTTCTGTTTAGCGTTCGTTTTCTTCGAGTGCTTCGTCAAAATCTGGCGTTCTCTGTTGAATATTTTGCTGTTCGCGCAATTTTTGATAGTAGTCAAGCATAATCGCTATTTCGCGTCGGCGCGAAACGACATCTCGTGACTTCTGCGAACGCATAAATTGCTCACGACGCTCAAGAATGTCAGTCTGAACCTTGTTTGGATTCGCGACATCTTCAAACACAATATTACCAGATGCACCCGCCGTGTCGATAGTGACATCGCCATAGTTAAACAGCGCTGCCCACACGTTTGGCTGTGTCACATTTACATTTTGAACATTCGTTAAACGTGCCACTTTACGGCTTTCTGTAAAACGGAAGGAGGTGCGGTCAATGTCAATAACCGAATCGGCCGTTAATTGAAACACATCATTCTTCCAATCTTCAAAAAAGTAATAGTAAAGAAAGCTTTCAAGCAAAACAACTAGCCCTGTCATAATCAGCGTAAAAGGGATCTGCGCAATGAGTTCCCACGCAAGAAAACCAAGGAGAATGGTGCTAATGATAAGCGGTGGAATCCACCACACCTTCCAGAACAACACAATACCGTGTCGCCCATAGATGATCTCCCCATTTTGCTCAAACCGATTGCCCTGCCGGCGAACACGCTTTTTTCGTTTGCCGCGCCCCTTACCCTGCACGGGCATCCCTTTCGATGCTTCCTCGCTATATGGTTCAGGGACTTCAAACTGACCTTCTAACGCTCGGCGAATATCTTCTCGCATCCGTCCATCAAGCACGCGGCGACCACGGCTGCGAATCATCCCAAGCGTTTTCTCAACCGCGTTTGGGTTTGTGAGCTTGTCAAACGTCAGGCCACCATGCAGGGAGGCTGTTTTGATGCTCACCGTGCCGATGCCAAGTTGCGACTCAATAAACGTTGGCTTATTTGTCCGAATCCCTTGGATTTGATCAACAGGGATTGTTTTCAAAATGGCGCTGAAACGGCGCAAGTCAAACTCGCGATGCCGCAAATACTTTTCGGTGATGGTCAGATGATCGTTCGCCCAATCAATATAGCGATACAGCCCCCACAGTGCGGGAATTATAAAAATAACAAACAGCAGGGTAGGCAGTAAAAACGGGAATTCAGTCAGTCGGGTTGTGCGTCCTAAAAGATAGGCAACCGTTGGCATAACGGTCGCCAGAAAAATGGGGCCGCCCAACTCAAACACCAACAGCCAAGGGGTGCGTCGCGATTCGTAAAGCAGGTGCTCATCAACCGTTAAGTTAAGCCGCTTTTGGAGCGCAAGTTTTTCGGATGCGCCGCTTCGCTCTCTTTCACGCTGTGCGGCTGGCGACAAATTAAGCTGGACACGTGGGTGACGTTCAACAAAATGATAGAAGTCATCCTCGGTGATGGTCCAAATATCGCCGTCAGTCCGCGCCAACACGGTATGGTCATGAACACCTGTCTTGAACAGCCAGATGTCCTGAAAATATTCACTGGGCGTATAGACTTTCCTATCTGAAACAACACCCCGCTTCACTTGATACGATTCAAATCGGCCGCTGCGGACAAGGTAAAACGTATCAGCAACCTCACCTTGGTGCGTGACAAAATCACCCTTTTGGTAGCTGACAATTTTGCAGATTTGCATGAGGTCAAATACCTCATCATCCTGCAATGCTCTGAACAAGCGATGCTGTTTTAGGAAATCAAACTTTTCTTGACCTTCCATATCTGGCATTGTAGCACAACTGCAACGAAACGAATTATTTTGAGAAAGTAACAAATCGGCAAAATTGCAAAGAGTGAGGTCCTTTTTTGACAGAGAGGAGGCCATGGAGCGGCAAGAGGCGCATTCCACCGCAGAGCGGTGGAGCGAGTAAGTTTTAGAGGGTAGGCATTTGTTTTGTCAAGGTTGTCATTTAGGGTGATTTTTTGTTGCAATTTCGGCCGAATTTCTCCACAATCCTACGTATGAAACTACTGCTTGCAACCCACAACCAAGGCAAAGTTAAAGGACTCAGCGAAATGCTCGGCAACGCAGGCATCGACGTGCTTAGCCTCGCCGACGTTCATGTCACCTTTGACGTTGACGAAACTGGAACGACCTTTATCGAAAACGCGATGCTCAAGGCAACGCAATACGCCGCAGCCACCAACATGCTTGTGCTGGCCGATGACTCTGGCTTAGAAATTGACGCGCTGGGCGGCGAACCTGGCGTCTACACAGCCCGCTATGGCGGCGCAGACCTTTCACAACCAGAACGCAATCAGCTTGTTTTAGATAAATTAAGTGCGGTAAATGGTGCGGAGCGTGCCGCTCGTTTTCGCTGTGTGCTTGTGTTGTGTCAAGGCGACGGCACAGTGGTGCAAACGGCCGAAGGTGTGTGTGAGGGTCGCATTGCGGACGCGATCACGGGCAGCGGTGGGTTTGGCTATGATCCGATTTTCTTTATTCCAGAGCATGATCAAACGGTGGCAGAGATGAGTTCGGCCGAAAAACACGCCATCTCACATCGCGGCAACGCCCTCAGACAAATGCTCCCCACAATCATTGAGCAGAGCCAATAGCTTATCCAGCCATACCTAGCATCAGCAACAAAAGTTGCTGTAACCCTTTTGGCAACAGCTCCGTGTCTAAATATTCATCCAACCGATGCGCGTTGCCAGAGCGCCCCAGCCCAACACACACGGCGGGAAATCCGCGACTAAGCGGGATGTTGGCGTCAGTACTGCCGCGTAAATAGTGAATTTTCTCACATCCCGTCACGCGCAGTGCGGCGTCGGCCAGCTTCACAATTTTGGCGTTTCGATCGCACACGCCAGCGGGACGATCCCCAATTTTAGTCATGGAGACGCGCGTTTGCGGAAAACGTTGCTGCGCCTGTTGCACAATCGTATGCACCTGTTGCACCAACTGTTGCAAACTGGAAGCGCGTTCGGAACGCAGATCAAGCTGCATCATGGCAGAGGCGGCAATCGTGTTAATCGAGGTTCCGCCGTCAATCACGCCCACGTTGTAGGTCGTTTTGGGTGTTGAAGGCACGCGCAGGGCATCAATGCGGCTAATGATGTGGCTCAAAATGTGGATGGCGCTTGTTCGGCCGAAATCCGACCATGAATGCCCACCCTCAGCATCCACCTGAATGCGATAACGGCGCACGCCGATGCCTTCATGCAGGATATAGCCATACATTCCACCTTCTACCACGATAAACGCATGTGCTTTTGAAAAGCGGGTGACCACTTGACGCATTCCACGCAAATCGCCAAGCCCTTCTTCACTTGAATTTGCCACGAACCAAATATCGCGCTCAGGCTGTAGCTGATGCAATCGTAAATGATTTGCCAGCACAAGCAATCCCGCCACGCCGGCCGAATTGTCCGCAATGCCAGGGCCATACACAAGCGACCCTTTGCGCGTAATGGTCAAATCGGTGTCATCGGGGAAAACGGTGTCGCTATGTGCAGAAACGACCAAGGGAGGCAACGTCGAATTGCGACCAGCAAACCGGCCGAACACGTTACAAAGCGGATCGGTATCGACATCGAGCAGCCCGATCTGTTCAAAGTAAGCTTTCACAAATTGAGAGCGTTCTTTCTCTTCAAAGGTTGGCGCTGGAATCTGTTGAATTTGGACGGCTAGATCAACCACCGTTTCACGCGCATTGCGCAGCGAACTAAGCGCAAGCGCAACGGGTGGCGTGTTTGCCAACGTTTGCATTTCCTGAAAAGGGGTTGAGCGCATCAACCGTTTTGGACGTCTTAGGGATAAGGATGCCAACTGCTTATGACTCCATATACGGTTTGAAGTAAACGAGGATACGTGTCGGCAATCGGCCGAAAATACGCACCCCCTCTCCCGTATGTTCTTCTCGCTCAACTTGACCGCGTTCGTGGAATAAAGAAACCAAATCGCCACGCTTGTAGGGCAGAAAAACGGTTGCCGAGTCCATGTAATGCTCGGTTGCCGCTTCAATCGCCATCAACAATTCGCGGATGCCGATTCCCGTCATACCCGAAATCTCAACGGTTGGCATGCCATTCATATCTGGCAGCGTTACGCTCTCATCGGTGCGGGCATCCATCTTGTTAAACGCCAGTACGGTTGGCAATTTATCAACTTCCAGCTCGGCCAGTGTATCTTCAACCGCTTCGATTTGCGCGGCAACGTTGGGATGGGTTGCATCGGCAACGTGCAGAATAACGTCCGCCTCGGCAATTTCTTCGAGCGTAGCGCGGAATGCGGCGACGATGTTGGTGGGGAGTTTTTGAATAAAGCCGACTGTGTCGGTAAACAGCACCTCACGTCCACCGGGCAGATCGACCCGTCGCGTGGTGGGATCGAGGGTGGCGAACAACATATCGGCCGAAAGCACGTTCGCGCCAGCCAAACGATTGATCAATGTAGACTTGCCCGCATTGGTGTAGCCAACAATCGCCACCGTTTGCAGTTCAGTCTGCTGTCGTTTTGCCCGATGTCGCTGACGATGCGCCATGACGTCATCTAGATCGCGCTTTAACACAGCCAAACGCTGTGAAATCATACGGCGATCCATTTCAATTTGCTTTTCACCCGGACCACGCAGCCCGACTGAACCGCCAGCGCCGCCTGTGCCAGCCTGTCGCGCTAAATGTGTCCACATGCGTGTCAAACGCGGGATACGATACTCTAGTTGAGCAAGTTCAACCTGTAGCTTCCCCTCACGTGTGCTGGCATGTTGTGCAAAAATGTCAAGAATCAGCGCCGTGCGGTCAAGCACCTTGGTTTCAAGGCCAAACGCCTTTTCTAACTCGCGTTGATGGCGTGGTGACAGCTCATCATCAAACAGCACAACATCAATCTCAAGTTCCTCTATCGACTCTTTGACCTCTTCAACCTTCCCTTGCCCGATAAAGGTAGAGAGGTTCGGCCGATCCAAGCGCTGGTGTGTGCGGCCAATAATGTCCAGCCCCGCCGTGTCGGCCAAGCGTGCAAGCTCGTCCAAACTATCATGTACTGACAATAGCGGACGCCCTTGTTTGAGTTCAGCGCCAACTAAGTAGGCACGTTCTTTTACATCTGTTCTGGGATAAGTATCGTTAATTTTTGACAAAGGATTGGAATTATTTGTAGAT
>JBMZDF010000064.1:0-17798 GCA_049614105.1 Promineifilaceae bacterium (SeqCode)
CGCTTAGCTCGTAGGCAAGCGGGATCGACTTGGCTTCGGCCGTTACAATTACATCAGCCTGTTTTGCTTCTAGCTTCTCAGCCAGCGCGGCCGACGCGGCTTTCACGACGCGGGTGTCGCCAAGCATATTAAAAATGGCAATTGTTACGCCAGGCGCAACTTCAAACAGCGGGAAATCCCGTTTAATTCCTGCAATCTCAACTTGGTAGATTGGACGATCGGACATAGTATGCTCCTACATCAAATATGAAGTAGATCAAATTTAGAGTTAACGTGGGCGCAATTTTAGCACACTGTGTTTGTTGGTGTATTGTGATTGGCGTCCTGTGATCAGCTTGTTAATCCTGTGGTTGGATGTTTGCGTATTCGGCCGAAATTCGCGCCAAGTCAGATCCATCACCACCCCTGAGAGCCGCATCGAATAACGTCAAGGCGCTGCGATCCATCAAATCGCGAATATCCGTTGCAGAAATGTCCCCCGTCAGCCCGATCCACGTAAGCGCCCGACTGAGCTGCTTAAAATCATTGTAATCATAATGACCTGTGCCGTTCACTACCCAATGTCCGCGTTGCTCGGCCGATGCCGCATAGAGCGCTTCCAAACGCGCCACGTTCGCCTCGCTCAACCCCTCTGGATTGCGCAAAATAAGCAGCGGCTTGCTTAGACCATCTGCAACCGCCTCATCCGAAGTGGGCAGCACCCAAGGGTCGAGTCCGATCGCCACCGCACAGCGAGGCTCACGATAGCAAAACTCATACGCCGTGCCGCCGCCCGTCGAATGCCCAAACGCGCCAACCTGATCCAACTGGAGATGCCCACCAAGCGGGTGAGTCGCATCCGCGTTAAATCGATCCAATTCGCGCAGCATAAATTGCAGATCGCCACTCCACATGCGAACAAGCTGCTGGATTGTTTCCTTTTCACGCGGCGTGTCCCAAGCCAGAATGCTGCGATCGTAGGTGACGACCTCGCCATCATCAAAAACGGTGTAAGCGGCGGCATAGGCGTGATCAACCGCGACGACAACGTATCCTTGGCTGACCAATTCCTCAACCATTTGTGTATTTTGTCCGCGAATGCCGCCCAACCCGTGCGAAAAAAAGACAACGGGATAGGTTCCATCGCTGATGGGGGCGTTGAGATAGGCGCGGGACTTGGTTAGATTGACGTGCGTCAGGATAAAGCTGGGCAGCTCAAAATCGTTGGCGAGGATTTTTGCGCCAATGTCGGCGTTTGGTATGAACGGGGCGGCTGGTTCATTGGTGACGTTGGCTGGATACCAGATTGTGCCGACTAGGCGGCGTTTGTCGTCTGTTTCGGCCGAATAAATCTCATCCCGATCCTGATCAACAAACTGGAGCGTCATCGACCCAACCTGATGCGGCCCTGTCAAGGGAGCAAGCTGCGCCACAGGGAACAATGCCCCAACACCCCAAGCGGCCAACAACAGCACAATTGCCAAAAATGCCCCCAGCGTGCCAACCCAGCCGCGCACGGCGGTTAGGTCAAACAAAAAATAGAGAGCACTCAGTGCCATAATCAGATAGGCGGGGGCCATTTGCCAGCGCGATTGTTCAATGAACAGATGGAGCACGGCAAGCACGATAAGCGCCATGGCTGCATAACGCCGATTGGCACGTGGCAAAAACAAAACGACGATATTTGTTACAATTAAAGCAATTTCTAGCAGACGCATAAGGTAGACTCCTTCTCTGAATCGAACTCATTTGAGTTCCAAGTGGAACCCCGAACTATGAAAGCGATAACAATACAAAACGGTACTCTGAATTGGGCAGAAGTTGAAGACATAAAGCCCGCCGCCAATGAAGTTTTAGTCGATGTTAAGGCAACGGCCGTCAATCGAGCAGATTTGATGCAGGCGGCGGGACATTATCCGCCACCGCCGGGGGCATCTAACATTTTAGGGTTGGAGATGGCGGGCATCATCGTTGCGCTTGGATCTGAGGTCACAGGGTGGCAAGTTGGGGATCGCGTTTGCGCGTTGTTGGCAGGGGGTGGGTACGCCCAGCAGGTTGTGATTTCGGCCGATTTGCTGATCCGCCTGCCCGATGGCTGGACATTTGAGATGGGGGCCGCGCTGCCCGAAGTGTGGCTAACCGCTTTTGTCAATCTTTACCTAGAAGCTGATCTTCAAGCAGGCGAAACGGTGCTGCTGCATGCGGGCGCGAGTGGCGTTGGCACGGCTGGTATTCAACTGGCAAAGGCATCGGGGGCGCAGGTCGCGATTACGGCAGGGAGTGCCGCGAAACTGGCGTTTTGTCGTGCGTTGGGGGCCGATGTGGTGATTAACCGCCATGAGGATGATTTTGTGGCGACGTTGCCTGAAGGGGTTGATGTGATTCTTGATCCAGTGGGTGCAAGCTATTTGGACAAAAACCTGCGTGTGTTGCGCCGTTTCGGCCGATTGGTGCATATCGGTCTTTTAGGTGGCGCAAAGGCTGAACTCAACTTGCTTCACGTGTTGGGCAAGCGACTTAAGCTGATCGGCTCAACGTTGCGCAGTCGTCCGCTGGCAGAAAAGGTTGCGATTACGCAGCAGTTTCTTGAGCAGTTTGGTGAAGCGCTGTGGGGTGGCGAAATTCGGCCGATAATCGACTGCACTTTCCCCATTGAACAAGCACAAGCAGCACACGGCTACATTGCCGCCAACAAAAATATTGGCAAAGTCATTTTGGTTGTGTCTGCGTAAACCTCAGAAGAGAAAAGCACCCCCACCTAGCCTCCCCTAGAGGAGTAGGGATCTGGTCTCCCTCCCCCCAGAAGGGACTAAGGGAGGGTGCTTTAGAATCCCACACAAAAACGTGCTGATCCATCCTAGCTATTTAGAAGTCCGACAAATCAAAAGGCAAATACATGAGCGACTATCGTAATAAGTTGAATCAATCGATCGGCCACCCGCTGCCAACGTGGGAACCTTGTGCCGCACCAATGCGTGCGCCGATGAGCGGGCGCTATTGCCGTCTTGAACCGCTAAATCCTGAACGACATGCACAACAACTTTATCAAGCTCATCAACAGTCAAGAGATGAGGATTGGACCTATTTGCCATATGGTCCATATCAAACCTATGAAGCGTATCTTGCATGGCAGCAGTCAGTTTATACTGGCAACGATCCTTTGTTTTTCGCGGTGATTGACCAAGTAAGCGACATGGCCGTTGGGATTCTGAGCTACCTGCGAATTACGCCTGCCGTAGGCGTCATTGAAGTGGGGCATATCCACTTTTCTCCCCTTTTGCAAAACAAACCTGCCGCAACAGAAGCTATTTTCTTGACGATGAAGCACATCTTTGACGAGTTGGGCTACCGACGTTTCGAGTGGAAATGTGATGCGTTCAATGCCCCATCACGCAAAGCCGCCTTGCGTTTCGGATTTTCATACGAAGGCATATTCCGTCAAGCGACAATGTACAAAGGGCACAGTCGAGATACCGCATGGTTTGCGATAATTGATAAAGAGTGGCCCGCACTCAAACAAGCTTATGAAACATGGCTGAGTCCCGATAATTTTGATACACAAGGTCGCCAGAAATCAAGCTTGTCGGTGTTGAGTGCGATTGCCTTAGATAGAGATTAACCTAAGCAGATAATTAGGCGTCATAAGGTAGTTTGGGCGTAGATTTTGCCGAGGTTTGTTGTCGCAAATTTATCAAGTGTTACTATCTAAGCAGGATGCTAAAAAATCGTGTATCACAGAAGATGCAGGTAGATTGCCAAAAAAATTCTGACCATTCAGATAGCCGTGTTGCAGTGCAAACACATGCAGAGAATATTGCTACATTGTTAAACTAAAATCAGAGACTGTTTGTATGTTTGCTTGTGTCCATGCCGTGGCAGATTGTGATTGGCTTTGAGTTTTCCAAAGCTTTTTTGTATCGGACTTTCTGGTTTTGAGGGGTATATTATTTATTGATGATTTTACAAAAGTGTGACAACAAGCACTTCCGTGAATCATCAACCATGAACCCTGCAATACCATATGGTTGCAATACTGGCGGGAAAAATCTTAGCTGTGACAGCACATCCTATTTATTCAAATGAAACAGCAGAGGGTCGTGTCAGGTTGTCGTTGGAAGTTGTTAGAAACTCCGTTGTTAAACACAAAGAGAGAAGTTATGCAGGCATTTATACTATCGACTTATCGTAGGATTCAACAAGGATTCGTATTTTTACTAGTAGGTGTGTTGGTTATGTTGGGGACTGGTGTTGAGGCGCAATCGGCCGATACACAATCGGCCGATGCAACCACCCAAGAAGCGGGCGGATTATTTTCAAGCGCCGTTTCCCGCATTCCCGTAAACGCGCCATCTGAAGCGATGCGTTTGCGTACCGTGTCGATCAATCTGGATATGATGGGTGGCGAGGATGGCCCCAGTTTAGAGCCAAGCGGTGTGGGTCAAACGCTGGCGCTTAACCTATTTGATGATGTCAACATCGTTGCTGAACTTGACCAACTCAATCACAATTTGTCTGGCAGCCACTCATGGATCGGCCACGTGGTTGACTCGCCCATGTCACAAGCCTCTTTTGTTGTGCGTGACGGCGTGATGATCGGTGTCGTCTTTACAAACGGGCGGGTGTACGAGATTCGGTACGTTGGTGAAGGCGTTCACATGATTCTCCAAGTGAATCAGTCACAGTTTATTGATCACGCGCCAGGCTGGTCTGAGGCGCTCCACGCCAGCCAGCCGTCAGCTCACCAGGTTATTAATAACCTCATTTCAACTGCGGATGATGGGAAAGTGATTGACATTATGGTTGGGTATACGGATGATGCACGTGTTGCGGCTGGTGGCACAACGGCTATCCAAAATACAGCTCAGCTTGCTGTAGATGCCTCCAATACGGCTTATCGAAATAGTAATGTAGCCCAACATATGTATCTTGTTCATACGGCCGAATTCAGCTACGCGGAAAGCGGCTCCTCATTCATCGATCTAAATCGGTGGGAAGGAAAAAGCGATGGCTTTATGGACAATGCCCATGCACTGCGTAACACATATCATGCCGATCTGATGATGCTCTTAACAGAGGACGGTGGCGGATATTGCGGTGTAGCCAATCGCCCCTTCACATTTAGCGTTGGATTTGAGAATCAAGCGTTTGGCGTGACGGCACGTAGTTGCGCAGTTGGAAACCTGTCGTTTGCTCATGAAGCAGGCCACAATATGGGGTTGCGACATGACTGGTATGTAGATTCAAATACATCTACGCTCGGAACTGCTGCACATGGGTTTTCTAATCCTGCTGATTCGTGGCGTACCGTTATGGCATATAACAGCCACTGTCAGGCTGTTGGTGGGTCATGTACACGCATCGCCTATTTTTCAAACCCGAACATTTTTATGGGTGGTGATCGAATGGGGGTTGCGGCTGGAACAAGCGTTGCTTGTAATTCAGGTAGCCTTTCACCTAATCCCTCTTCCTGTGATACAGACAATGCATCGATTCTTAACGCGGGTGACACAATCTACGCACAATGGCGAACAAGCCACATTGTTTGGACTGGTGCTGCCAACACAAACTGGAACACGGCTGCTAATTGGAACTTTGTACAAGGGACAACCCAAAATGGCGGCTCTACATCGATTGTAAACCGCGTGCCGCTTGCAATTGATGATGTTGTCATCCCTGGCGGGCTTTCAAATTACCCAACAATTACGAGTGGCTCAGTTGTCGCGCGTGAGATGCTGATTCAAACGGGCGGAACGCTCAATATGACGGGCGGAACGCTGACTATTAACGGTCCAAGCTGGGAAGAACAGGGGTCTGGTCGATTTAACGGAACGGGCGGGAAGGTCGTTTTTGATGGCCTCCTTGACCAAACAATCCGTACAGCAGCCAATTCCAATTTCTTTGATGTTCAATTTGGCGTAGCCAGCACCTTGGGAATTACCTTAGATAGCGATGTTGATTTGGACGGTGATGTTGTTTTCTCAGCAGGTTCCAGCTTGAATGCAGGATCGCGCACAATTAATGTGGGCGGTGACTGGCAAGATTTTAGCCGTGGATTTATGCAAGGCAGCAGCACCGTCGTGTTTGACGGAACAAGCGCCCAAACGGTTGCAGAAGCTGGAACCACAAAGATCTATCTCGTTGGAAACGAGGCGTTTGAAGGCAGCTTCCCTCCTAGCGGCTGGAGCCTTGTTGATAACACAGGCAACGGTAATTGGAATCGTAGCGATCTGTTTAGTGGAACGAACAATGTAACGAGCGGAACGGGAAATAGCGCTGCATCTGCATGGTCATTTACGACTAACTCATCTGCAATTGACAATGAACTGCGTTCCCCAGCGTTTGCAATCCCTGTAACGGGGGCAACGCTAGAGTATCGTAGCAACTTCCAAGATTGGAATGGGAATGGAGATGCGTATCTGGACATTAGCACCAATGGTGGCGGCAGTTGGACAATGTTAACGCACTGGACATCTGACTACGGCCCCACAGAAGAAACGGTTTCTTTGAATAACTACATTGGGCAGACAGTTATGTTGCGTTGGCGATATACAGCAACAGATAGTTCTGCCTATTACTGGCAAATTGATGATGCGCAAGTGTACACATACAATCTTGGCGGTGAGATTAGCTTCTATAATGTTGAAGTCTCTAACCAAACCAATGATGTGACAATGGCAGGAGAGCTTGCTGTTGGAAATCAGTTGCGGACGGTTGCTGGTGCGCGGCTCAACTTGGGCAGTTATGCGAATCCAACGGTTGAGGGCAGCGTGATAAATAATGGCGCGATTGTCCAAACAAAGAGTGTCCCGAATGGTATGATGACTGAATTCGGCCGAATTCAGAACACTGCCGCCAACACGGACAAATATTACGGCGTCAGAATCACACCAAGCAGCGGCAGCATGGGCAGCACCTCAGTTGAAATCAGAGGCAATCAGACCTGTGAAACGTCTGGTGATGTGAGCAATGGTGTCAAACGCTGTTACGTGATTACGCCAACCACGGCTCGGACGGCAACCACGCGCCTTTACTACCGTTCGGCCGAAGCCAACAGCAACGCGAACCCAGACATCTACCGCCAAACCACGATATGGACCAAAGAAACAACCCTTTCTCGTGGCGGCAGTGGCGATGCAACATGGACTGCGGCTACTTTGATGAACTTTGGAACACTGGCGCTTGCCAAAAACAGCGCGAATGTGAACCTCACGGGCGGGATAGCTCAAACGGAAGGAGATGCGCTTAACACCACCTATATGTTTACGGCAACGTTAAACCTTGCGGCCAGTAGTGCATTCACCATCCCTTATCAAACCAGCGACGGAACCGCCTTGGCAGGTGTTGACTATACTGCCACAAGCGGCACGCTAAGCTTTGTTGGCACAGCAAATGAAGTCCAAACGTTTACGGTGGAAGCGTTGGGCGACACACTATTTGAACTTGATGAAACATTCCTTGTTTCATTAGGCACGGCCTCAATTAGCTCTGTTTCAACCGCTGGATCGCCCCAAACGGTAACGATTATCGACAATGACGCAGCTGCAAAAATCGCGCTGCCGATTATTATTCGTTAAGATTGGCTCCTTTTGCTAGACCTATTAACAGAGCTAGCAAGAAACGTATACGAGGCGATTTACGATTGGCACACCAACCCAATCGTAAATCGTCACTATCGAGAAACCTCAAGGGTTTCTCGTCCTTTGTTCTGGTTTGTGAATAAAAATCCTTACGGTTTTCGTTAATAATTAATTGCGATCTACTTAAATCATATTGCCCGTACTGTGTTTTATATTTATTTTGGGCTAATATTTCTCCATATTTGCTAGAAGAGGCACAAATTAGACTTGAATGATCATATAGATGATATAGAAGTGTGTGAACAATTTGGGTAGAGGGGTGTTGTTCACCAAGAAGAGTCTTTTTAGGCCCAAAAAAAGTAGTTAGATACTTATAATTGATTTTCAAACTTTGCTAAATTCTGCTGAACCTGCCCCTGTTGTGATTTCACGTTTAAACTAAACTTAATTTGAAGAGACAGAGGCTATCTACTTACCTTCCTTCCTAACCCCCTAACGATTTAGCAACAGAAAGAGAGGATGTCCATGAATCATATTTATTCAAATAATTTGCGTAATTTACGCTTATTAATACTCGCTGTCGTTTTGTCTTTGAGCACACTGCTCTTTTCTACACGTGTGGAGGCACAATCGGCCGAAGATTTGCCTAATGTGGAGGCACAATCGGCCGAAGATTTGCCTAATGCTTCAGGCGGCATTTTTGGCGACCGTACCACTCGTGAACCTGTCACAACTGACAATGAAGCGTCCCGCATACGCACCGTTACGGTTGATGTCGATGCACTTCAACTAGATGCGCCGTCTGCAACTGCAACCGCTTTGTCGCTTAATTTGTTTGGCGATGTGTCATTAACGGCAACTCCTACAAAGATTCAACGCAATGCTAGCGGTAGTCACACTTGGAGTGGGCAAATTGAAGGCGATCCCTACAGTCACGTCAATTTGATTGTGCGTGATGGGATCATGGTTGGCTCTTTGGTTTACAGACGTGTCCAATATGATATTCGCCTATCGCCAGAAGGCGTTCAATATATTATGCAGATTGATCCACAGCTTTTCCCAGAGCCAGAGGTGGATAACATCCCAGTTAGTGGCAAAGACGAGTTGTCCAAGCGGGTTGTGACACAAGGGATTGATGATGGATCAGTTATTGACGTCATTGTAGGGTACACGCCTGATGCAAAAACAGGGGCAGGCGGACAGGCTGCGATTGAAGCAACGATCGAACTTGCGATGGAGGAAACCAATGTAGGCTATGTTAATAGCGGTGTCTCTCAGCGAGTTGTGCTGGTTCATATGTTTGAAACGGCCGATAGCGAAGATGGTAAAAGCACTTCGACGCTTCTTGGTGAGTTTCGCTCTACTACCGATGGGCGTTTTGATGAGATCCACGCCCTGCGTAATACGTATCATGGTGACTTTGCCCATTTGATCACTGAAGTATCAGGTTGTGGGGTTGCTTATTTCCAATCGTCTATCAACAACTCTAACTTCGAGAGTTCCGCGTTTGGTCAGACGACCCGTACTTGCGCGACAGGCAACTACTCCTATGGACATGAGTTGGGACACAATATGGGGCTAAACCATGATTGGTACGTTGCTACTAATGGGTCGACGCCCTTTCCTTATGCACATGGCTTTACCAATTATGCAGATAGCTGGCGCACCGTGATGGCTTACAACAACCGTTGTACTGCGGCAGGTGGGTCTTGCTCACGTTTACTTTACTTCTCGAACCCAGATGTGACTTATGGGGGTGATCCAATGGGCGTGAGTGGGACAGCACCCGCAAACTGTACCGTCTCGTCTACTTCGCCCGAACCAGAAACCTGTGTAGCCAATAGCACCTCTGTTTTAAACAGTCAGGCAGCGTCAAACTCACAGTTTCGTGTTAGTCAGATTACTTGGACAGGGGCTGTTGACACAGATTGGAATAACGCTGCGAACTGGGAGATTATCCAAGGTCCTGCAAATCGCTCATGGCTCCCTTCCTCAACAACGGTGAACCGTGTACCGTTTATTATTGATGATGTGGTGATTCCTAGCGGCTTGGCTAATTATCCAATTATTAGCAGCGGTGCTATGTTCGCCCGTGAGGTTGTCATTGAAGCAGGTGCAACGCTCGATATGACGGGCGGCACATTGACTGTCACCGGAACAGCTTGGGAGGAGCAAGGGACAGGACAGTTTAACGGTACAGGTGGTACGGTCATTTTTGACAGTGTACTGGACCAAAAGCTCATTTCAACTGCAAACTCCACGTTTAATCATGTTCAATTTGGCAATGGAAGTTCGCAATCAATCACCTTAAACAGTGACATTGATGTGAATGGGGATCTGACGATTTCTGCCAACGCTATTCTGTCTGCTGGTACAGGCACAATCAATGTGGCTGGGAACTGGTCTGAGGCGGATGCTACTGGATTTGATAAAGGAACCAGCACGGTTATTTTTGATGGGAGTACCCAAACAGTCAGCAAGGTGACAAATGTTTCGCTAGTGAATGAAGATTTTAGCGCGTATGATGCATTATGTTGTACTGGAGGCAAACCAAGCGGCTGGGCTAATAGCGATGGAAACTATTTTCAAGGTGCTATTATTACAAACGGCGATGGGGCAGCAACCCGCTGGCGCAACCAAACTGACGGCTATCTTTACACGCCAGCAGTTAGCTTGCAAACAGGTGTTGTTTATGAGTTGCAATACGATGTCGGCACGCGACAAAACTTTACAGATGGGGATGGCTCTCTAAGCCCGCAGACTGTTTCGGTTCATCTTGGCTCTGCACAGAATTCGGCCGCGATGACGACAGTTCTGAGCGCCGCAGCAACCGAGTCCTCAACCTCATACCAGACTCGCACGATTAGCAACATCACGGTTGCAACAAGCGGTACTTACTACATTGGATTCCGCGCCCAGCAGACTGGCGATGATTACACCTCATTTGATGATGTGTTGTTGACAGGTGTTGGCAGCATTGCCTTCCACGATTTGCAGGTTGCAAGCGGCACAACCACCTTTGGTGGCGATGTTGCGGTTGCCAACGACCTCTCAACAAGTTCGGGCGGGACTGCCGATTTTGACATAAATACCGTGACGGTTGAAGGTGCGGTTACCAATAACGGCGGCATCAAAGAAACACGCACGGTTATAAACGGCATGATGAGCGAATTCGGCCGAATTAAAGACGCCGCCGCCAGCACCGATAAATATTACGGTGTTGAAATCACGCCCAGCACAGGCAGCATGGGCAGCACGGTTGTTGAAGTCAAAGGCGCTCAAACCTGCGACGCATCGGCCGCAGTTGGCAGTGGTGTGCAGCGCTGTTATGTCATCACCCCCGCAACCAGCCAAACGTCAAACGTTAAGTTTTACTATCGTTCGGCCGAAGCGAACGTAAACACCAACCCTGACATTTATCTTGACACAGGCAGTTGGACCACACAAACGACTGATAACCACGGTGGCAGCGGCGAAGCTGTCTGGGCAGAAGCGACAGGCCAAGCAGCTTACGGAACCTTTGCCCTTGCGGAAACCACGGCAAAAGTTACGTTGTCTGGCGCTGTGACCCAAGCCGAAGGCAACAGCGGCAGCACAACCAACACGTTTGTGGCGACGCTTGATGTGGCGGTTGCTGGCGGTTTTACGATTCCTTACAGCACCACCGACGTTACGGCCACAACGGCCGATGGCGACTACACCGCCAGCAGCGGTACGCTCACCTTTGCGGGTAATGCGGGAGAAACACAAACGTTCACCGTTGATGTCGCAGGTGACACGAAAGTAGAAGCCAGCGAATCATTTAGCGCCACGCTTGGTACACCATCCGTCACGGGTGTCAGGACGATTGATCCGTCACAGCTTGTGACCATCACAAATGACGATTCAGCAATAATTACGCTGTCAGGCCCCGCTGCTGCCGATGAGGGAAACAGTGGAACAACAGCGTTTACGTTTGTTGCAACGCTGGATGTTGCGGTTGCCAATGGCGTGACCGTTACAGTTAGTACAGCGGACGGCACGGCAACCACGGCCGATAGTGATTATGTTGCCAGTAGCGGTACGCTTACCTTTACGGGTAGCGCAGGTGAAACGCAAAACTTTACCGTTGATGTGACGGGTGACACGAAGGTTGAGGGTGTGGAAACGTTCACCGCCTCTCTTGGCACATCCGCGCACGCTGATGTTTCAGAAAGTGGGTCGCCACAAACTGCCACAATTAACAATGATGACAGCGCGACGGTGACTTTATCGGCCGATCCCGCCAAAAACGAAGGCAATAGCGGCAACACCAGCTACGCCTTCACCGCAACGCTCAGCGCCGACGTGGATAGCGCCTTTACGGTCGCGTACACAACTGACGACGGGTCTGCTAATGCTGGCAGCGATTACACCGACAACGACGGAACGCTTAATTTTGCAGGGAATGCGGGCGAGACACAAACAGTTGTTGTGGATGTCATCGGCAATGAGATCGTGGAGCTAGACGAAACCTTTACGGTGACGCTCGGTGCGGTTTCTGCGATGAGCGTAACGACTGTTGCCTCACCCCAAAACGGTACGATTACAAATGATGATGCGGCAACGCTGGCAATTGCCGACGTGACGTTGGCTGAAGGTGACAGCGGTACAATCAACTTCACCTTTGCCGTCACTTTGGATAAGGCGATTGATACAGGCATTTCTGTTGATTATCAAACTGTGGATGATAGTGCAACAACGGCCGATAGTGATTACAGCAGCGGCAGCGCAACGCTCAACTTTAACGGTACAGCCAATGAAGTAGAAACGTTCACCATTAGCGTCAATGGCGACACGATGGTGGAGCCTGATGAAACGTTCTTTGCCAATTTGCTGTCCTTAAACAATAGCGGACGCAACGTCACCATTGCCGATTCGCAGGGTGTTGGAACTCTCACAAACGATGACAGTGCAACGGTAACGCTTTCAGGCGGCGTGGCGCAGGCAGAAGGAAACAGCGGAACCAGTACGCAAACCTTTACGGCAACGCTTGATGTCGCGGTTGCCAGCGGGTTTACAATCATGTACACAACGGCCGATGGTAGCGCAACAACGGCCGATAGCGACTATACCGCCAGCAGCGGCACGCTCACCTTTGCGGGTAGCGCAGGCGAAACGCAGACATTCACCGTTGATGTGACGGGTGATACCAAGGTAGAGAGCAGCGAAACATTTACCGCCTCACTCGGCACACCATCAAATGCTGGCGTTTCTGTGGCTGGCTCACCTCAAACTGGAACAATCACAAACGATGACGCGGCGATAGTTACTTTATCAGGCGCAGCGGCGCAGGCTGAAGCGAACAGTGGCGCAACCGCCTTTACGTTTGTTGCAACGCTGGATGTTGCCGTTGATGGTGGTTTAACCGTCAACTACGGTACGAGTGACGGTACCGCCACGGTAGCTGATGGTGATTATGTTGCCAACAGCGGCATGTTGACCTTCACAGGCAGCGCGGGTGAAACGCAAAGCTTTACCGTGAACGCAACGGGCGATACCAAAGTTGAAGCAGACGAAACATTCTCTGCCACGCTTAGCTCCCCATCAAATGCGGGTGTTACCGTTGCTGGGTCGCCACAAGTTGGCACAATCACCAATGATGACAGCGCGACTGTAACGTTGTCAGGTATGACGACACAAAGCGAAGGTAACAGCGGTGCAGCTACCTATAACTTTACCGCGACGCTAGATGCAGCGGTTGATAACGGGCTGACGGTTGTCTATGGTGCGGCTGACGGTTCGGCTACGACGGCCGATAGTGACTACGTTGCGATCAGCGGCACGTTGACCTTTGTTGGTAGCATCAGCGAAACGCAAACCTTTAGCGTGGACGTAACGGGCGACACCAAAGTTGAAGTGGACGAAACCTTTGTTGTCTCGTTAGGTACGCCATCAAATAGCAGCGTGAGCGCGTCTGGTTCGCCTATGACGGCGACGATTGTGAATGATGATACGGCCACCGTGCTTTTGACGGGCGTGGTGACACAAACTGAAGGCAACAGCGGCAGCACAACGCTAACCTATAGCGCCACACTCAATACTGACGTTGGGGGTGGTTTCACCGTTGGTATCAGTACCAGCGACGGGACTGCAACAACGGCCGATGGCGATTACAGCGCCAACAGTGCGACGCTCACCTTTGCTGGCACAGCCAATGAAACTCAAACCTTCACCGTTGATGTACAAGGTGATACGAACTTGGAAGGCAGTGAGACGTTTATCGTTTCGCTTGGAACGCCGTCTAATGGATCTGTTGTTGCCAGTGGATCTCCTTTCACATCAACTATCGTAGATGATGATGGGGCTAACGTGACGCTGACAGGCGGCACAATGTTGAGTGAAGGCAACAGCGGTGCGACGACGCTCACCTTTACCGCAACGCTGGATGTGGCTGTTTCAGGCGGCTTTACGGTGACCTATAGCGCGTTGGATGGGTCGGCAACTTCGGCCGATTCTGACTACACACTTGCCGCCAGCACCTTGACCTTTGCAGGCAATACAGGTGAAACCCAAACGTTCACCGTTGATGTGAATGGCGATACCAAAGTCGAGAGCAGCGAACTATTCTCAGTAACGCTTGGCACACCTTCAAACAGCAGCGTCATCGTTTCTGGCTCGCCACAAGTGGTCACCATCACCAATGATGACAGCGCCGCACTCGCGTTGTCTGGTGGCATCACGCAAACTGAAGGCAACAGCGGCAACACGTCCTTTACCTTTACCGCAACGTTAAATGCTGAAGTTGATGGTGGTTTAACCATCACTTACACAACAAGTGACGGCACGGCAACCACCGCAGACGGAGATTACAGCGCGGCAAGCGGCACGCTCACCTTTACGGGTACTGCTGGCGAAACGCAAAGCTTTACCGTCAATGCAACGGGTGACACCAAAGTTGAGACGGATGAAACATTCTCTGCCTCGTTGGGTGTAGCCTCAAACAGCAGCGTATCCGTTACAACCGCCTCACAAACCGCTACATTGACCAATGATGACAGCGCAACGATCACGCTCAGCGGCGGCGTGGCGCAGAACGAAGGCATCAGCGGCAACACAGGGTATGTATTCACCGCAACGCTTAACGCAGTTGTTGACGGCGGCACAACGATTACCTACACAACGGCCGATGGGTCGGCAACAACGGCCGATGGAGATTACAGTGCGGCAAGCGGCACGCTCACATTTGCGGGCAACGCAGGCGAAACGCAAACGTTCACCGTTAACGTAGCAGGTGATGCCAAAGTTGAGAGTAACGAAACGTTTGAGGCTGCGCTTGGCACAGCATCGAATGCAGGCGTTACCGTGCTTGGCTCACCACAAACGGCAACCATTTTAAATGACGATGTTGCAACCATTACGCTAAGCGGCGGCATTTCGCAGACCGAAGGTAATAGTGGATCAACCGCTTATCTGTTTACTGCAACGCTAAGTGGCGAGGTTGATAGCGGTGTGGTTATCACGTACTCGACCTCTGACGGCAGTGCAACGGTTGCAGATAGTGACTATCTCGCCAGCAGCGGCATGCTTACCTTCACAGGCACCGCAGGCGAAACGCAAGTCTTCACCGTCAACGCAACGGGTGACACAAACGTGGAAGGCGACCAAACGTTTAACGCAGCACTTGGTGCAGCATCAAACAGCAGCGTCTCTGTGGTCAATTCACCTCAAGTCGCTACCATTTTGAATGATGATAGCGCGACCTTGACACTCGCTGGCGGCGCAACGGCAAATGAAGGCAATAGCGGCACAACCGATTATGTGTTTACAGCCACATTGGATGTGGCGGTTGACGGCGGCTTTACAGTTGGCTACGCAAGCAACGACGGCACAGCGACTGTGGCGGATGGCGACTACGTGGACAATGATGGCACGCTGACGTTTGCGGGTAACGCAGGCGAGACGCAGACCTTCACCGTTCAGGTCAATGGCGACGCGGTTGTTGAAATGGACGAGACGTTTACAACAACGTTGGCGACACCGTCAAACAGTGGCGTTTCGGTCAGCAATTCACCACAAACGGTCACGATTAGCAATGATGACAGCGCAACTGTGACCTTGAGCGGCATGAGCAGCCAAAACGAAGGCGATAGTGGCTCGACGATCTACACCTATACGGCAACGCTAGACGCTGCGGTTAGTGGCGGTTTGACAGTGGGCTACATGAGCAGCGACGGCAGTGCAACAACGGCCGATAATGATTATGTGACGGCAAGCGGCACGCTGACGTTTAGCGGCTCTGCGGGTGAGGTACAAACCTTCACAGTTGATGTGACGGGTGATACGACGATTGAACCAGATGAGACGTTTACAGCAGCACTCGCAACCCCATCACACGCAAATGTTAGTGTGGCTGGTTCGCCAGTAACCTCGACCATTGTGAATGATGATGTGACTTCTGTCGTGTTGACGGGCGTTTCGGCCGAAAATGAAGGCAACAGTGGCAACACAACCTTCACCTACACCGCAACACTCAACGCCAGCGTGACAGGCGGCTTCACCGTTCCGTACAGCAGTGCTGACAATACGGCAACGACGGCCAACGGTGATTACAATGCCGCCAGCGGCATGCTGACCTTTGCAGGTAACGCGGGTGAAACACAGACCTTCACCGTAGACGTTGTTGGCGACAGCGCAGTGGAAGCGGACGAGACATTCATTGTCACGCTTGGTACAGCCTCCAGCAGCTCTGTGAGCGTGAGCGGTTCACCGTTTACCTCAACCATCACCAATGACGATGTTGCTACGTTGATGCTGTCTGGTGGAACGACAGTGGCTGAAGGTGACAGTGGTGCAACCACGGTGATGTTTACAGCAACATTGGATGTCAACGTTGCAGGTGGCTTTACGGTATCTGCCAACACGGTTGACGGAACGGCAACTTCGGCCGATTCAGACTACGTTGCAACCATGCCAACGCTCGCATTCAGCGGTAACGCAGGCGAAACGCAGAGCTTTAGCATCGATGTGACAGGGGATGAACTTGTCGAGCTGGATGAATCGTTTATGGTTCAACTTGGCACACCCTCCAACGCGGGTGTACTAAGCGCAAGCGCATCGCAAACGGTGACGGTGACCAATGATGATGCAGCTTCCTTTACCATTAACGACGCAAGTGTGGCGGAAGGAGATAGTGGAACCACCAATCTGACGCTGGTTGTTACCTTGGACGCGGCGGTTGATACAGGCGTGTCGGTTGACTTTGCTTCGGCCGATAACAGCGCGACTATCGCCAACAATGACTACAGCAGCAACAGCGGCACGCTCACCTTCGCGGGAACAGCGAATGAAACCCAGACGCTGACCATTGTTGTTACGGGTGATGACACAGTTGAACTGGATGAGATGCTTTTGGTCAACCTGAGCAGCGTAAGCGCCAGCGGCCGTAACGTGTCGATTGCAGATACGCAAGGCGTAGCAACCATCACAAACGATGATAGTGCAACCATTACCATCACAAATATCTCCCAAACGGAGACACATACTGGCACAACGAGCTTTATCCTGACGGCGACGCTCAGCGCTGCTGTTGAGGCAAGCGCCAATATTGCTGTTGACTTTGCTACTTCAGACGGAACCGCGCTTGCGGGGACGGATTATGCGGCAAACAGCGGTACACTCAATTTCAGTGGAAATGCGGGTGAAACGCAGACAATGACGGTGCTGGTCACAGGCGATACGTTGGAAGAAAGCAACGAAACGTTTATGATGACGCTATCGAATTTGTCAGTTGCACCTGGATATAACGTCACATTGGGGTCGGCCGTCGCCACGGCTACGATCGTTGATGATGACACATCGGCGGGTTACACGGTTTACTTACCATTTGTAATACGCTAATCTAGAATAGAAGGTGACTGCGCTGCACTTGTTTAACAGGTGCAGCGCATTTCAAGCACCTTCAGCTTTTGCAAACATCTGATGGCCTAGTTATTATTCACTGTTCGCCATTCGTTATTCAACCGTCAATTACAAAGTATTTCAGGGAGCCTATGACCAAAAAACGCAAATCTTTGGGGTTTAGCGAGCTACAGTGGATTTGTCCTTTTTGTGAAGGCGTCAATCGGGGAACCGTGCGCGTGTGCGGCAATTGCAGCGCCCCGCAGCCGGCCGACGTGGCGTTTGTCCAGCCAGCGCAGGAAAAGCTGATTGTTGAACAGGCGCAAGTTGAAAAAATCCGCGCCAAATCGGCCGAAATTCACTGTGCCTACTGCGGCACTCGCA
>JBMZDF010000065.1:0-17697 GCA_049614105.1 Promineifilaceae bacterium (SeqCode)
TTATTTGCTCGGCCCGTATCTGATTATTGGCCTGCTCATCGGCTTTGGACTAGGCGGCATCTCGCTGCCCAGTTGGGAAACTTTTCTCAAGCGCCCCAGCCGCCCTTCTTTTTGGCGTGCGGTTGTCCTGGCGAACGCCGCTGCGGTTGTTGTGATTCCGTTTACGCCAGTTGCAAAGGCGGCACAAAATTTGTGGCGTGGCGTTTCGTTGCGTCAATATGATGAGGTGAACGACTATATCAACGCGGTTCACACGCGCTTTGACGGCAGCGGCGAAGGGGCGGTTTTGCTCAACGATTGGGAGCATATGACGCCGATGTGGTATGAGCAGTTGATCAATGAGCAGTGGTTTGATGAGGTGGATGTTCGGCCGATATTTGTCGCCTTCTCCAAACCTTGGCTCGAACACGTTTTCGACCACTTACCCGCTGGCCCCGTCTACCTCAACCGCTTCGAGCGCAGCGTTTTTGACGCAGGTTTCCGCCTTCGCGCACGCGGGGCCGAGTTCTATCAAGTGGTCGAACCTGGCGATCGCACGCTCCCGCCTGAGCTAACCATTGTCGAACCAGTTTCGCAGGATGTGGCGTTGGCAGGCAGCAATGGCGAAGTCGAGATTGTTGCCTATCAATGGCTACCATCACGCTCAACAGAGGGCGTTCATCACAGCGAAATGCAGCGTCTCATTTTAGCGATGCGTGCGCCAGTCGGCACAACAGACATTTACGCCCCTGTCGTCACCATTCAAAACGATCTCTTGCTGCCCTTCACCACAGACAGCCACCTGCTGAGCAACGAGTGGCTTGCGGGTGAGGTCATCGTTGAAATGTTTGAGTTTGCCGTGCCGTCAGACCGCGATTGGCGTGGCGGTCAGGTGGCGGTCACAATGCAAAATTTGACTGGCTCAAACGAGGCACAAGCGCCACAGTTAACGGTCGGCACGCTCCTGTTTGGGGACGAATCTTTTCCATTACGCACCAATCGCACCTTGGCAAATTGGCGTCAGCGTGTTGGGCTGCAAAACGCAAACGCACGTGTTGGATTCATGCAGCGCCGCGCCGCACCGTGGGACAATCCCATCGTCGTGCAGAGCAGCGATACGGTTCACATCACACTTGATTGGCGCGTGTTAAACAGCCCAGAGGATAGCTATACGATTTTTGTGCATCTGATAGATTTGGCAAATCGGCCGATAATCGACACCCTCGACTACACGCCATTAGGCGGCGCAACGCCCTCCCACCTCTGGTTTCCCAAGTGGTTGCCGGGCCAACGCATGCTCGATCCCTACCAAATGGATCTTGAAGGTGTGCCGCCGGGCGAGTACCTAATCGAAGTGGGTATCTATGAACAATTCACCAAACGTCGTCTGCATATCCACGACGACAATGGCAACATTAACGGCGATCGCTTCATTCTAGGGAAAGTCATCGTACAGCCCTAAAACGTTGGCTCTTTAGGGTTTATACAAAGATTTGACATACTCCCCGCGCTAAAGCAACGGAGAGTATGTCAAGAGAAACCGTTTGTCACACGCCATATCGATCCTCACTATACGCTTAACAATTATTGCGTTTGACGCCTAACTTGTTAATTATTTACTATTCACCCTAATCAAACAGCAAATAGGCCCTCAGTACTATTCCCATCAACAAACAGCCCTTAGATAATGCAATTAATGCATTTGAGCGTTGTGTAAATATGTACATGTATATAGTGGATATCCTCATCTACTGTCTTCATTCAGGTAGCCCCTACATACCTCAACATCATTAATGTATTAACTGAAGTTAGTTGGATGCGGCGCGGGTATCGGTAAATTGTTTAGCAGTTTCAACGCCCAAAACCCTCAGGCAAATCCGAAGAATTAAATGTTCCCTTCCTCATGGCAAACACCTTGAGTGTTTTTGCTTACGTGGGATCAATATTATTTGCAAATGACTTTAGCAGAGATATTCTGAGGATTCGCCCTGCCCATCTCAATAAAAATCTAGGACTGCAAGCCCTGTATACGCTCATTAAGCAGACTCATCTGCTGAAGTAAGACATCAAGCATCTCTGGCAAACGGCAAACGCCAAACACCAGACAACCAGCAGCTCAGGATTTATGCACAAGGGCCAGAAACACTGGCGAAAACCTTGTCACTATGTTGCCTGCCTAAACGCTTCAACACATTTGGCGTGCATAACACCTAATTTATATTTTATTTGTAGTTACTCAGGTAGTCAGATTTCAAGCTTTCAGGCAGAAAAATGGCGGCAACAGAGGTTTGAACAAAACACTGATGCCTTTAGCAGTCATTTTTCTAGCCAGATGAAGCTTCCTGACAACCTGAGTTCCTGAAATCCTGACTACCCGTGAATCATTACTCTTATTCAATCTACCATCTGATGTTTGTTGCCAACCGCCCTATTTATTCCTTTACAGGACTGAAAAATTATATGGAGTATTGTTCATGACGCGCAGAGTTGCCTTTATATTGATCATTGCGGGGTTGCTGTTAGTTATTGGGGTACGAATTTTTGCGCTCGTGTCGATTCCGGCCAGTCAAGCAGGCGTCAATCCCGCCTCGGAATCACTTGCCAGCCAAACAGCGCAAACCAATAGCCAAAAGGTCCTAGGCACATCGCGTGTCATGGGAGCATCGTTAGGCGGGATTGTTTGGTCTGACGCCAACATGGATGGCTTACACAATGGGGGCGAATTTGGTGTTAGCGGCGTTCTAGTCAACATTTATGCACGTGGTGAACAGGGAAGCACAACCTTCATCAACAGCACGCGCACTGATTCATCTGGTGGCTATCTATTTGCCAGTCTAGAGCCAGAAAAAAGCTATTTTGTACGCCTCATTCGGCCGAAATCGCACCCAATCATCACGCTTCCCAACCAACAAAACGACCACATCGACAGCGACTTTGACCCGATCAGCGGACAAAGCGATCTCATTTATCTGTCGGGTGGCGAGCAGAACACAAGCGTTTCGGTGGGACTTGTCTCAACACTCGCCTGTCTCCCTACCATCAATTTCCAATTTGATGCCAACGGCCGCTTGTTAGCACCTGGCCCCCTGCCGCTTGATGGATGGTCCCGCTGGGGCGTTCAATTTTCAACCATCAGCGCCCAGCCCCAAATTTTCAACCACGGCAACGAATTGAAAAACGGGGCAGATTTTGGCGGCTCTGGCCTTCATGTTCCATCAACCCTGAGCATCCACTTTGATACGGCTCGCCCGCTTTACAGCTTGCGCGTTTTAGACCGTGACGATCAAGCGGTTTCTGGCACAGTCTGGGCGTTCAATCTGGCAGGCGAGCGTGTGGGAGAGGCGGATATTTTGCCTTATCCTGAAGCAAGCGCTCAGTTAGCAATACTTAACGCCGTTAATGTCTCGCGGGTCGAAGTGGCATTTGAGCAAGCGGGCGGAATCACTGAATTGATATTCTGCGAACCAAACCCTGCTTCTCCGACCGCGCTTGGCGGTCTTGTGTGGCGTGATGCGAATGCGGACGGCTTGCACAATGGGGGCGAAAGCGGCTTTGCAGGAGCGACCGTCACGCTTAGCGACAATCGCCATCCCGATGCCCCGCTAGCCCAAACGCAAACCGACAGTCTAGGCCGCTATCGCTTCGACAGCTTGCTGCCTGGCACATATCAAGTTTCTGTACAGCCCCCAATCGATAGCACACCATCACACGATATTGACGGCACGCCTGACGGGGTGACGTCGGCGCTGTTGCTTGAAGGCGGCGCGGAGATAGAGGGGGTTAACTTTGGTTTTCGGCCGAATCAGAACACTCCAACCGACTACAGCGACGCCCCCGGCAGCTACCAGTCAGCCAGCCACCCCATCGATACGCAACTGCATCTTGGCTTTTCTGTCGATGGTGACAGCGCGGCCCAGCCGTCACTATCGGCCGAAACGGATGACAACGACGGCAACAACGATGACGACGGGGTTCTGTTTTACAACCCTGCCAACGACATCCAACAGGTTAAAATCACGTTGCTCAATCAAGTCACGGCGCGGCCAGCCTATCTATCTGGCTGGATCGACTTTAATCAGGACGGTGATTTTGATGATGCTGATGAGCAGATCACGGTGGATCGGGTGGTTGCTAGTTCGGCCGAACGACAGCAAATCACGCTCGACTATCAAACACCCAACAACGCACGCGCAGGCGCAACGTTTGCCCGTTTCCGTCTGAGCACCACACCAAAGCTCACGTTTGCTGGGGCAGCGGCCGATGGCGAGGTCGAGGATTATCAGATCACGCTGAACGGCGATTACAGCGATGCGCCCGACAGCTACGGCGCACCTTCGCACACCCTGTCAGACAGCCTGATGTTGGGCGTGCTGAACGGCTCAGAAGATGGTTCCAGCCACAGGATCACGTCCCAACCAGATGCTAGCGATGATGGGATTCAGTTTTCCAAAGGCGCACGATTCTACGCTGGCGAAACAATTATCATGAGAGTTAGCGCCCTTGTGGATGATCCCTATACCAAGGCGCATCTGACAGGCTGGCTTGATATAAATGGCGACGGACAGTTTGATAACGCCACAGAGCAATTAATTGCGCGGTCAATTGACCCCAACAGCGCCTCTCAGACAATTCTAGCCAGTTACACCCTGCCGATTAACACCCTGTGCGGCTCAACCTTCGCCCGTTTTCGCATCAGCGAACGCGCCACCAACCCAACTGAACCCGCCAGCGTAGGAGAAGTTGAGGATTACCCTGTTGAGATTATTTGTGAATCAACCGCACTCGTCGGGGGCGTCATTTGGTACGATGCAAACCGCAATGCACAGCAAGATTTGAGCGAGATAGGGTTAGCAAACGTGTCGCTGCGTCTATACCGTGACACGGGTAACAAACAGTTTGATCGTTTGCTAGATGTTCCCGTTGCGTCAGCTCAGACCAACGCGGACGGTCGCTATCTATTTTCAACCGTTGACTCGGCTAACTATTTTGTTGTGATCGAGGATCAGCTTGCCCAGCTTTCAACCTATCAGCTAGTCACACCGTCGCAGCTTGTGACGCCTGTGAGCGGCAGCGAATTGACGCGCATCAACTTTGGTCTCTTACAAGCCGAGAGGCGTGCGATTGTGGGTGGGCGTGTTTGGATTGATGATAAGGATGGGGTGTCTAGTTCGGCCGAATTTGGCATCGCCAACGCCACCATTGTCGCCCGCAACATCGCGGGAACAACGTTAGCAACCACCCAAACAGACACACTCGGACGCTACCAACTGGTGTTGCCAACCGACATCGAATTGACGATTGCCGTTATGTCTGACTCGTTGCCCGATACACTGCAAGCGATAAACCAGTTTGCTTCCCCGCTCCGCCTGTCGCCGCAGAGCGCAACTTTTGACCACAACTTTGCCTATGCCAACCGATTATCAGCCACCATCAGCGGCAAAACGTGGCTTGATGACAACAATCGTCGCGTCGACGCAGGCGAGCAAATGCTGCCTGCGGTCAGCATCGAGTTGATTGCAGATGAAAACGGGAACAATCGCCGCGACGTTCAAGAATCAATCATTGCGACCGCCCGCACAAACAGCGCGGGGCGTTTCAAATTTACAGGCTTGGCAGCAGGCAATTATTTGGTCCACGTCAGCGATGTTGCCAATGTATTGTCTAATCACACGTTGCTGGCGGGGCTGGCCGATAGACAGTTGCAAGATGGGTCTATCACACGCTATGCGGTTTCGTTGTCGGCTGGTGAGGTGTTTGATTCGGCCGATTTCAACTACACGCTCAACTCACCAGAGTCAGACAGCGGCGTCATCGGCGATCTCGTCTGGTACGAAACAGATTACAACGGTGTGAATGACCTCGGCGAAACAGGCATCGCCAACGTGCGAATTGTGTTGCTCAACAGGGAAGGTGACTTTCTCAAAGAAACTGTCAGCGACAGCACGGGCCACTATCTATTCACAGGACTCGATACAGGCATCTACCAAGTGGTCGTCTCAGACACCCTTGGCGTTCTCGACCTGTACATGCCAACCCTCTTGCGCAGCGTCCAGCGTGATGCGGTCACCGTCCAGCTCGAAAACGGCGGCATTATGATGGGCGCTGATTTTGGCTACACCATTGGACAACTCTCGCTTGGGGATCACATTTGGCAGGACACAAACCGCGACGGCTGGCAAAACGAGAACGGGGAAACAGGCTTGCCAAACATTCTCGTTCAGCTATATGTTGACCGCAACTATAATCGGCAGCTTGATAAGGACGATTTGCTCATTCGGGAAACGCTGTCTGATGAACAAGGCAACTATCGGTTTGACAGTTTGCGCCCCAGCAGCTACTTCGTCGTCATCCCGCAATCATCCCTTGCACTTCCCATTCTCAGCAGCGGCCCCACCCTCCCGTTCAGCGGTGAGAACAAAGCAACTGCCCGCGAAGATATGCCGCTCGACAGCAACGGCATACCTGACGCACGTTTCGGCATCACCAGCAACATCATCGACCTAATCGGCGACGAAATCGCGAACAACGGGCGTTTCAACAACACAATTGACTTCGGTTTCTTGCCACCCGTAGAAGGACAATGATGAATGGAAAATGAAGGAATGAGCAGATAATACCTTCTTATTTCTTCATTTTCTCCAGCACCGCCGCAACGTTGGCTGGCTTAAAATCTTTCGGCTTTAACACTTTGCCATCGGCGCGACGTGGGCCGCTCGCTTTTTGCATATTGGCGCGATGCACTTCCGCAAACACCGCGTTTGCATCGACGCCACAGGTCACCATCGCCCCATAGGTCACATACAGCAAATCAGCTAGCTCATGCATCAAATGAGCGAGCGCAGCGGGGTCTTCTCGATTTGCCATCAGCAATTCGATCGCTTCAGTTACTTCTTCGTACTCTTCTCGAATCAGCGTGTTGCGCAAATCGAGCGTTTTATCTGAGGGGACGGTCGGCAGATCAGGCGCATCGCCACCCATCGTGCGTTGGAATTCGACAATTTTTTCAGCATTAGTTTGCATGACGCAGAATTATAGCGGTAACGGTATAATTCCCAGTGATGAAAATTGTGAGTGCGATTGATTTTGGACGTGAAACGTTATCGATGTCTGATTCGGCCGAATCGGACGCCCGCGCCTTGCTGGCGCACACCCTACAGGCTGACATCAGCTATCTTTTAGCACATGATGATGAGTTAATCTCAAATCAACTGCTTGATGTCTATTTTGAGTTTGTGGCTCGTGCTGAACAGTACGAACCCCTACCCTATATTTTTGGCTCGGCGGCATTTCGTTATCTCGATCTGTACGTGACCCCTGCCGTGTTGATTCCGCGCCCAGAGACAGAACAGCTTGTCGATGAGGTACGCAAATGGTCAAGAGGGCGCAGCAACCTAGCGCTGGTCGATGTCGGCACAGGCAGCGGCTGCATCGCGATTAGCTTGGCAACCGAAATGAAAAACGCCAGGGTGAGTGCGGTTGACATTTCGGCCGATGCGCTTGCCATCGCCCAGCAAAATGCCGACGAAAACAAGGCTGACATTACCTTTTATCAAGGTTCCTTGCTTGAACCAGTTGACGGGTTATTCGACGCAATTGTTGCCAATCTACCCTACATCACAGACGATGAAATGTTAGACTTACCACCGTCTGTAAACCAATATGAGCCATATATCGCGTTACACGGCGGCAAAGATGGCCTGAGTCTAATTCACATGTTGTTAGAGGAAGCCAAAGCACACCTGCGCCCTTATGGGGCGATCTTCCTCGAAATTGGCTACCGTCAAGGGCCACTCGCTACGCAGTTAGCTCAGAACATTTTCCCGAAAGCGACTGTATCTTGTCTGGAAGATTACGCAGGACATGATCGTTTTATCATCATTAAGATGAATCAATAAAAACGACAGAATATAGGTTGAGGGCAATCCTTTATCCTTATTTTAAGAGGAAAGATATTATGCTACGCAAAATTGCCATGGGGCTTGCTGCTGTTTTTATCCTGATCCAACTGATTCCCGTTGATCGATCAAATCCGCCTGTGCTGCGTGAGGTTGCGTGGGATTCGGCCGAAACGCGCGACATCGCCGTTCGCGCCTGCTACGATTGCCACAGCAACGAAACTGTTTGGCCTGCCTACAGCTACGTTGCGCCTATCTCCCTAATCGTTGCCCATCATGTCGAGGACGGCCGCCGCGTGCTCAACTTCTCAGACTGGGATCGCGCCAACCATGCAGACGACATGATCGAGCTAATCGAAAGTGGTGACATGCCGCTCGACTCCTACCTACCCCTGCACCCCGAAGCCAAGCTAACCGACGCCGAAAAAGCCACCCTAATCGCCGGCATCAAAAACACACTCGCCAACGATCCCGCCGTCGAACCACAGCATGGTAGCCACGATCACGATCATTAAAATCAAATAATGAATGGAGAACAATGAATAATTAACGGTAAACGTCATGTACAGACCCTCATTCTGAATTCTCCGTTCATTGTTAATTATTCACCGTTTGCCTAACCCATAAACCATCATCGCACAATGAATAATTAACGGCAAACGTCATGTACAGATCCTCATTCTGAATCCTCCGTTCATTGTTAATTATTCACCGTTTACCTAACCCATAAACAATTCTGGCCCGCAACGCAACGCTATGCCAACGCAACAACTCACCGCAACACACGCCGACATCCAACAAGCCGCAACACTTCTGCAACAAGGTCAAATTGTCGTTTTCCCAACCGACACCGTTTACGGCATCGGTGTGAACGCTTTTGACGCCGATGCAATCGAGCGTCTTTACATTGCAAAAATGCGTCCGCGTGAAAAGGGGATTCCGATCCTGATCAGCGATCCCGACGTGCTTGAACAGGTACTCGATGGCCCAATCGATCCAGCTATTCAACCGCTTATCGACGCCTATTGGCCTGGGCCACTCACGCTCATTTTGCCCCGTCACGCCAATCTTCCCGACAACATCAGCCCCAACAAAGGCGTCGCCGTTCGCATCCCAAACAGCGAAATTGCTCGCAATCTGATCCGTCAAGCAGGCGGCGCACTCGCCACCAGCAGCGCCAACATCTCCAGCAACGATCCCGCCCTCAACGCGCAAATGGCGTTTGACGCCCTGCAAGGTCGTGTTGCGGCCGTTATCGACGGAGGCAATGTCCAGCACGCCGCCGCCTCAACCATCATCGACTGTCGCATCAGTCCTCCCAAGCTGGTGCGTGAGGGGCCAGTGGCGTGGCCACAGAAGAAAGGTGAGGAAAATGAAGAATGATGAATACGGCAAGTGGCGCTTTGCAAAAACGGCTCATCCTGTCAAGTTTGTGATGTAGCGTAACGCTTCAACTTGTGCGGCACGCATCTGCGCCAGCGTCGGCGCGGCAAACGCAGCGGGCAAGGTGACAGGCTGTTCATTCACGCACAAATATTTGTCGAGAATTGGCTCAATGTCGAGTGTTGGGAAATGCGCGTCGTACATCGTCATTGCCCGCCCCGTCAGCCCCTTGCGCCGACACAACTCAAACGCCAGCCGCGACTCGTCAATTTGTCCGATGCAGTCAAATGGTGTGTGCTCGCCCAAACCGAGCATTTGATAATACCAAAGCTGGTTTTCTTCCATGTCAAACAAGTTGCGATTGAAAATTGCGTTGACGTTTTCAGGCGGCAAGTACGCCATGTAATTGAGCCACACGTAGGCACATTTGGCACATTTGCAGCACCACGGTTTGCCATAGTTGCACGAATGCGTGTTAGCAACGGCATCCAAGTCGCGGCGCAATAAGTTGAAAATCAGGAGATCGTAAATTGGCTGGAGAATGCTGAAATAATGCAGGTTGGCGATTAGCTCTTGCTGCAAGTAGTCGTTGATCAACTGTTCTGCCTCCAGCGATTTACCCCACTGGTGATTCACATCCTCACCCGTTGCGTCCCAAATCAGGTTGCCCACGTTGGCACTGTGCTCATGTCCACGTACCATGTATCGGTATCCATGTTGCAGCATAATCGGCAGCGCGGCGAAGGTAGTGCTGGGGGTTTCGGCCGCCTTCAGCGTGTCAACGTCATATTCAGGATTCAACTGCAACACGGGCGAATCAACGAAGCTGTCAAACACCGTAATTTGATGGCGCGTTTCGTTGGCGCTATGGGCGATTAACCCGTCGATCAGATCGTGCTGAAATTGGGACGTGCCGTAGATCGAATGTGAGTAGACGACGTTTGCATACGGCTGTTCGATACGTTCAAGCAACTTCATTGAGACAAGGCTGTCTTTGCCGCCGCCGCAGAAGTTGAGTGTATCGACGTTGCCAGCTTGTACGGCAATCGGCCGAGTGCTCGTTTCGACAGGGGTGCTTGTGAAGGTGGGGCCTTGATAGTCGGGGAGATTTTGATCGTAGCGCCACTCTGTCCACGCTTTGTGGCTGATGGTGCGCCAGAATTGCTCAAATTCGGCCGAATGCAACCCCTGATACACACCCAAATCAATTGTCGCGGGCTTGAGGCTCCACAGCTTGTTCGCCTCAAACATCAACAGATGAAAATACACCTTCTCCATGTACGCCAAGCCAAATTGTGCCTCAAGCGCATAAAAATCAACGTCGTTATACCAGTAGGCTGTTTCAAATCGTAGGTCGTCAATCCCAAATACCATCGATAGATGACGTTTAGATCGGCGCACAGGGTCTAGCCAAATTTCACGTTTCATACTTTTTCCTGATACTGTCGAATTTGGTGGGCAGAAAAGAAGCGAGACAATAGCGATTGAAGAATTTTGACAAAACCAATCATGATGCCCCAAAGAAATTGTAACCTCACAACAGAAGAAAATTCAAAAAGCATGTCACACATAAATAGTTGCACAGATGAGGTCAGAAAAGAACTGGCAGATTGCGTCACTGTTTCAACCCATTTCAAACACACCTAATTCTGAATAGACATTCATTCTTCACTCTCCATTCTTCGTTTCTTCATTTCTTCCCCCTTATTTCGTTTTCGGCCGAACTCACCCTACAATACCACCCATATGATCGACCCAACCCTTCCGTTTATTGACCTGCACCGTCACCTCGACGGTAGCATCCGTCTCGAAACAATTCTCGAAGTCGGCCTCAAACACAACCTGCCCCTGCCAGGCAAAACGCTTGAAACGCTGCGCCCCCACGTGCAGGTCACCGAGCCGCAACCTGGGCTGCTGGCCTTCCTCGACAAATTCGAGTGGCTGACTGGCATTCTGGTTGATTATGACACCTGCCGCCGTATCGCTTACGAAAACATGGAAGATGCTCAGCGGGAAGGGATCGACTATCTCGAATTGCGCTTTAGCCCCTATTTTATGGCTGAGCCGCATGGCTTATCGGCCGAAGGGGTCGTCGAAGCAACGCTCGACGGCGTCCGTGCTGGCATCCGCGACTTTGGCGTCAAAGCCAACCTGATCGGCATCATCAGCCGCACTTATGGCGCAGAAATTGGCTACAAGGAGCTAGATGCTCTGTTGAGCCATCGCGACGCCTTTGTTGCGCTCGATTTGGCAGGCGACGAAATCAACTATCCAGCCGGGCTGTTTGTCGATCATTTCAAACAAGGGCGTGATGCGGGCTGGGCGATTTCTGTTCATGCAGGCGAAGCGGCAGGCGCGGCCAGCATGTGGGCCGCGATCAATCAACTTGGCGCGACACGCATCGGTCACGGCACGCGCATTTTGGACGACCCAACCCTTGTCGAATACGTGCGCAAACACGAAATCGGCATCGAAGCCAATCTCACCAGCAATGTCCAAACAAGCACGGTTCCTAGTTACGCGGCCCACCCGTTTAAGGAAATGCTTGCAGCAGGGTTGCTGGCAACGCTCAACAGCGATGACCCTGGCATTAGCAACATCGATCTGCCCTATGAGTTCAACATCGCCGCACCACAATCACGCCTCACCGCAGACGACACACGCCAAGCGCAGCAAAACGCGCTAACGCTTGCATTCTTGAGCGAAGCGGATAAAACCCAGTTAGTGGAAGAAAAAAGAGCCGTGAGGAAAAATGAATGATGAATGACGAATGATGAAAGCAAAGCTCTCATTTTTGTTTCTTCATACTCTATCCTTCATACTTCATTTGAATCAACAGTAGCTCCTCGGAGAAGAAGATGGAAGCACCCCTTCTCGAATTAAAGAACATCACCAAACAGTTCCCTGGCGTTTTGGCAAACGACCATATCAACCTCACCTTGGGCAAAAGCGAGATTCATGCGCTGCTCGGTGAAAATGGTGCAGGCAAAAGCACGTTGATGAACATCCTCTATGGCCTGTATGAGCCAACCGAAGGGGAAATCTATGTGCGTGGCAAACGGATCCAGCCAGAGTCGCCCAGCGATGCGATTGCGGCAGGCATCGGCATGGTGCATCAGCACTTTATGCTGATTCCTGTGTTTACCGTGACTGAAAACGTCATGTTGGGCTATGAGGAGACAAGCGGCATTGGCGGCTTCCTCAATCGGCGCAACGCAGCGCGACGGATTCGCGAGATTTCAGACCAATACGGTCTGTCTGTCGACCCAGACGCCTATATTCGCGACTTGCCCATTGGCGTCCAGCAGCGGGTTGAGATTATCAAACTGCTCTATCGTGAAGCAGATATTTTGATTTTTGACGAGCCGACAGCCGTGTTGACGCCACAAGAGGCGGATGAGCTGTTCGGAATTATGGCGGGACTCATCAAGCGCGGGAAGTCAATTATCTTTATCACGCACAAGTTGCGTGAGGTGCTTGAAGTCGCGGATCGCATCACGGTGATTCGGCGCGGCAAGGTGGTCGGCGCAACCGTTCCCGCCGAGGCAGATCAGGCAAAACTGGCCGAGATGATGGTGGGGCGTGCGGTTCTGCTCAATTTAGACAAAAAATCGGCCGAACCAACCCAAGACATTCTCACCGTCCGCAACCTAACCGTCACCAACGACCTCGATCAAGTGACCGTTGACGACATCAGTTTCAACGTTCGCGCAGGCGAAATTTTAGGCATTGCGGGCGTGCAGGGAAACGGGCAAACAGAAATTGTGGAAGCGGTCACAGGCTTACGCAAGCCAGTCAACGGCACGATCAAATTCCAAAGCAAGGACATCACCAGCGCCTCGCCGCGCACCGTGACCGAACTTGGCACGGCTCACATTCCTGAAGATCGTCAAAAGGACGGGCTGGTGCTTGACTACACGATTAGTCACAACATGGTGCTCAACACTTACTACAACGCACCTTACACAAAAAACGGCACGATTCAGGAGCAGGTGGTGAGCGATTCGGCCGAAAAACTGGTCGCTGAATTTGACGTTCGCACCCCATCGGCCGAAGCGGCCGTCTCCACCCTCTCAGGCGGCAATCAGCAAAAAGTGATTATCGCCCGCGAGCTATCACGCGAAACCAAGCTACTTGTTGCGGCGCAACCCACACGTGGCGTTGACGTCGGCGCAATCGAGTTTATCCATCAGCAAATCGTCAACCAGCGCGATGCTGGCAAAGCGGTTTTGCTCTCGTCAACCGAACTTGATGAGGTGATGCAGCTCTCGGACCGCATCATTGTCATGTTTGATGGCAAAATCATCGCCACCGTTTCCACCGATAAAGTAACAAAGGAAGAGGTCGGTTTGATGATGGCAGGGGTTGCGGTTGGCGCAAAAGATGAAAGCGGCAAACAGTTGTCGGAGGCAGCAGCATGAGTAAAACCGACGCGCCACAATCAAAATCAAATTTCTTCGCCGTTTTTCTCGAAGAATTAAGCAATCAGTCGGTCATCATTCCGCTGCTTGCCATTTTTACAGGCTTTGTGCTGGGTGGGCTTTTGATCGCACTCACCTCAGAAGAGGTGTACACCGCGTTTGGGACGGAAGGCGTTGGCGCAGCGTTGGGCGTTGCGTGGGACTCTGTCTCACTCGCCTATGGATCGCTGTTCCGCAGCGCGGTTGGCGACCCGGCCGATATTCGCGCCGCCTTCGCCACGGGTGACAACACAGAAGTTATCAAAGCGTTCAACCCCTTTTTCGAGAGCTTAATCGCCACGACCCCCTTTATCTTTGCGGGGCTTGCGGTGGCGCTCGGTTTCAAATCGGGCTTATTCAATATTGGGGTTGAAGGACAGCTTTTTATTGGCGCAATTTGCGCTGCCTTTGTGGGTTACTACTTCACAAACCTGCCGCGCATCATCCATTTGCCGCTGGCGCTGCTTGCTGGCGCGGTTGGCGGCGGCGCTTGGGGATTCATTCCTGGCATTCTCAAAGCACGCACGGGCGGTCATGAGGTAATCAACACGATTATGATGAACTACATCGCGTTTCGTTTGAGCGAATGGTTGCTCAACGGCCCGATGCAGCGTCCCGAATCGTTTGTGCCGATTAGCCCGACAATTGAAACATCGGCCGAATTGCCACGTATCTTTGCAGATCCAATTCGTTTCCACGCGGGATTCTTCCTATCGCTTGTCATGGCGTGGGTTGTCTACTGGTTTATGTTCCGCTCGCGCTGGGGCTTTGACTTCCGCACGGTGGGCGCAAATCCAAACGCAGCCCGCTATGCTGGCATGAACATCACTTTTGTCACCGTCGCTGCAATGAGCTTATCGGGCGCATTGGCAGGGCTAACGGGCGCAAATGAGGTGCTGGGCGTTAATCACAATTTGGCGCTGGCGTTCTCGGCAGGCTACGGATTTGATGCGATTGCGCTGGCATTGTTGGGCAAAAATCATCCTGTCGGCGTCATTTTGTCGGCGCTGCTGTTTGGTTTTCTGCGCAGCGGGGCGCTGGGGATGCAGCTTGAGGCGGGCATTCCTGTTGACATCATCTCAGTTCTACAGGCGTTGGTGCTGGCGTTTATTGCTGCACCAGCCATTATTCGCTCAATCTACCGTTTGAAACCGCCTGAACATGGCGACGGCGGCTTTACACTTGGGGGCTGGGGGAACTAATCATGGCAGCATCAGTGACAACAACCACACAAAAACGCGCGTTTGCTACCCATCGTCGTCAGCGGATTATGGGTCTAATTTTCTTGGGATTTGCGGCGGCGATTTGGTACTTTTTCGGCCGAACGACCGACCCAGAATTCCTCACCACTTTCAAACTCGTTCCCGGCGGCATCGACTCCAATATCGAACCGTGGGAATTTAGCACCATCAGCGCCCTCAACACCGCCGCCTTCGTCTCCGCCTTTATCGGCGCAGGGCAATTGGCGCGTGGCTTTGGCAAACGTACCAACTCCATGCTGGGCGTTGTGGCAGGATTATTCATTTTTAGCTTTTTGGCGTGGGCGGCGGCCGATAAGTCGCTCAACGTGGCAGGACTGTTCAACACCACCTTGTCAAAGGCGGTTCCAATTACGCTGGGCGCACTCTCGGGCATTTTGTCGGAGCGGGCAGGCGTCGTCAACATCGCCATTGAGGGCATGATGCTGTCAGGCGCAATGGTTGGCTCGACCGTCGCCAGCCTGTTGCGCAATCGCTGCGACGAGGCGCTCATTGAAACGGTGCTGATTTGCGGCGGCGAAACGTCGCGCCCCTACCTCTGGATCGGCATCTTTGCAGCGGTACTCGCTGGCGCACTGTTGGCCTATGTCCACGGGCTATTCTCGATTAAGTACATGATTGACCAGATTATCTCTGGCACGGTCATCAACATTTTTTCAGTCGGCATCACGTCCTTTTTAGACGCACGCTTTTTGCAAGAGTATCAATATCTCAACAGCCCAGGGACTTTCCGTGCGTTTGAGATTCCCGTTCTCTCGCAAATTCCGCTAATCGGGCCGATTGTGTTTCGCAATAATATTTTTGTCTATTTGATGTTTCTCCTGCTGATCACGCTGCATCTGGCGCTGTTTTACACGCGCTGGGGGCTGCGAGTACGCGCAGTTGGCGAACATCCACGCGCGGCCGACACGCTTGGCATCAACGTTATTCGCACCCGCTACATGGCGGTTGTGATGAGCGGCATGATGGCTGGGTTTGGCGGCGCTTACTTTACACTTGGCTCAGTCGGCCGATTTGATGAAGCGATGACGGCAGGTCGCGGCTTCATCGGGTTGGCGGCAATGCTTTTTGGCAACTATTCGCCCTTTGGCGCATTTGGCGCAGGGCTGCTTTTTGGGTTTGCGGACTCGCTGGCATCCAAGCTAGCCATTCTCAAAATCGCGATTCCGTCCCAATTCTTGCTGATGGCCCCCTATATCATCACAATGGTCGTACTGGCAGGCGTGGTCGGGCGCAGTCAAATGCCTGCCGCCGATGGGCAACCGTACAGCAAGGAAGGACATTAGAGGAAATAGTGAATAGTGAATGAAGAATAGAGAATCAAGCGATTTCTTTATTCACCATTCACCATTCATCATTCATCATTACTTTATGGGTGTGGATAATCCGTTTTATCATCGAGGGGCCATTCGGCAGGTAGATTCATTTTTCGGCCGAAAACAACAGCTAGACGAAATGCTGGGTCTGTTACGCAACAGGCAAAGCATCTCCGTTGTTGGCCCGCGCCGCATTGGCAAAAGTTCGCTCCTGCTCCACCTCACACGCCCACAGGTGCGTGAGTCGTTTGGCCTCGCGCCGCCCGATGCGCTGTTCGTTCTGCTCGACTGTCAAGAGTTTGGCGGGTCGCCTCCCGAAGAAATTTACGAGGCGCTGCTGTACGGGCTGCACGATTCGGCCGAAAATGGCGGTCTTGAGCTAAAAACAGACCGAAGTCGTGGCGGAACCTATCGCAACCTTGATCGGGCGCTCAATCAGGCAACGCGGGCTGGCGCTTCCGTTGTAGTGCTGCTCGACGAGTTTGAGCTGCTAGCCGCCAACCCACAACTTACCCCCTACTTTTTCGCCCGCCTGCGTGGACTCACCACCAAGTATGGTCTTGCGTTTGTCACGGCCAGCCAGCGTCCACTCTACGCGATCACGGCGGATGAAGCGGTGCTAAGTTCGCCGTTTTTCAACATATTTGTGCAAATTCAGCTAGGCTTGCTCAGAGAGACGGAGGCATATGGCTTGCTTGCACACCGTTTAGAGGGGTCATCGGTGCAATTTTCGGCCGATACCTGCGAATACCTCGTCAATCTAGTCGGGGCGCATCCGTTTTTCCTGCACATTGCGGGGTATCACACTTTCCAAGCAATTTGCAACGACCATCCCCAAGAAAAGAGCGCGACACGTGCCGAAATCGCCGACGCCATCGCCGTCGAATCTGATTCGCATCTTAATTATCTTTGGAGCAATCTGCTGCTTGATGAGCAGTACGCTTTGGCGACCCTTGAAGGGGCCATCGACATTATGCGGATGCTCGAACAACAATGTTTTGCGCTGCGAGACGGCGATGTGTACACCTATCCAGGGTCGCTGTTATGCACTTTTGTACGCCGTCAATCTGTCAGCGGGCTGATACAGGCCGATCCGTTCCTGATCGACCAACTGCGTCACCATATGAAAGCAAACGGCGAGTTGATCCCGCTCACAAACTCCCAATTTGCGCTCATGTCGCGGCTTGGCAAGCAATACGGGCAGGTTGTGCAAGGTAGTGACTTGGAAATTGCCGTTTGGGGTGAAATTCTAGTCGATGATCCCGATCGGCTCAAAACGTTGATCAAGCGCCTACGACGCGCAATCGGCCGCTATGGTGATTGGATCGTCAGCGAGCGCGGGATCGGCTATGCACTACGGAAACCGCATTAACCTGAGTCCTGTGCTGAAACGGCAGGAAATGAC
>JBMZDF010000066.1:0-17601 GCA_049614105.1 Promineifilaceae bacterium (SeqCode)
ATGGTTATATGCCCAAATCGGCCGATTTGAACCAATCGACCGCTCCCTCTGCTTATTACTGCTCGAAGGGTTTAGCTATAAAGAAATGGCAGAGATGCTCGGCATTTCAACAAGCAATATCGGAGTCAAAATCCACCGTATCAAAAAACAGTTGCTCCAACAGGCAAAGGAGTCAAACCACAATGGAGTTTGAAGACATGCAAGTTATCTGGAACAGTCAAAACAATGAAAAGCTGTATGCGATTAACGAAGAAACGTTACACAAGCAGATTCAGCAGAAAAGCCGTTCAGTCAATCAAAAGGTTGAAAAAGCTGAATGGGGACTAATCGCAATGAACCTTATTGTCGCCCTCATTCTTATCGGAGACACAATCGTACAAAATGAGTCAGCCGCGCAATACATTCCAGCCGTCGCATATCTTGGATTTGGCATATTTGGGCTTGTCCGCCGTCTGTCGCGCCAAAAGAAACTCGTCAGTTTTGACGCATCCGTCCTAGGGCAGCTCAACAAAGCAATCTCGCAAATGACCTACTTAATCGAGCAAAGCACATTCATGATGCGCTGGTACGTTCTGCCGCTGGTCGCCATGTTCCTCATCGATGCTTATAGCAACGGCAGCCCATTCTGGCTATGGACCATCTATCTCGGCCTCATCCCCTTAGCTTATTTCGGCGGCCGCTGGGAAATCAACCGATGGTACATACCTAAAAAACATCGCTTAGAGTCTCTCAGAGAAACACTAACCACAACACCCGAACCCCACAAGTAAGGGCGGGACAGACTGGCCCAATTCCCACATCACTAAACACGCTCATTCCAGCCTGTCTCGCCCCATCTACACAAACACTCGCATTCCAGCCTATCTCGCCCAATCTATACCAAACAAAAATGGACATTTATTTGATTGCTTGGTAATATCCAATAGATTTTATTAATTGAATTTATCGGATAAATCAAATTTAATGCACCATCATGAGCTAGACTCAAATTTCCTCCGCTATCTTGTTGATAGCGATATACAAACAGGAGCCCTTCTACCTCCCTTAAGCGACATCAGCAGCACGTTGGATGTCAGCGTTGGCAAATTGCGAGAAGAAGTCAGCGCAGCACGTGCGATGGGCGTTGTCTCGACAAAGCCACGCACAGGCACGCGACGGCAGGCGTTCGACTTCCGTCGCGCCGTGTTGCCCAGCATCTATTATGGGCTGGCAACCGAAGAAGCGACCTTTGCACAGCTTAGTCAATTACGACGCGGGATCGAGTCGAGCCTGTGGGAGGTTGCTGTGTCTCAACTTGAGGAGACGGATTTGCAGGCTTGCCGCAATTGGATTACTAAGGCACAGACGAAATTGAGCAATGGGCGTATTCCTTATGAGGAGCATCGGGCATTTCATTTGGCTATTTTCGGCCGAATTCAAAACCCCTTCGCCATCGGCATGCTCACCGCCTACTGGGACGTCTACGACACCAGCGAATTCACCCGCTACCAATCCATGAGTTACTGGGTCGACGTGTGGCACCATCACGAACGCATCATCGCGGCCATCGCCAGCGGTGACATCCCTGGCAGCCACCAACTGCTTATCGACCACTTTAATCTGTTAAAAACCACGCCAGCGAGCGTGAACACGAAAGAGAGCGTCAGCGGCTAGTTTCCAGTCGAATCATTGACCGTTGACATGTAGTTGCGATTTACATTGAAGGAGTATGAAATAATATGAGCGTACAAACGCTACCCCATCTGGTTCCACCCTACGATGGCGAGAAGGTTATCAACGACTTCTCGATCAACGTTGCCACCGCCAACGGCACGGGCAGCCAGACATCTAATATGACCCTTCTGCGTGCATTGTTCAGAATGGGCATTCCTGTCAACGGCAAAAATCTTTTCCCATCAAATATTCAAGGCTTACCCACTTGGTTCCAGATTCGCGTCAGCCATGAAGGCTATACGTCCCGTTTGGACAAGCACGCGATCACGGTCGCCTTTAACCAAGCAACACTGATCAAAGATGTCATGGGCGTGCCGAGCGGCGGCGTCTGTTTTGTGCAGGAATCACAGCGTGGCGTCCCAGATCGCGACGATGTGATCTTCTATCGTGTCCCTGTCAATAAACTAATGCGCGGGCGCAAAGAGAAGGGCAAGCTCAAAGATTACGTCGCGAACATGGTTTATGTCGGTGCTGTCTGCTACATACTGGGCATTCCGCTCCAGCTCATCGATCGCGCTCTGATGCATCATTTTGCCAATCGTCGCAAGCTGGTTGACAGCAATATGGAGATGATTGTTAAATCATATGAGTGGGCGGCCGAAAATCTCGAAAAGCAAGACCCTTACTGGGTAGAGCCAATGGACGAGACGGCTGGCAAGATCCTGATCACTGGCAATGAAGCGGCTGCGCTCGGCGCACTATTTGGCGGGGTTCAGGTTGTCGCATGGTATCCCATCACCCCCTCCACCAGCGTGATCGATGGCATTAACCAGCACAAGGGCAACTTGCGCGATGAGGACTCAATCGCCGTTGTTCAGGCGGAAGATGAGCTTGCCGCAATCGGCATGGTGCTTGGTGCTGGCTGGGCGGGCGCTCGTTCGATGACCGCCACCTCTGGCCCCGGCGTTTCACTGATGGCCGAGTTTGCAGGGATGGCGTACTTTGCTGAAATCCCGTCTGTCATTTGGAACATCCAGCGCGTGGGTCCCAGCACGGGCTTGCCAACCCGTTCTTGTCAAGGTGACGTGACTTTCTCCTACTATCTGGGGCATGGCGACACCAAAAATGTTATCTTGCTGCCCAAAGATCCCAAAGAATGTTTCGAGTTTGGGACAACTTCGCTCAACCTTGCAGAGGAGTTACAAACGCTCGTGCTTGTCCTCAGCGATTTAGACATTGGCATGAACTTCTGGATGAGCGAGCAGTTTGACTACCCAACCGAACCAATCAAGCGCGGCAAAGTCTTAAACGCCGACCAAATTGCCGAGCTAAAAGGCACGTGGGGTCGCTACAAAGATGTTGATGGCGATGGCGTTGGGCATCGAACGCTGCCCGGCACACCACACCCACAGGCGGCTTACTTCACACGCGGAACGGGACATGACGACTATGCCAAATACAGCGAGGATGCTGAAGTTTGGCTACAGAACATGGATCGGCTCGGACGCAAGTTTGAGACAGCACGCAACATGGTTCCCAAGCCGATTGTGGATGACAACGACGACGCCAACGTGGGTATCATCTTTTATGGCAGCACTTGGCCCGCAATTGATGAAGGCCGCGACCGCTTGCGAAAAGCAGGGATTGAAACAGCCTCACTCCGCATTCGCGCCCTGCCGTTGACCGCAGAAGTTGAAGCGTTTGTCGATCGCTATGACAACATTTTCGTGATCGAAATGAACCGCGACGGTCAGATGCACAACATTATTAGCAGTGAAATGCGGCAGCACGTGATGAAAATGACCTCTGTTGCCCATCTCGACGGTCAGCCATTGACTGGCCCGTTTGTCATGCAGCGCGTCATGGATGGATTGGGATAGTTGGTAAGTCAATCAGCCAGTTGCCCCGTCAGGCTATTTTCACAGCAGGTTGACAACTGGACGTGTGACATACCCTCCAAAGGACATAACAATGGGTTCTAAACGAAGAATTAAAGTAAATTCAATTGGCCTCAGCAGAGACGACTACAAGGGCGCACCCACAACGCTTTGCAAAGGATGCGGCCATAATTCAATTTCTAGCCAGATTATTGCGGTTGCCTACGAAATTGGCCTCAAGCCACACGAGATTATGAAACTGAGCGGTATCGGCTGCTCATCCAAAGCACCGACCTATTTTATGGGTCAGTCGCACGGCTTCAACGCGCTGCACGGGCGTATGCCGTCTGTTGGCACGGGTGCGATGATGGCAAATCATCACATGAAGGCGATTGGTGTCAGCGGTGATGGCGACAGCGCCAGCATCGGCATGGGTCAGTTCAAACATGTGATGCGCCGCAACGTGCGGATGACCTATCTAATTGAGAATAACGGCGTTTATGGTCTGACGAAAGGCCAGTTTAGCGCAACGGCCGATCAGGGTCAGGTCATCAAGAAGATTGGTCATAATCAGCTACCGGCCGAAGATATGTGCATGGAAGCGATTATTTCGGGCTGTGGGTTTGTCGCCCGCTCGTTTTCTGGCGATGCCAAACAGGTGCGAGAACTGCTCAAAGCGGCATTAAGCTATGACGGTACGGCGATGATCGACATCATCAGCCCTTGCGTCGCGTTTAACAATCATGCATCGTCCACCAAAAGCTTCTCCTATGGCAAAGATCACAACGAACCGCTGCACGACCTTTCATGGGTTCCGGTTCGCGAGGAAATTCAGCTTGAGGAAGGCGAGCTAGAAGCAGGCGGGACAATTATGGCCCCTCTGCACGATGGCTCGTTTGTAAAGCTGCACAAGCTTGAAAACGATTATGATCCGACAGACAAGCTCGGTGCGCTGCATCGATTAGAGTTTGCCCGACAGAATAAAGAGTTCATCACAGGGCTTGTCTACTTCGACCCAACCCGCGCCCGTTTTGCCGATGTCAAAGGGCTGGGCGACACGCCGCTCTGCAAACAAGGCAACGACAAAATGCGCCCTTCAGAGGATAAGTTAACCAGTTTAATGTCGCTGATGGCTGATTGGTAAAGGGCATATTTCATCAGTTGTCATTCCCGCGCAGGCGGGAATCCATCTTTTCATAGACTTACGAAGCGTGGATACTTGCCTTCGCAGGTATGACATGGGTTTGGTGTTTACCCTTCGACTCGCTTGAAAAAGCATCCGCCTAACCTCCTCCTCTGGAGAAGGTTAGGTGGGGCGCTGTCAACTCATTAAGTAGAGTACAAATTCGATCAATAATCAGACGCCCCGCTGGGGCGTCTCAGGTTAATGTCTCAGGTAGAGACGTCGCTGCTAAAGATCTACTTTGTCCAGCGCCTGTCCAATTGACTTGGCAAGTTTGGCGACGTTCGGCTCGTTGAGCAGCGCCGCATGGATGCTATGCACGGTCTCAATCTGAATCGGTTGGCTGCCTAAATCGGCCCAGCGTAGCTGAATCGCCTTGTCGCGGAAGCCTGCAAACTCACTGCTGCGGAACAGGTGGATTGCCCCTTTGTAGCGTGGCGTCATCGTTTCCCGATATGCTCGCATCGCCTGCACATACTGTTGACGAACATGGGCGATTTTCTGAGACGCAGCATCGCCCATCAAACATTCCTTTCTGCTTTCCATGCGCAAACGATATTGCCATTCGATCGCACTCCAAAGGCGTTGTTCCTTGAAATAATGCCCGGCACGACCAAAGCTGCGCATGAGGAAGTTCATTTTAGAAGGATGCACGTGTGGCGGCGGGCCGTCGGTGACGCCAAAGAAGGCCACCTCATCGCCACGTTCCTGTAGTTGACAAATCATCTCGTAGCCAACCCAACTCCCTGCACAATGACCACCAATCAGGTAAGGGCCTTCTGGCTGCACCGTTTTGATCTCTCGGATGTAGTGCGCCGCCATTTCGGGCAGCGACTTGTGAATCGGCCGAAGTCCATCCACACCCTGCGCCTGAATCCCATAAAGCGGACGATCCGCATCAAAGTGACGGCTAAACTGTTTGTACGCCAGCATGCTTTCGAGATAAGCGGTGATGTAAAAGAACGGCGTCTTGTCCCCCTCAGGCTTGAGCGGCACAAGCGATGTCCATGCGGGTTGCGTGGCGCTCTCCTTGCGAATCACTTCGGCCAGTTGGGCAATCGTGGGGGCTTGGAACAGCACCATCAACGGCAGTTGCTTTCCAGCCAAACGTGACATCTGTGGCAACATACTCATCGCTTTGAGCGAGTGTCCGCCAAGGTCAAAGAAGTCGTCATGAACGCCAATCGGCCGAATATTCAGCGTCTCTTGCCACAGTTGGACAAGATGTTGTTCGAGCGCGTTGCGTGGTTTCGTGGGTGTCGCGGCGCGTGTGGGGGTATTTTCGGCCGAAACCAACCCCTTCAACCCAGCCCGATCCACCTTTCCATTCGGCAACAACGGCAGCGCATCAAGCTGCACAAACGCACTGGGTCGCATCATCGTTGGCAACTGCGTCTTGCAATGCGCCCGCAGCGTCTCCGTCGTCGCATCACCGACAGTGTACGCCAACAAACGATCCGCCTCTGCAATAACAACCGCCTCTTGCACCTGACGATGCGCCCGCAAGTGTGCTTCCACCGCGCCAAGTTCAACACGCACGCCGCTGATTTTCACCTGCTGATCGGTGCGCCCGACATAATCAAGCATCCCACTTGGCAACCAACGCGCCACATCGCCCGTGCGATACAGCTTAACGTTTGGCTCTGATGGATGCGAGACAAAACGTTTGGCCGTCAGTTCGGACTGATTCAAATAGCCAGCCGCCAGCCCCACCCCGCCGACATACACCTCCGCCGCCATGCCAATCGGCACGGGGCGTTGGTTCGCGTCCAACAGGTGAATTTGCATATTTTGAATTGGGCGTCCAATCGGCACGCGCTCCGCATCAATTGCCCAGCGGCTATCATAGTAGCTCACATCCGCCATCGCTTCCGACATGCCGTAGAAGTTGAGCAGCGCCGCATGGGGCAGCACGCGCTCAAACTGCGCCGCCAGTTCGCGAGACAGTCGCTCGCCGCTGACGGTCCAGAGGGTCAAGTTTGGCAGTTGTTGCGCCAAGTTTGCATGCTGGGTCAGGAGCAGTTGCAGTAAGGAAGGCACAAGCAGGAGGCGTTGCACCTTGTGTTCTGCGAGTGTGTTGATAAATTGCGGCAGGTTTTTGACCGTTTCGGCCGAAATCAGCACGCTCGGCACGCCCTGCAACAGCGGCGACCACATCTCAGCCAGCGAATCGACAAAGTTTAGCGTTGTCTTTTGGACGCAAACCTCGCCGTCAGCAAACGGATACGTGTTCCACTGCCAGTGGCAACGGTTCAGCAGTCCGCGATGGTGTCCGACCACCCCTTTTGGCTTCCCTGTCGATCCCGATGTGTAAATAACGTAGAGCGGGCTATCGGCCGTCGTTTTGCTTTCAGGGGCCGTTTCGCCACATGCCACAACGCTTGCCCACACTTTATCAAGCTGAATTTTGCGCACGTTTGGCAACAGATGGGCAAATGCGGCCTGTGTCAACACAAGCGACAAATTGGCATCAGCGCTCATCGCGTCCAGCCGTGGGCTTGGGTACGCGGGGTCAAGCGGGACGGCAACGCCCCCCACTTTGCTCAGCGCCAGCAGCGCGATCATTGTCTCAAACGAGCGTTTGAGCATCACCCCGACGGGGGTATTGACCGTCACGCCGTTCAAAATCAAGTAGTTCGCCAGTTGGTTTGACTGCTGCTCTAGCTCGCGATAGGTCAGCGTTTTCTCGCCAACGATCAGCGCCGTTTGTTCGGGTGTCTGGGCAGCTTGGGCATCAAACAGCGCGTGAACGGTTGTGCTGTCTGGATAGTCGGCGGCGGTGTCGTTCCATGTGCTGAGCGTTTGCTGTGTTTCGGCCGAAAGCAACGGCAGGTCGCCCACGCTAGTTTGCGGTGCTTCGGTCGCCCTCGTCAACAGGGTGACATAAGCGGCGTGCCAGCGTTCAATCGTCGCATCGTCATAAAGCGCCGTGTTGTAGGTACACTCCATTCGCAAACCGCCTTCCGCGAGGATGACGATGTTGAAGAAGATGTCGAAATTTTCAAAGCGGCGGATATTTGCGCCGAGTTCGGCCGAAAGTCCCTCGCCATAATTTAGCTCGCCAACCGCCGGATCAAGATTGAAAAAGACGGACACAAGCGGGTTGCGGCTCAAATCGCGCGGCAACTTCAACTCGCGCAGCAGCATCCCGTACACATATTCCTGATGCTCGAATCCGTCAAGCACCGTGTTGCGCACCTGTTTCAAAAAGTCGTTGAACGATAAATCAGGATCGATCTGATTACGCATCGGCAGCAGATTCACGCCATCGGCGATCAAATCGTCGCCGCCAGCTAGCGGTTGCCATGCGGAAGCGACCGCCAGCGTGATGTCATCCTGTCCGCTCAAACGATAGAGCAGCGACTTAAAGCCTGCCAACAACGTTGCAAATAGCGTCGTGCCTTGTTTCGCGCCCACTTTACGCAGCGTCTTGAGCAGATCGGCTCCAACGGTTGCGTCAATGCGGTTGGTCGCAAATGTTTTGAGCGCGGGGCGTGGTCGATCGCCGGGCAGTTCAAAATAGGGGGCAGGTGTTTCAAACTGTTTGTGCCAGTAGGTGCGTGCCGCTTGATACGATTCGGTGTTGGGTTGTTTGGCTTGCCATTCGACAAAGTCGCCGATTTGCATGGGGGCTGGCAATCTGCCCGAATTCCCCTGCCCATAAAACTGCCCAATCTCGCGCAGCGCCACGCCCGACGACCATCCATCAACAATAATGTGATGGCCTGTCAAAAATAGCAGATGATCATCGGCCGCCAGCTTAATGATTCGCGCCCGCACCAGCGGCCCGTTGACCAAATCAAAAGGCGTGCGTGCCTCCGCTTCGCTCAGTCGGAACAGTTCTATTTCGCGCTCTGAAGGATGTAAACGGCTCAAATTGTTGAATGGCACGTCGATCGTCCATTCAGGTGTGATAATTAGTTGCGTGCCGTTCGCGCTAAAAGTTGTCCGCAGCCCGTCGTGGCGATTAACCAACTGTTGAATGGCATTTTGCAAACGTTTAACATCAAGTTTGCCGCGCAAATGTACGCGAGCAGGAATGTTGTACACGCAATTTGCCGCTTCGCTCTGTTGCGCCGCCAGCCACAATTCAGTTTGCGCCTCCGAAGGTGCAATCGACTGTCGCCACTGCTCATCCGCGCCAATCACTTCGTACAGATCGGGGTATGCTCGTTTGGCAACGTTTGCATCGCCCTCAAATAATTCCGCCACAACCATCGCCGCCGCGCTACGCTTAAACGCCCACACAATTTTTTGCAAATCATCTTCGCTGTGCGCCGTCGAAATAAACGCGGGACGCCCTTCGGTGATGTGAATGTTGTGGTAGCGCAGATATTGATAGAACATACTCTCAAATTCTTGATGCCCGTTGAGCGTCACCAAAACCCATGAGGCGAAATGTTCAAGGCGCACGGGTGCTTTGAGCTGGGCGCAAAAGGCGTTGAACTCGGCCGCAACTCGCGCCGTTTTTGCATTCAAATTAGCCTGCAAAGCTGGCCCTTGTTCCTTCATGTGGGTCAAAGACGCTTTCACCGCTGCCATCGCCAGCGGGTGTCGCACAAATGTGCCTGCAAACCACGTCACGCCGACCTCTGGCACGGAGTCATCGCCATATTGCCACTGCCCGCCGTCGAGGGCATCCATATATTTTGCTTTGCCCGCGACAACGCCAATCGGCATCCCGCCTGCAACCGCTTTACCGTAGCTGGCAATATCGGCCTGCACGCCAAAGTGGCCCTGTGCGCCCTGCTGCGTGGCGCGGAATCCCGTGATCATCTCGTCAAAAATCAGCGCAATGCCGTACTTTTCGGTCACTTCGCGCAATTTGTGCAAAAACTCACGCGGCTGGAACGTTGGGTTGCGACTCTGCACAGGTTCGACCAGCACGGCGGCAAGATCTTCAGCATTGGCGATAATCGTCTCAATCGATTTGGGATCGCCATAGTCGAGCAGCATGATGTCCTGCATCTTTTTTTTTGAGATACCTGGCGCACGTGGAATCACGCGCTCGCGCCCCGGTGCGCCCACGCGCCGCGCCAGCACTTCGTCAAAAATGCCGTGATAGTCGCCAACAAAAGTGGCGATCTTCATGCGACCCGACACCGTTCGCGCCGTACGCATCGTTGCCAGCACCGCTTCGGATCCCGTGTTGCTAAACGCGGCGCGTTCCATGCCCGTCAGTTCGCAAACCAGTTTGGCCGCTTCACCCGCCAATGGCGTTTGCGGGCCGATTTCGATGCCACGATCAAGCTGTTCGTGCAGTGCCTTCATCAAAAATGGCGGCTTGTGTCCGAACATCGAAACACCAAAGCCCATCACCAAATCGATCAGTTCATTGCCGTCTACATCGATTACTTTGCTGCCTTCGGAATGGGTGACGTGCAGCGGATAAACAATCTCTTTCCACTGGCGGCGGAAGCCTGCGACGGTGCGCGGGTCGGCTAAATTCGGCCGATTTTCCGCCGTCAACACCTTCGACGTCTTATGCCGCTCGTTCAAGCGCCCAATCAGCAAATCAATCGCCCGCTGCTGGCGTCCTGAAACGGCCGTTTTCGAGGTTGTATCAAGTGGCTTCCAAGGGCTTTTGTCCTTTTTCGGCAACGCGCCAGCAGCAGGCTGCGGGTTGCGCGTCAGTGCCGCCGCTTCGGCCGCCGTCGTCGCCAAAATTGGCGTCGTTTGCGTCAGTTGAACCTGCTGCACAGATACGGGCTGCATTTGCATCTGCTGGGTCGCACCACCTGGCACAACAAAGCTAACAGGCAGTTGCGCTACCACAAAATCAGCCAGCGCCGCCACACCCGGCGCATCTTCAAATAGCTGGCGGAACGTAATTTTAACTTTGAACGCTTTGGTAAACGCCGTGTTCGCCTGCGTCAACAACAACGAATCAAAGCCCAGTTCCAAAAACGTCGCGTAAGGATCAATTTCATCAGGTAGATAGCCCGTCAAATCCTGAATGATCTCCAAAATCTGGCCGATCACCCAATCACGCGGGCTAACTTTCTGAACGGACTCAACAATCCGTTTAACGGGCGCGATAACTTGTTGAACGGACTGCCTAGTCCGTTCTTCTTGCATCACGGAAACGGACTCAACAGTCCGTTCAACGGGCGTGTTAACTTGTTGAACAGACTCAACAGTCTGTTCAACGGGGGGAAGTGCGGGTTGCACGGTAACAGGGTTCATAGGTGGCACGAGAGGGGGAACGGGCTGAGCAGCGCGTTCAACAGGGGGCCGTTCAACAAACGTGGGGTCTGATGGCTCAAGGCGATCGATCCAGAAGCGTTTGCGCTCGAACGGATAGGTTGGCAGTGGGATACGGCGGCGGGGTTTGTCTGTGTGCAGGGCTTCCCATTTGACGGGCAGGCCCAGTTGCCACAGTTTACCCAAACTATCAAGCATAAATTGTCGATCGGGGGTCGTTTCGCGTGGGTGACGGAGCGAGGCCAAAATCGGCCGATCTTTTGTCCGCGCAGGATGTTGCCGCGCCAGCGTGCTCAACACCTGCCCCGGGCCGACCTCTAGCAAAGCGATATTTGGCTCCTGCATCAAGGTGCTCACGCCCTCGCTAAAACGCACCGTCTCGCGCAAATGACGCACCCAATAGTTGGGCGTTGTGACGAGATCCACGTCCGCCCATTCGCCAGTCACGTTGGAAACGAAGCGGCGCGTCGGGGTGGAAAACGTGACGGTTTGCAAGTAAGCGTTGAACTCATCGAGAATCGGGTCAACAAGACGAGAGTGCGCAGCAACTGCTATGCGAAGGCGGCGCGAGTTGATTGACTGCGTTTCGAGCATGTTTTGCAGCTTTTCGATGTCGGCAACTTCGCCTGCAACGACGCTTGAATTCGGCCGATTCACCGCCGCCAAATCAAGATGCCCGTTCAACATCGGATGCACCTCTTGCGCCCCCATCGGCACGCTGAGCATCGCCCCTTCCGACAGCGTCTCAAACAATCGGCCGCGCAGCGCCACAATCTCAAGCGCCGCTTCAAGCGAGAAAACGCCTGCCAAACAAGCTGCTGTGTACTCGCCCATGCTGTGACCGATCATCGCGGCCGGCTCAATTCCCCATACCATCCACTGCTGTGCTTGGGCATATTGAATAGAAAACAGCGCGGGCAGCGCAATCGAAGGCTGTGTAAAGTCTGTTTCGGCGGCGCTTTGCAAATAAATAACGTCGCGGATGTCTAAATTGAGCGTAGGCTGTAACAGGTCGGCGCAACGATCAACCGCATCGCGAAAGACCGTTTCCGTTTTGTACAACCCTTGCGCCATGCTCAAATATTGTGCGCCGCCGCCTGCAAACATGAAGGCAACGCCATCGACCGTCGCGGGACGGCCTGTGGTGCGTTTAATTGATGCGCGGAGGCGGTCGGTCGCGTTTCGGCGGTTGGCGCTGATGGCGTGGCGGTGTGGGAAGGCATTTCGGCCGAATTGGAGCGTATACGCCGCATTTCCCAAATCAACCGTGGGGTTTTCTTCCAAATGATCTGCCAAATTGTGAACCGCCTGCTCAAGCGCACTTGAGGTCGTGGCGGAAATCGTCAACAGTTGGTCGCCCACCTCTGGGCTTATTGCGGGAGGCTGTGGCGTTTCTTCAATAATAAGATGGGCATTTGTGCCACCGAGGCCAAACATGCTGATTCCAGCACGGCGCGGTTCGCCATAGCTTTCCCATTCAATCGCTTCGTCCGCCACGTAAAAAGGCGAATTATCAAAGTCAATTTGCGGATTGGGGTCGCTAAAATTGAGACTCGGCGGAATCAGTCCGTGCTGCATTGCCAACACAGATTTAATCACGCTCGTCACGCCAGCCGCCGCGTCAAGATGACCGAGATTTGTTTTGAGCGAGCCAATCGCACAGTAGCCCGTTTCTTCGGTAAAGCGGCGATACGCTTTGGTTAAACTCGCAATCTCGATCGGGTCGCCCAGCGATGTGCCAGTGCCGTGCGTCTCGATATAGCCAACCGTTTCAGGGTCGATGTCGGCGTTTTGCAGCGCGGCGTGAATGGCGTTTGTTTGACCATTGACGCTGGGGGCCGTGTAGCCAACTTTGGCGTTGCCGTCGTTGTTGATCGCGCTGCCGATGATGACAGCGTGAATTGTGTCGCCGTCTTCGAGTGCATGGTCGAGTCGTTTGAGCGCGACCATTGCGACCCCATTGCCGACGACTGTGCCGGCGGCATCGGCCGAAAATGCGCGACAGTGACCGTCAGGCGACAAAATGCCGTCCTGAACATACTCATAACCCGCAAACGGAATTTTGAGCCGCGCCCCACCCGCCAGCGCGATGCGACATTCGTTGTTGCGCAAACTTTGGGATGCCAAATGAATTGCCACGCCAGAGGTTGAGCAAGCAGTATTGACCGCCACGGCAGGCCCCGTGAGGTTGAGCTTGAACGCCACGCGCGTAATCGCATATTCACGTTCGCGAGCGATCAAATTGGCATAACCACCCGCACGCGCGAGCAGTTCTGTTTGGGTGCTGACGTTGTGCAAATAGTAAGTGTTTGCCGCGACGCCGCCAAAGACACCGATAGGCGCTTCATTTGCACGCGGGTTGTATCCCGCATGTTCGAGCGTTGACCACGCGCATTCCAATAAAATGCGGTGCTGTGGATCGATTAACTGTGCTTCACGGGGCGTCATGCCAAAGAAAGCAGCGTCAAATTTATCGGGGCCGTCCATCACTGCACCCGCGTTGACGTAGCCAGCAGCGGTAAGTTGCTCGGCCGTCACGCCAGCAGCGGCGAGTTCTTGGGGGGTAAACGGCCGAATGGACTCCACCCCGTTTTTTAGGTTTTCCCAGAGCTGATCGATGTTTGCTGCACCAGGAAATCGGCCGGCCATGCCAATAATGGCAATTGGTTGTTGTGTGTTCGTTGTCATGTTTATGGGTAAGACGTAATCAATACTTATTAAGTAATAACTATTTGTTAATAATTATTGAATTCATATCCTAACGACGCCGCTATCTTTTTTGTTAGCTGGCTAATTTCCTGTGGCTCTCGCTGCCATTCAGTAGCGCGATCGGGGTTGATACGACCATGATCGAGAAAATGCGTATCCCCCATCGGGACCGATTCCTTATGGATGCCATCAACCATTTTGCGTTCGCTATTCTGATACGGTTTTGTCAGCCCATCGTGATAAGGGATGCCAATTTGCGCACAGACGCCGCGCCAAACCGTTTCGGGGTCGCGGACCACTTGCTCAAACTGAATGCGTGCCTGCCGTTCGGCCGGAACACCCTTCAAAAAAGTTAAAATGTTTTGATGGCTAATCGTCCAAATCAGCTCGCCGAGCGTGCGGTCGTCAAAGCCATGCTTTTTGAGATAGAGCACAAGCGCAATGTGATTTTTGACAAACGAATTGATCATTGCGACAGGATGACGCACAAGATGGATGTAGATCGGGTTCTCAAACAGCGTTTCGGCCCGTCGCATCGCGCCCAGTTCGAGCGCATAGGCGGGTGATTTTTCGACCAGCATACGCGGCGCAATCCAGCTTTGCAGTTCGCCGTACATCTGCTGTGTGGTCAAGCCACGCGCTTCATAATCGGCCATCGTTGCAAAAGCGGCGTTCGCATCACACTGTTTGATCTCCATGATGGCGCGAATAACGCCTTCTTGCCAAAGTGCGTGCTGGCCTGTGTAGGCTGCTTTGCGGTCGGCAAGCGTGTGCCAATTGAGGAGCAGCAATTCGGCCGAACTGAACAATTCAGGATGCCCCGCCAGCATCACTCGCAGCAGCGTCGTGCCAGAGCGCGGCGGCGCAAGAATAAACATGGCGCGTCGGTTCTTGGTCGGCAGCGGTGCAACCCCGTTGCGGGCCAGCTTGGGAATAAAACGGCGCATCTTAGCAACGGTGGCAGGCGTAATCGGCTTGCGAGGTTTGGCAACGGGCGCTTGCTCAACAACCACACCGTCAAACTTCCGCGCAATCGCATTCGCATAATCGCGGCGCAAAAGCTGCGCAAATTCGGCAATGGTAGGTGCTTCAAACAGCGCAACAACGTAAATAAATTCGCCAATCACATCCTTGACGCGGTTGACAAACTGCGCCGCCTGCATCGACGAGCCGCCCATTTCAAAGAAGCGGTCATTGACGCCCACCTCGTTGATATTGAGAACGGCGCACCAATGTTCAGCGAGGAACGTTTCGAGCGCGTCACGCGGCGCAACCAGCTCATGCCCCAAATCGGGACGCTGCTGTGTTGGTTCGGGCAACGCTCGCAGGTCGCGTTTGCCGTTGAGGTTGAGCGGAATTTCGGGAATTTGCACAAAAACAGACGGAATCATGTAGTCAGCAAGCTGATTTTGAGCGTGATGGTGCAGAACGATGTGCGATAGTTTCTGATCGGGCTTGCTCGGCACGACATAGGCGATCAAGCGTTGATGTTCGCCATCGTTTTTGAGCAGCACGATGCTGGCGCGGACGTTAGGGAAACTGTCAAGCACCGCTTCGATTTCGCCCAGTTCGACACGGAAGCCGCGCAGTTGGACTTGAAAATCGTTGCGGCCGATGTAGTCGATCTCGGTCGCAGATACCCGTCGCGCGAGGTCGCCTGATTTGTAGAGCGGTTCGGGATCGAGTTCGGGGCGGCTGAGGTAGCGTTCGGCCGTTAACGTCGGCCGATTCAAATACCCCTTTGTGACCCCTGGGCCAGCCACATAAATTTCGCCAATCTCGCCAGCCGCGACAGGGTGTAGCTGTTCGTTCAGGACATGAATGCGCAAATCGGGAATTGGGACACCGATAGGGCTAGCGGGATCTTCGGGGGTTGCGTTGGTGATATTTTCGGCCGAAATACGGCGGAACATCGCGTGTACGGTCGTCTCGGTGATGCCGTACATGTTGATTAACTGTGGCGCGTTGTCCCCATAGCGTTCAACCCACGGCGCAAGCATACGCAGCGGCAGCGCCTCACCCGCAAAAATCACAAAACGCAGGGCGTGATCGGCCTTGCTGGCACGCATTTCGGCGGTGATAAATTGACGAAAGGCGGAGGGCGTTTGGCTGAGCATCGTCACGCGCTCACGGTAAACGAGGTCGCGGAACTGTTCGGGGCTGCGGCTGACCATGTACGGCACAACGACGATACGCCCGCCGTAGAGCAGTGCACCCCACATTTCGTACACCGACACGTCGAAGGCGTAGGAGTGGAACAGTGACCAAACATCGCTGGCGCTGAATTTGTACCACGGCTCTGTTTGGGACATGAGGCGCAGCACGTTGTTGTGTGTGACCATGACGCCTTTTGGCTTGCCTGTGGAGCCAGAGGTGTAGATGATGTAGGCGAGGGATTCGGCCGAAACCACCACCCCAGGATTATGATCGGGCAGGTCAGCCCCCAATCGATCAATAAACACCACCTCGCCTTGCGCGTCAGCCGCATGATCGGCAAACAGCAACATGCCTGTTTGCGTGACAACAATCGGCAGCGCCGCATCCGCCATTTGGAATTGCAGCCGCTGGGCAGGTGCAGCAGGATCAAGCGGCACATAGGCACACCCTGCTTTGAGGATGCCCAAGATGCCGATCAAAATTGACGCATCCCGTTCGACATGCAGGCCAATGCAAGTGCCGACGGTTGCGCCCAATTCAATCAGCCGATGCGCGATCTGGTTGGCGCAGCGATTGAGTTGATCGTAAGTTAGTTTGCGGGCGGGCTGTTTCGCCACCGCAGGGACAGTGATCGCAATCGCGTTTGGTGTTGCGATCACCCGTTGTTCAAATAAATTATGCAAACAGAAGGTTTGGGAGCCTTGTTTCTGCTGGTCCACTGTTTCTGCAACTGCGCTCTGATCTTGAAAATAAACCATTTGCAGCACTCTCGGGATAATTAAGCTGTCACCATATCTTCTTTGTCAAATCAGCAAATAGCTAAGGGGCAAGCCTCATTTACTAACAGCAACCCTTACATCTTGCGTTTGATTGCCTCGTTAAAGATATGGTCAGAATTTCTTGTTAGTCGAACCGTTCACGTATCTGGTAGCACAAAACGCGCTGTGCAAAACAAGCACAAGTGATTAACGATACCTAATTCGGTCATAACTCTAGTAATGTAAGAATAATGGACGCGACTTACGATCTACGTTGCCCTCAGAAACGAATGTAAGCCTCAACACGTTCCGCACCTGATCAGACGGTGCATATCGGTGCGGGATCATGCCTGTGTTTTTTGGTTTAGAAAACGCGATCCTGCAACCGATTGCGGGTTTTCACGTATATTGAGAAAGAGGGTAGTTACATGAACACGTGTCACATGCCTCAACAAACACTATGGATGATGAAAACGTAATAATCCGCTCTGCCCGACCACTCAACCCGCACGAAACAGAGCTATACAAAGCATTTACAACCTCTATCGTCGAGCAAAGCAGCCTAATGGACAGTTTAGGACAGCAATTGCTGCCTGTTGAACTCGCGATCCCAGGCTTATATGTGACAGCTCTACAGCTCACGCAGGGCGAAGATGCCACCCTAACCCTAAGTTTTTGGCTGATCGTGGCGCTTGTCTGCTGGCTACTTTCCATCGGGTTAACCCTACGTGCGCTCTTTCCCAAAGATTGGAATGTTGATCCCGACAAACTTGACTCTGACCCAAATGGCAAATCAAAGAAAATCGGTATCAAAGATTTCTATCGCAAAAGCGCACTGTATAAACGTCACTTGCTTTCAGGATCGGTAACGGCTTTTCTATTGGGCCTCATCGCGGCGACCATTTCACTCATAAATTAACGAGAAGAAATAAGGATTCAAATTCGTGCCTCAACTCAAAAACAGCAGCCTCTGGCTCCTCCGCTCTGCGGCACGTGATGAATACTTTCCACTTAAAAAGTGGGCTTACGTAATGTGTTAAGGTAAGCACCCTCCCCTAGC
>JBMZDF010000067.1:0-17573 GCA_049614105.1 Promineifilaceae bacterium (SeqCode)
TTTTGCTAAACCTGGTCGAGCTGCTAGACATATCATGCTGAAAGTCGTCTAAGTTCGCAGGGTAGTTTGCCAGTTCGGGCGACAAATAACCATAAGCACGCTCGTATGATTCTTGCTCTAAAGCGAACAGGTAATTATGAGCAACACCGTCGGGGGAAGTCTCCTCGATATAGGTTTTTTCACCACGGGTAAGGGCAATTGCAAGCGCAATGACAACCAACACAACGGTTCCTATCATAATGCTAAGTAGCCAGCGATCGGCTCCATGTCTATCCATTAAATTCTCCTATGTCGCACCTCAGACATTTTTGATCGCATCAAGCGATTAAATCACAGGCTACTGACAATTTAGTTGACTTTATAAGGTAAACACAGTGAAAGGTGAGAAGTTGCCATAATGTAGCCAATCTGAGCAGGTAATCAGAATTGGGCGATTGGGTGTTCCAACGTGCCGAAAAAACGAATCCGCTTGCGTTCTTAGGCAAAGTAGCGAACAATAACTTTCTCTTGTTTAGTCACCTAAACATGCTAAGGCACAAACTCGGAAAATAGTATAACCGACAGACTCTGCATGATGTCAGAGGCTTTCATCTAGGCAGTTTCACAACCCCTTGCCTTGTGCGATGTGCTTTCAGTTTTCCGATCGCGCCCCAAAGGCGTGCTATCTGATCGCGTCTGCAACTGTCTACTGCTGTTTTTCAGCACCTGTCTTACCCAAAATACAGGAGATCTCTATGCCCCTTCCCAGTCCAGTTTTACGTATGCAGGCAATTGGCATACGCGACTATTCGCCACCACAGGACGTTCCAGACGCCCCATTCCTCAAAGATGGGATTCATCTACGGTGGGCATTTGCGCGTGCTAGCGGGTTTCCGTGGCACGGCTTTTATCTTTTCCGTCGCAAAAGTGAACGTGGTAAACATCTTTGCTCGGCCGAATCACTCGCAACGTTCCAGCCAGGGCAACTGCAAACCAACATCCTGACAACGGGCATCGGCCGATTTGAAAGCACACGCAATTTGCGCCTAACGGATGACTTCCCAGACCCTGGTCGCGTTGAAATCGACCTCAACAATAGCCTGCGCTGCCTCCTTCCAGAACCAGCCCGCCGTGTTCAGATACGCCTCGGCCTGCGCGACCGAACACAAACATGCATCAGCTTTCGTGGTGAGACAGCAAACTTTGCTGCGCCCATCAAACGGGAAAAAGCTGTCTTTCGCACGTTCGACTTCAGAAACAGACCCGACACACTGATGCGAACCATCGGAATCAACAACGTGCGCGGCCTGAATATCAATGCACGCATGGAAATTGATATTGATTGCCCAGCCGATTTGGTGACCGTCTCAGTCATAAATGGCGCGGCCCCCGTCAATACCCTTGCGCTCAACAAGCGCGGCGACATTGTGGGCAAAGTTCAAACAACGATACAGGGCCAAATCGAACATGTTAATTTGCGTGGAGAAGGAATCACCCGCATCGTGATTAACGCGCCCAGCAATGAGGCGGCGCTGTTGCAGTTATGCTATCGGTGTATTGGGGATGGTGGACGTGAGGAGAAGCGCATCCCCTTGGTGGTGACTGCATTTTCGGCCGAAGTTCCCGTCGCGACCACCCAAATAACCGTCGCCGACGGCCCCATCGCCAACATAGAGCTAATCGCCGATCAAATTGATTCCGTCACATTTTCGGCCGATGACGCCGCCCTGATCGAACTGTGCTATTTGCCAATCGACCAAAACACGCGCAACCGATGGAACCCCGTTCCCGATCTAAAGCAACCGATTAGCCTCCCCGTTGCACACGGCGACTACCCTTGCCCCGAAGCCCCCGCCAGCTTTAACGCAGCACGCAACCTTGCCGAAAATCGTGTGCGCTATGACCTGCCCGCTGAATGGGAAGCGCCCGACAGCTTCAATCAGCTACATCAACAGCTCAGAGTCCTTGTCAACAACGGGCCAGCAGGCGGGCCGATGGCCGAACGGACACAAACGATTCCAGTTGATGACAATGCAGACGAGCCAGTACAGCTATCAATCAGCGACCAGTTCCCGCTGGACACCGTTCTTTTGGGCGCACTACAACCCGCACTGGCTCAGATGATCGGCCTGTATTGGGTCGACAGCACCGTTGAAGTTGATCAAGCGTATGACTATCTGCTTATTGGTGACTACGACCAGCGGTTTAGCGGCCGCACAAAAGAGGTCTTGAGTTGGATTGGCATCAATGGGTTTGTTGGTCTGGAGGCCGCAATTCTATTCGATAAGCGCATCGATCAAGCGCCCCCTCTCGAAACGCCGCAAAATGTACGTGGTTACGCACTGCCCGGCGGGGTTTTCCCCGATGCGGACGGGAATTTACGCGATGCGCAAAATGCGGCAGGCTTGCGCTGGCGCATTCGACACACGCGCCATTTGGGGCGCGTTTTGCTGCATCCAAATCAGCCCATCATGTACCATGCTTGGCGCAGCAGTATGGGGTTACCCGATCCTGTCGCGCCCGCACCTGCGAACGAGCACAAAAGAATTACCGCGCGTCCCCTGTTTGTGACAGACCCCAATCGGCCGATCAACCCCGAACGACCAACTGATTGGCCGCCCTTTAATCTGTTTGCTCAGGATCGCGGTTTGGAAGATGGCTGGTACAGCTATCGGGTTAATGGGGTGGACATTTTCGGCCGAACATCCTCCCTCAGCCAGCCCGCCCGTTGGTTCCAATGGTCGCCTCGCCCCAACCCAGCGCCCCACTACTACCAACTGCCCGAAGGCGATCGCTCCGTACATCCCTTTGCCGTTCAGCTACTCGACAAATTGCCGCCACCGCCGCCGACAGGGGTGGAAGCACAGGCGCTTGATCCTGAAGACGCTTACCTGCTGCGTGATGCAGCGTACCAAACTTGGTTTAACAGTCTCAGTGCGAATGAGCAGGAAAACTTGGTTGGCTTGCGCGTTCGCTGGCGATGGACACTTGCACAGCAGCGCCAAGCGCCCGATACGGCCGAATTCCGCATTTATTACAATCCAGGGTCACCCGCTCCTACCCCAGACGCCCGTAACGCGCTGAACTGGCAGGCTCGCCACTATGTCGTCAATTATGAGGCGCATGTCGATGTTGCGCCCGATGGCACGCGCACCTATCAAATTCTGTTGCCGACATCGGCCGATGTCATACGCAACAGCCTGCCGCTTGCGCCCAGCTTGGCCGATCCCGTTGTCTATGCCAACATCGGTGTCACCGCCGTCGATGACAAATTGCATACGGGCGATCATGTCAAATGGAACGGTGGAAATTGGGGTGGTCGCACGGGCAACGAGGGTGCAATGAGCGCCTCGGCAACAATCTACCGTGTTTGGCGTGCAAAGCCTACGCCGCCTGTCCCTGCACCTGATGCGGATCGTGTTTTTGCAACCGCTGCCGACTATCACAGCCGTTCGTTTTACACATATCGTTGGCGTCCTTCGCCCCATTTGAAAACGCATATTTTCCGTGCGCTTGATGATACCGTTTTCCAAACAGATTGGACGCAGCGGCCTTATGTGGTTTCGGCCGAAAATGAAGCGATTTTCCCGCCTGAGCTGCAAGGCAATGAAGTGGGGATTGTGCTGCGGCGGGATCAGGTTGCGGCCGAACTAAACGCCATCAACAATTTTCCCGACACAACCGTTGGCAAACGGAACGCGCTGACACACTATCGGGTGCTTTCCAACGACAGTTTGCGCGTTTTGGCTGGCTTGCCTCAAACGGCGCGGGCGTTTTCACAGCTAACAACGGAGCCGCTCGATTCAACTGCGTCAGATAACGACGACCGCCGTGGCCCCGACAGCCCCGCAAATTATGTGCCCAACCCTGCGCTGCGTGCTTTTACCGACACGCTCGACGGTCGCGCAACCAGCCGCTACTTTTACCGCGCCGCCTATGTCGATTCGGCCAACAACCGCAGCGCGTTGAGCCTAGCAAGCGCCCCCGTCTATTTGCCCAATGTTAGCCCGCCCCAACCGCCATCTATCACCAAGGCACTTGGCGACGACCGTGCAGTGAGTCTGCGTTGGGCGAGCAATCGGGAACCAGATCTGGCAAGCTATCGCGTCTATCGTACAACCGATGCGGCAAACAGTCGTGATATACGTTTGATGACGTTGGTTGAGACCATTGTGGAGGCGGCTGATGTGGAGTTGAGATCGGCCGAAATAATATGGGCAGATACGCCTCTGCTCGGTCTGACAACTTACTACTATCGCATAACGGCCGTTGATGATGCTGATAATGAATCCCAATCGTCGATTATGGTGCAGGCGAGGGCGACAGACACCGCATTACCGACGCCCCCAGCCCTCGAAGTCTCTTGGCAACCACGCGGCAGCACCCATCGTGCCGCCATTAGCTGGACGAGCGATCATGAAACCCTGATCCAGCGTCGTGAGGTGGGTGTGCCGACATGGACTGATTTAGCACAGTGGCGCGAAGCGGGCGCACACACGATTCACGATCCCTTCTCCGATTCAACCCGCGCGATTGAGTATCGTGCATGGAGCCGCAAATATACGGGCGCGATTCTTCGCGGAGACGCTGTTTTGCTTGATCCACGCTAAAAGGGGGCCATCATTATGCCTGATATTACATCACTTAAAAACACTTACTTTGTCCAAGCGGCCGATGCAACCGAGCCAAGCGAACCTGTCCCAGCCTCATTCGAGAATTGCCTCATCACCCCAATCATCGATGCACACGATTACAATGCCGAAATCGAGGCCGCGCTCGGTACGGTTGGCACAGGTGAAGACGAAGCTGCCAATAGTCAGCATTTCATATTTATCGCCAATTGGTGGTTAGGGTTAGAAGGGGGCAATTATGAGCCGATCTCGTCTGTTTTTTCGCTGACGGGTCCCACGATAGCAGAAAGCTCTCAATACACGCTCGAACCCCCCAGCGACAGTGAAGAACCGCCAGACAATGAACGAATATTAATCAACATCCTTAAACAAAAAGCTAGAGCGGGTGTCGATGTGCGCGTGCTTGGTTGGATATCCTTTGCAATTATGGATAGCATAATTGCTCAAAGAGTCGGCGTGGGAGGCATGGAACAGATCAATGCAATGACAATGCAGTCTATCCAAAGTTTGCGTGAGGAACCTAACCTCGCACAAAAATCTGTCCTGAATATCATTTGCCACACGGCAGGCAGTATTCATGTCAAAATGGTGGTCATTGGTAATGGAACGGACGCTGTTGGGTTTACGGGCGGACTTGATTTTGAGGAAGGTCGTTATGCCCAAGCGCAACATACAGAGGAGCTAAATTGGCATGATGTTGCGGCAAAAGTGGAGGGGCCAGCCGTTCAAGCACTCTACGATCATTTTAAGAACATGTGGAATGAAAACGTGAGCCGCCCTGCAAAGCGTTTTCGTTTTGAAAATACAAAGATGCCCAGTTTCATGCCTGGAACACCGACTTTACCTGACCGCGTCATGCCCATTGCGCCAAAAGGGACACATCACGTTCAAAGTCTAAGGACCGTTCCCGCCTTTAATTACGCTTGGAACAACTGCTTACCAGAAAATCCCCCCATTTCCTTTGGGCCGTCAGGGATTTTTGAGTACAAGGTTGCACTCAAGAAAGCCCTTGAAAATGCAGAAACATACATCTACATGGAGGACCAATCGTACTGGTCGCAAGAAATTTTGAGCTGGATCAACACGGCTATCAAGCAACAGCCCGATCTACGGGTAATTTTGCTATTTTCAGGTTCGGCCGATCCCAACGATCCCGACTTTGATGATGGTGCTATTCTCAACCAGTCGATCAACAACGGCTTGCTCGAAGGCTTAACCCCGCCACAGATTGATCAAGTCAGAGCATTCAGACGATTGGGACCGATTGTCATTCAATCAAGGGTTCTTCATATTACAAACGTCACAGATGAAGGCGAAACAAGCCTCGTTTCGCTTGATCAAGAGGCTGTCGAAGATATTGCAGAAAATTTCTTTGCTGACAAACAAGCCAAACTCTTTCAACAATCAGATTTAACCAATGTTTTTGACATTATAGGAAACCCGCCGATCTCTGAGGGGAATACGATGATTTTTCGAGTGCAAAATCAGCCAGAGTCAACCCCGCCCGTTGTTGATGACTACTTAATAGGTGAACCATCGGGCGTTGTAGTCCACAGCAAAACAATACTCGTTGATGATAATTGGGCGGTGATTGGTTCGGGCAACGCGATACGACGGAGCCTGTACACCGATTTGGAGCATGGGGTTAGCTTTGTTGATCAGGATCAGGTGGTGGTTCAAGCCTATCGTAACAGATTATGGGCTGAGCATTTGCTACACCCCACACCCGATGAACTTTCCGATATTCAAGCGGCACTCCACGCTTGGGAGCCAGCTTGGGGTGCTCCAGGGATTGAACTTGAACAACCTGCCCCGCTAAGGTCGATCGCACTACCCGTACCAAACATATCTATGACTAACCAAAAACGTTATGATGCCTATGTTGACCCAGATTCGCGTCAAGATTGGGGAGGCCTTTGCCCATGAACACCCTCAAAGAATCCTATCTCAATGCTGAGGAAACGCTGACCTCTGTCTGGCCGTCGTTTTTGCCCGATTTGCCACAGCGTTCATTTTTGGAACACGTTTGGGTGCAACCCTTACAAACCGAGACTGTCGACGACACGGTTATTTCCAAGACAAAAATCTTATTTGACACCGAATTGGCGCTCACCATACCCGGCCTCGACGCAATCTCACTTGTGCTTGCGCCCGGTGGCGGCGGGGCGGTTTTCCCCCTAAGTATTCAAGTATCGCCCACGCTACAAATTCAGATTATTGATTTGCCTATCGCGCTGCGCTTGAAAACTGATTTGTTCCAACCCGCACAGCGCCTAACATCGGGCAACCCAGATGTCTCAGATCGGTTTGAGGTCGATCGTTCAAAAGATTACATCGAAATTGTGCTGGCAGAGGTTACGCTCACGTTTGACTCAGATGGAAACGTGTCATTAGAGACAGAGACCGCTATCGATTTGCCGCTAACCATGCTCGGCGACAGCGGCGTGGTTATTGAAGCAGAAAATCTCAGCCTGCACCTGAGCCATGACAATCCACCTGTGGGTCAGCCCAACGGCTGGCGCGGTATTTATCTAGAGCAGGTCGCGCTTTATTTGCCCGATTCATTGGCGGGGGTTGTCGGCGATTTAGAATTAACCGATGGTTACATCGGCAACGGCGGTTTCTCTGGCACAATCGCGAGTGAGTGGGGGCCGCCCCTTGAAGCAGATTTGGGCGGTATGGAACTTGGATTGCAGCAGGTGGGGCTTACATTTGTTCAAAATGCGCTCACCGAATCCCGCATCGAAGGGACGCTGACGCTGCCATTCTTTGATGAGCAGGTCGCCGTAGAAATTGGGGTTGCGCTAAACGGCTCGCTAGCTGTGAAATTGGCAAGCCAAAACGGGCTAATCACGCTCAATAAGCCAGATTTGATGCAGGTATCGCTCGAAAATATAGGGATCGAGCTAGACAGCGGAACAGGGCTTATCTACATTGGCGGCAAAATCACACCCATGTTTGGCGGGCTGGATTGGCCGACCTTTGACATCAAAAAGCTGTCTATCGACTCAGATGGCAACGTCAAATTAGACGGCGGCTGGCTTGACCTACCCGCACAGTACACGCTCGACTTCTACGGCTTCACGCTAGAAATTAGCAAGCTGGGCTTTGGCAAATCAGAAGATGGTGGCAAATGGGTCGGCTTTACGGGCGGGCTGAAATTGGTCGATGGCCTTTCGGCCGGTGCCTCAGTCGATGGCCTGCGCATCACATGGTACGATGACGGCCGCGATTCCTCTATCACACTCAACGGCGTTGGGGTCGAAATGGTTATCCCAGAAGTGCTAAGCTTCAAGGGTGAAATTGCGTTCCGCCAGTTCATTGATGAGGAAGGCGCACAGGTCAACCGCTTTGACGGCGCGATTAAACTAGACCTTATCACGTTAGGGTTGGAAATTGATGCGGTGCTGGTGGTCGGTTCGGCCGATGACCCCGTCCAAGGTAAATACACCTTCTTTGCAATCTATCTCAGCGCAGAACTGCCCGCTGGCATCCCGCTTTGGGCAACAGGCGCGGCACTCTACGGCCTCGCAGGTCTGTTTGCGCTCAACTTCGAGCCAGACAAACGGGATGATGAACCTTGGTACGGGATCGGACCCGGTGAGGGCTGGTACAAACGCCCCGAAATAGGCGTCACCGATCTCAAAAATAAATGGGCAAATGAACACGGCAGCCTAGCAATTGGCGGCGGCATTACGATAGGGACACTGCCCGACAATGGGTTTACCTTCTCTGGCAAGATGCTGCTCATGATCGTTTTCCCCGGCCCGATCGTTTTGCTAGAGGGCAAGGCCAACCTGCTTAAAGCACGATCCAAGCTGGACGAGGAGCCACTGTTCCGATCATTGGCGGTGCTTGACAATCGTGAGCGCACGCTGCTTTTGGGTCTGGATGCCCAGTACAAATATGGCTCTGGCGGTGAACTGATCGACATCAGCGGCAGCGCAGAGGCATTCTTTGACTTTGACGACCCCAGCGACTGGCATCTCTATTTGGGCCAAAAAGAACCTCGTGAGCGACGTATTCGCGCCGAAATTCTATCTATCTACGAAGCCAATGCGTACTTTATGCTCGACGCCCACAAACTACAGATGGGGGCTTGGGTTGGCTATGACAAGCGTTGGAAGTTTGGCCCCTTGCGGGTAACAATAGAGGCGTGGATCGAGGGGAATACGGTTGTGAGCTGGCGACCGGCTCACTTCTATGGCGACTTGTGGATGCACGGGAAGGCGGAGCTTTCGGTGTTCGGATTTGGGCTGGGTTTATCGGCCGATGCCAGAATTGCGGCCGATGTATTTGACCCCTTCCACATCCTCGGCCAGCTTAGTGTAGGCATCAACCTACCGTGGCCGCTCCCCGACTTTGATGTCGATATTGAGCTAGAGTGGGGGCCAGAACCAGATCCACCGCTTTTGCCCAAGCCGTTACAAGAAGTTGCCATTGAACACTTCAAAGTCACAACCAAGTGGCCGCTTGCCACAGGAGACCTGCTGTTACCCAGTTATGACAGCAATGGCGACGGGCTGCTGGACGGCAGCACAGGCATGGCGCTAACGCCAGCGGGCAGCAACGAACCTAATCTGAACACACTGCCGATTGTGCCGCTCGATGCACGCCCGCACATCACCTTCGGCCGATCGGTTCATGACGACGCACTCATCAGCGTGAATCCGCAGCCACCCACCCCGCAGCGCGAACGCATTGGCGATCCTGAAAATAATGAAGGGCCAGTACTCGTTCGCTATGGCTTAAAAGAGGTTGTTCTTGCAAAACGGGATGGGGCCATTTGGCAAACGGTCGCACGCAAAGGGGATACAGCAAATGCGGCCGATGTCCCACGTCTTTTCGGAGCATGGGCGCCTATTCTAAGCTTGCCCCTGCCCGAAAACTTCGACGCCAGCAGCGATGTGCATGTCAATCAAACCAAACTTTGGCTCTGGTCGCGCACGCCATACAGCTACACGCGCCACACCTCGGATGATTTGGCAGACTGGTTTGAAGACACCTTTGAGTCGTATCCTTGCATTCCTGACGCCCCCGATCGCATTGTTTGCTGCGACTTTGATGACCTCCCCGCAGGCCAAACGGTTAAATCGCCGCTGGTTTGTCGCGAACATCGATTCATCCAGTTTGAAACCGATCCCGGTGCGTTTGAGGTTGATTACTTCGAGCCAGCAATTGACGGTCATCGACACGCCATTTGCCCCGTTGGCTCACACATCGACATCCTGCTCCGAGTGCCGAGTGATGACATGATGATTACCGCGTTTGTTGCGCCTGCCCCACCTGCGGAACCTGTCTGTGTTGATTTTCGCGACAATACCAGCACGTTCCGTTTGCCTAACCCGCACAAAACGGCCGAAAATTTAGAGCTGCTCACGGTTCGCAACAATGGAAATCAACCGAGCCATCTAACGTTTACCAACCTTGGCATGGGTGGCGGGGTTTTGGTTAACGCGCAGTTGCATCTTACGTTGCCCTGCCCCTCACCATTTGCCGAAGTAACGGTGAGCAGCCATGCGGCCCCGCCCGAAGTGGTTGCGCTTAACGCAAAAGGGCAAGTGGTTGACAGCGTGCAAACGGCTGGATCAAATGGGCAACTTGAGACAATTCGCTTAACGGGCAAAGGAATTACAACCGTTATCGTCATCGCACCCGCTGCGGAGGTGCTGTTTCATGCGATCTGTTTTGAATGTCCTGATTCGGCCGAAGCCACATGGAGCGCGGTTGGGTTCAACGACAATATCGCCTTCCCAGCAGGCCCCACCAGCGGAACCTCGCTGCGTGTACAGGGCGACCAAATGACACGCATCCGCCTCACGGGAACAACGCGCCTTTGCCTCGTCTCAGTGTGCATCAACATCGGGCCAGATCCCAGAGATGTGAGCCGACGCATCGAGATGAGTGACCACATGAGCAATGAGCTGGCACGTTGGGAAGATCAAGGCACGGTGCTGGAACCCAACACGCGCTATCGCATCCAGATTGTTACAACGGTTGATGCGCAAGGGGTTGATGATTTTAGCGACTACAGTCGCGACTTTACAATGACTGAGTTTGCGTACTTCCAAACGGAAGGTGCGCCGGGCGTGACGGCGCTCTCCACGCCTAGCAACCATCCTAACCCCGAAGAATTCCAAGCGGGGCAAGGTGGTTTGGGCGACCTGACCCTCTATGTCGATCAGACAATCCCGCCAACCGTGCCAGCAACGGGCGAAAAGGCATTGTTGCCACGGCCTGTTTATCGTGCCTATGATGTGGGGGTGCGCTTCAACGAGGATTATGTTGACTTGATGTATCGGCAAAACGGGCGCGATCTCGGTCTGTATCTGTTTGATAACAACGACCAGCCTGTGCGCGATCGTTTCGGCCGATTATTAACGCTCAGCAACGAATGGGGCGTCACCGAGGAGGTCACGCTAGACGGCGCAGAACAGCGTTTTGTTGGACAAATCAACGCTAGCGGCTGTCTCTCCGACGTTGACATCAGCCTTATTCCACATAATCAAGCATTGGCCGCACAACAATTGCTCGATCCCGACACAGTTTATGAAGCGCGGTTGATTCCGCTGTTGCTGCATGACGATTTCGGCCGATATCCACAAGGCACAACTGCTGGCGGGGGCGACGCACTTGGCGCTTGGCAGGTGGTCGATGAAGGCAACAACTCAGCCCCCTCTCGTTGGGAAGTCGGCGAATCGGGCGAACCCGCCACGCCGCACATTGTGCAAACGCGCAACATCTGGGGAGGCAACACCACCCGCAACGGACTGCGCAAGCCGGGTACGCTGCTGCTCAATGGGGAAAACGCATGGGATGATTATCGACTGTCGCTGTTTGTGCGTTCGGCCGATAATGATGCCGTCGGCGTTGTGTTTCGCTATCAAAACGGCAACACATTCTATCGGTTCTCGATGGACAGACAGCGTGCCTATCGTCGTCTTGTGCGCGTGGAAGGTGGCGAGACAACGCGACTTGCCGAAGACACGTTCGCCTATGAACGAAACCGCGACTATCGACTGACCGTTGAAGCACTGGGCGACGATTTGCGCATCTATCAGGATGGCGTCCTTGTTTTTGCTGTGACGGATAATCGTGTTGCAAACGGCCGAATCGGTCTGTACGCTTGGGGTAATGTCGGCGCACAATTCAAAGATGTTCGCGTCCACGACTTCCGCGACAATGCGCCCGTTGTGTATCGTTTCCCCTTCACAACCTCCCTGTTTACCGATTTCTTCCACCATTTACACAGCTACAATGATGAAGTTTGGTCGGCCAACATCAGCGGCGCAAACCCCGCCGTGGTTGACGCAACAGGTCAAGCCATTTCCCCCGTCGCAGCCCCGCCAAGCGAGGCAGAGAGTCGCGCCTATGCCGTTTTGGCCGATCTGGCGGTTGGTTCGGCCGCTGCACAGGAACCAACCGCCGTTGAGATGACACGCATCACGCACAACGACACCGCGCTTGGACTGCTGCTGCGCTCACCTGAACCGATCGACTGGACACGTGTTGACATCTCGCTCACGGAAACGGAGCGCAACGTTCGGCCAGCCACCCCCCCAACCGATCTCAAAATCACGGGGGCAACGTTCGGCGCAGATCAATCGGTTCAACTGTTAGCCCGTCAACCGCTCAATCTAAACGGACAGACATTACAGTACGAACGCTGGCCTACGCCGCGCGACCAGTTCTCAGGCGACGCCCTATTCCGCGACAGTTTTGCAGAAAACAATTTCTCAGCATGGACTGTTGTGGATCGTGGTACGCAGAGCACACCCTCTCAGTGGCAAATCGCGGGTGGGATATTGCGTCAAACCAGCAACATTTGGTCGCCGCCCAACAACCGCAGCGCGATCGAGAAGCGCGGCACAATGGCCCTTGCTGGCGACGCTGCGTGGAAAGATGTGCTGTTGCAGGTCGGTATCCAGCCGTTGGACAATGACGCGGTTGGGGTTGTTTTCCGTTATCAGGATGCGGACAACTTCTATCGTTTCTCGTTCGATAGCGAGCGTCAGTATCGTCGTTTGGTCAAAAATGTGAACGGCGTCATGACGCTGTTGTGGGAGGATGAGATGGGGTATGAGGTCGGCCGAAATTACACCCTCACCATTATCGCAGTCAACGGCATCTTGCAGGGCTTTTTAGACAGACAACCCCTGTTTGAGGTCATCGACTTTAGCCTGTTGGCAGGACGCATCGGCCTCTACTGTTGGGGGCATAACAATGCACGCTTCGATCATGTTTGGGTTGATGAGGTCATAGAGCAACCCGTTTCTATCTTGCTCCGCGACAACTTTAACGTCAGGAAACCAGATATATGGTCGTTTGTAGCTGAATCTGCCCGCACCGAGCCAGCCGTTTGGCAGGTAGATGGCACATTACACCCTCGCGACAATGCACACCCCGTACCCAATACACCCAACACAGGACTGTACGCCTTAGCTGGCAACGTGGACTGGCAAAATTATCGTCTGACCACCGCATTGCGCGTGTCGGGCGCAAGCGATGAGACTGTTGGCATCTTGTTCCGTTATCAGGATGATGACAATTATTATCGCGTGGTGCTAAGCCAACATCATACAGTGCGTCTTGAGCGTAAACTGGCGGGCGTTGTGACCGTTCTTGCAACAGAGGGAAATGCCCTCCAAGCAGATCGCCTCTATCAGCTAGCGGTTGAATGTGTTGGAACAGAACTCGCTGTCTTTATCGACGGCGTGCCGATTGCAACGCTACAGGATGCAACATTCGCGGCGGGCCGTGTCGCGCTCTACAGCGGTGCGAATACTGATGTCGCTTTTGAGAAAGTCCGTGTTATCGGGCGCATGTGGGGCGTATACCATGCGTTTACACAAGATGAACTGTTGCCTGCGGGAACACAAATTGTGTTGGGAGATAGCGGAGGCGATCTTGTCATTACGCCAGCGGATGCCCCAGTATTGACCGCACCGACACGTTTGCGCTGGAATGATGATGGGCATGAATGGACCGTTTTGAATTCGGCCGATTTCACCCCCACCGCCAACCTGAGACTGCTCCGCAAAGCAGACGGCACAGGCGTATTCTTGTTGCCCAGCACGTTGTCATCAGGTCAACATCGACTCACGCTCACCTATCGTCGCGACAACACCGCAGTCGATACAGATAGCCTCATTCTGAAAGAGGCAGGAGACAGTTCGGCCGAACAAGTTGAGCTAAGCATCAACAGTTAACTAACGCAAGGCACTGGGTCTGACGGTCAACATCGTCGCGATCCAGTGCCAGCCCCCTTTCGGCGCGTGTATGCTTTATTCCAAATAAACCTCATCCACAGGAACCTTCAAACCTGTTGCGATCCCATTCGTCTGATGTGCCATGCCAACCACGGAAATCAATTCCTGATACTGTCCATCCGTCATGCCTTTCGCAAAAGCGGTGGCCGTGTGCGAATGAATGCAATAATCACAATTATTCGCAATCGATACCGCAATATAAAGCATCTCTTTAGTCAGCGGATCTAGTTCGCCAGGCGTCAGCATCACAACCTTTAGCTGCTCCCAAACGCGCTTGAGGTTTGCAGGATGATTGGCAAGCGCCTTCCAAAAATTGTTGATGAAATCTGTCTTACGAACAGCGCGTAAATCATCATAAACAGCTTTCACCTCTGGAGAGGCATCTTCGTATTCAATTAGCTTAACAGTTGCCATAAGTTTTCCTCAGCAGGATACATAAATTCGTTTGTGTTTCTGCGATTAAATCAAAAAGTTTGTTGTGATTTGTTTAGAATTGTACCTAACGCTTCTAAAAAACCTGAAAATGTGCAGAATATTGCGTTAGTTGTCACTAATTGTGTGCCATTTGTCACTAATCTGTCATTGTAGTGCACCAAATTATCCCGTATGATTACCGCAGGTTGGTCGAAGGCGCTATAAAATAATTTGAAGAAGCCAACGATAAACTTTATATAAACTACAAGTTCATTTTTGAAGCGAACTACATTATTAAAATCTGACGCGTTCTTTCTCGTGCCAATAGTTAGAGGCGTCATCAAGAGTCACACAATCCCAAAATGGAGCGTGTGGCTCTTTTTGGTTTCCCACATTTGTCGTTGTCGACTTTGGCCTGTGCATAAAAACCTCAGAGTTGATGCATTTACTCAGAAGTTTAACTTCTCTGATGGTGCTTATTTCTAAATTATTTAGGTGGCAATGACTATGCGAATAATCTAACCTGCTCTGACATGCAAAAACAAAACGACCGCCACAAACTGTGACGGTCGTTTCATAACGATTTTAGATGAGACTAGCTGATGTTTATTGGCCGCTGGCTTCCTCAGGTTCTGGGGTTGGCGTTGGCGCAATATCTATCGTGCTGCTCTGAATGGTCGGAATAACCACAGGCGGGGTAACAATAGCCGTTGTCGGTGGTGGCGGTGGTGGCGCTGTCGGCTGTGCTGTCGGTTGTGCTTCAGCAACAGCAGGCTGCTGTACCTCTTCAGTCGCAATCACAACAGGCGGAGGAACTACCACAGGGTTTTGCGGCACAGACGTTGGTGACGTGGAGGCAACAACTTGATCCTCATTGGTTGAGGGCGCAGGTGCAGGTGCAACAGCTTGATCCTCGGTGACCGCTGTTGGTGGTGGAACGGGCTGTGCAGGCTGTGAAGCTGCTGGCGGGGTAATCGTGGGCAGAGGTGCAAATTCAGACTGTTTCTCTGGCAACCAGTCAAAGTCCACAGGAATAGCCAAACTTACGTGAATCCAGCCAAATTGGTCCTGTGCGGTTTCGACATAATACCAATAGTTGTCATCACTACGTGCAAGCGCATCAACAAAGTCACCTGCATTTAACCCACCCTGAATTCCATAGTTAAGACCGGGGCCATAACGGAAATTCGTTTTATTGGTTGTAATACGCATCTTGTTTGATGCTGCAACAACGTCAATTTGTGGAACCACAACGGCCGCTGCTGGCCCTGGGCCGCTTACCGTTTGTGTAATCACAATAATTTCGGCACCACCAGACGAAATGGGTCGCTGGGCAGCAATCGCCGCCATGTTTTGAACCGCTTTAGCATTCTCGGCCGCTACCGTTTGCAACGGAACATACGCCTCAGACAAATTATTGTTAGCCGCTTGGGCAATTTGCTGATTGTTCTCTTGCAGAGAAACTATTTCGCGTTGTAACGCACCGTTGGTGCGGGCTAAGCGTGTCCCTTCAGCATGCAGCGCATCAATATGATTGGTTAGCTCTTTCTCTTGTGCTGCGTTGACCTCGGCCTCTTGCGTGCCTATGATTTCCATGTCAAGCATAGAGGCACGGTTGAGCACCCAACCAGCAAAGAAAATACCAAATAGCAACAGGGCTAACGCCAAGGATGCGATCCACCAGCGGTTGCTTGTTTCAGTTTTGGTTTGATTGAGTGATTCAGCACGGCTCAGAGCCTCGTCAAGCCGTTGAAGGGATTCTACCCTTTCGGCCGAATTATCAGGCGAACTATAGCGCCCCACATCATTTAAGGCGCTTGCTTTTCGTAGCTCATCAAGCGCCTCGGACACACGTCCAAGATTAAGGAGCTTCTCGCCAAGTTGAAGCTGTGTCTCAAAGTCACTTGTTGATCGGATTGTTCTTTCTGCCATAAAGTCCAGTTCTCACACAAAACCATGCGTGACGGGTTTGCAAATCAGCGATTGGGCGAATAAAAGTATAAGGCAAATAATAAACCTGAATGCTCAAAATCTAGCAGCTTGTATATCAAGCGTTAAGTTTTCAGCTTGCCTGTGGTACAACATTTGCATCTACAAAGATGCCACGCATAAAGCCCAATAAAGTAAGGTTTCTAAACAGAGGTAGCCATTGAAAACAATGCACCTGCCCATTGACAAGCTCACACTTCAATAATATACCCCACTCCATATTCTAGGACGCTGCACATTAACGTCCAGTAAAGCAGCGCAAACAGTTAGACACTTTAATCGGATTTCACGACACATTTTGCTATGCCCGCTGTTTGATTTAGAAATGTTGTAAGGATGGGTAGACTGACCAAATAAGATTCTGGCTATAGCCAGATTTACATGAGGCGGTGAAATCTGCTTGGTCAGTATCTGTAACGGTACTGCTGCACGATAATACCATCTATTCTGTCAATGTGTCTATTTTAGCACGATTACAACGGTCGTGCTTACAGGTTGAATAATTACACACGAAGCACTTGTTTATTCTAAAATATTTGCTAGGAGCAGCCAGGTACTCGCTGGCCGCTCAACCAACATGACCTATGTTTCTTTGAAAGTCGGCTCGATTTCAACGCCTAAACCATCAGCTAACCGATTTACATAGGCATAATAGCTCGTCACTTGATTTACATCCAAAATTGCGGCGTCGCTAAACCCAACGTCACGCAATGCGATCACATCAGCTTCGACCATGTCCCAAGGGTACAGGGTAAGTTTTTCGACATAGAGCAGCATGGCGCGGTCGGCGGGGTTGATTTCGGCCGATTTCCAATCCACCTGCAACGCCTCAACCAGCGCATCATCTCCCGTCAGTTTACGGAGACCCTCTCCGTGATGATACAGTCAATATTTACAGCGATTGATCGAAGAAGTCGCAACCGCAATCATCTCACGCTGAACACGACTCAAATCCGACTTGCCCCGCATCGCATGCGCATATAAATTGTAATGCGTCCGCATCGACTTAGGGTTCAAGCTGTGGATTTTGATAATGTTATCCACCCCACCCCAAGGCTCACGATACTTTTCATACAGATCCTTGAGAACACCTTTCGCCTCATCCTCTGGAATCATCTCTATCCAAGACATACCTACTCCTCTACAAACAACGTTGAACGGACTGTCTAGTCCGTTCTTTTTCAGGCAAACAGGCTGTCAGCCCGTTCAACATCGTTTAGAACGCCTCTCACCTCATCCTCTACAAACAACGTTGAACGGACTGTCTAGTCCGTTCTTTTTCAGGCAAACA
>JBMZDF010000068.1:0-17508 GCA_049614105.1 Promineifilaceae bacterium (SeqCode)
AGCGCAGCCACACTTTTTGATCGCGACGAATATCAGCTGGCAATCGTTTTGATACGCTTCAGACGAGTTATTAAGCGAACTGAGCACCTGTGCAGGCAGCGTGCGATTTCGGATAGTCAGTAAGTTGGCGGCAAAAACCTCATTCCACGAGAGAACAAAAGTGAAAACGGCCGAAGCTGCAATCCCAGGCAGTACAAGCGGCAGCACAACATGACGAAATGCTTGAATCAGCGTACAGCCAAATACTTGTGCCGCTGCGGATAAACTTCTTCAATATTTTCAGAGGGGGTGGGGGTTGTGACGTTTAGCTCAAGCCCATACGTTGCACACTGCTCGATGATGCCTGAAAACAACTCACTAAAGAATGGATCAGAAAAACGCAGATTTTCGTTGGGAATAATGAGGCCAATAGCATCGGCGCGTTGTGTTTTGAGTCGGCGGGCGTTGAGGTTGGGGGTGTAGCCCAGCGCATCAGCAGTTGCTTGGATAAATGCGCGTGTATCGGCCGCAACGTCATCAAACCCGTTCAGCGCACGCGAGACAGTTATAACTGACATCCCTGATTTTTTTGCAACTTCTTTGAGCGTTACTTCATTTTGCGCCCTTGATTGATATTGAAATATACCCTTCTCTGCATCCGAAACGTTTCGGATGTCAACAGATCGATTTATTTTATTTTGTTGTTTTGTTCTGAAGGGGGTTGGCGGATGTGGGTGCATTTACACCCACATCCATTTGTTTCAAGCGTTTAAGTACGCAAGAAAGTTTAGATTTTTGTTGTTATAGCCTGCGTTTTCCGACGAACAATCAGTACAAACGGTAGGGTTGCACTGAGTAGAAGAAGGAAACTAGACAGGATAGGGTGGTTTACGGTTTGTTCTATTTCGGCCGAACTGAACCCAACGGCGGTTGGTGCAAGACGACGTATCGCAAAGTCCTCAACCTCGCCGTTTCCAGCTAGCCCATGATAAGACACCACTGCAACGTCACGTGTGACCGTTGTGTTTTCTTCAAACACGCGCCCACGCACATAAATCCAGCTTGGATAAGCGACTGTGCCAACGGGTACGGTTGTGGTCATGGTAAACGTAGTGTCAAACAAGTTGCTACCCTGCGGAGAATCGATGTCGATTCCGTTGCGGCTTAGAAACTCATTCGTTCCTGAGAAAGTGCCATCGCCGTCCCAATCAATCCACAGGCCATAATCAGCTCGTTGAGCGCCTCGGCTGCGTAGTGTGACGACAAAACTCACAACGTTGCCTTCCACCAAATCCTGCTGTAGTGGAAGAATCAGCCCGTCTTCGTCGTCAATTAGGTCGTCATCGTCTCCTTCAGAGCCACCGAAGTCACCGCCAGAGAGGCCTTCTGTTTCGATGTCAACCAAAACGCCTGCCCAGATTGCGCCAACCATATCAGGCATGTTGTCATTATCATCATCTGGGAAGATGATGTGCTGCGCACCGTTGTTGCTGATAAATGTGTTGTATGTGTCGGGCAAGTCGCCTAGCTCTACAGAGACCACACCAAAGTCATAGCTTGCAATTGGATTTGTTTCCAACGTGGGCGTGACATTTTGTGTTGTGTCGAGTGCGCCCAGTGTGGCAAGGGCTGCAACGCCATTGGTGTCGTCTGAATCGTCTAGATCGTTGGTCGCGGCCGCATCGTTAATCTTGGTGATGAGGTAACGTGGCGGGACGTCAATCGATAACATAAGGGCCGGTTGCGTCGCGCTGGCCGTGGAGGTTCCTGTTGAGGTCGCGTAATCTTCATCAATCAGCAGATTGTCGAAGCTGTACCAACCACGTTCAACCGCCGCAGTTGCGGGATTGTCGCCCGTTAGCATATTGACCGTTGTGTTGGTGTTGTCTGGGTACGCGATAGAGAGCGTAACCGTAACGTTGTTGATGCCGAATTCGCCAGCATCTTGCACACCGTTGTAGTTAATATCGAACCAAACAAAGTTACCCACGGCGGCTGGGTCAATGTAATAACCGAAATCGGCCGTTAGATTGCTTGCACTTGCCGTCGTTAAACGCAATGCACCGCTACCGTTGTCAACATAGGGGTCAGCCTGACTATGATTGTCAGTTCCCTGCGTGCCGCTGCTTTTCCAGAGGCCCAGCAGTTCGTTGTTGGTGTCCGTTACATCAACGGCCCAGCAAGTGCCGCCCGCTGTGACAGGCAAACCGTCAAAGTCGTAGACACCATTGATGCCGTGCGCCCCTGCGTCAACCGCGCCAACGGTGGTTGTGCTGCCGAACAACGGGTCGCCTGCGCTGACAAACCCATCACAATTAAGGTCACGGTACAAATCAAGCGTCACGTTGGCGATTGGTGCTTCGCCGCTGCCCGCAATGCCGCTATCGTCATCCCCATCAGAGTTGGTGTCATACCAAACTAAGTTACCAATTTGGCCGACGCCGCCTGTGTAACTAAAGTCCTGATCGAGATTAACAGGTGCTGATCCTGTCAACGTGACGCCGACGCCTGCATTGTCGTCATTGTTGTCTGGATCATAGGTGTTGGTCATGCCTTCCAGAACGCCACCTACTGCGAAGTTGCTTGCTGGAATCGTGACGGTGTACGTTGTGTCAAGTGGCAGGTCGCCAAACTGATAGTTGCCATTTTCATCTGTTGTAGTTGTCCACGTGTTCCCGTATTCATCTGTCAACAGAATCACAACACCTTCCAACCCCGGTTCGCCCGCCTCTGGCGTGCTGCTGCCGTTGCCGTCTATGTCGAACCAGATGCTGTCGCCAATCGTGCCGAGCGCGGTGTCAGGCGCATAGCCGAAATCTTGATCGAGGTCGATATGGCTACCTGTGCTGATGCTGCCCGCGCTCAAACTCGTAAAGCTGAGGTTGTCGGTGATTGGTGCGTCCTGATCATAGGTTGCGTTAGGGTTGACGTAGGATGGTAAACAGTTGGTGTCAACCATCACGACATAATCAAAGTCGCTGTCGCCGCCGCCATCATCAAGACTGAGTCCTGTGAATAAATAGTGGCCGTTCGCATCGGTGTAGGTTGTGTTGAGCAGCACGTCAATGCCAGGCTCGAAAGTGCCAATTGTGCCCATATCTTGATAGAGATGCACGCACACATCGGGAATGCCCGGCTCGTTATTGTCGCCTCCTGCCGTGCCTTCGTCGTCGGGGCCGTTGCCATCGCTGTCGATGTCAAACCAAACGGTGTCGCCGATTATGCCTTCGGGGGCTGTGGGTGGGTAACTAAAATCACGTGTGCGTTCATGTTCGTTTGTGCCAAGTACATATGTTGCTGTACTGTCCATTGTTGTATCTGGATCATAGCTTGGTGTTGTGTTGTAACCTGTTGGTAATGTTGCTGTGTTGACGGTGATGGTGTAAGTATCGGCCGATAATCCATCAAATAGATAATGACCGTTCTCATCCGTCGTGGTTGTTTGTGTGTTACCGTTACTGTCGGTCAGTATCACCTCGACGCCAGCCAGTGGCACATCTCCAGCATCTGGCGCATTGTTGCCATCGTTGCCTAGATCGCCCCAGATTTGGTCGCCAATGCTGCTCAAGTTGCTGTCGCTATATGCATAGCTAAAGTCCTGATCGCGATTGGCTGGATTCGCCTCTGTGAGCATCACAGAAGCGCCCATGTTCACAGGCGTTGTCCCGTCGGGGTCATAGGTTGGTGTGTTGCTGAACCCTGCTGGCAAGGTTTCGTCTACAACTTCAACTAAGTAGCCACCAAGTGGCAAACCAACAAACAGATACTGACCGTTCTCATCTGTTGTCGTTGTCGCGATTGCATCATTGGCATCAACGACACCATCGCCGTTGACATCATCTGCAATGCCGTCCCCATTTGCATCTGCAAACAAGTTGATTGTGACACCTGCAATGCCTGGTTCGCCAGCGTCTGGCGTTGCCGTGCCGCTGCCGTCCACGTCATTCCAAATTTGGTCACCGATGCTGCCCTGTGGGATGCTGTCGCTGTAGCCGAAATCTTGGTCGCGAGCGATGGGGCTGCCGCTGCTAATCGCAACCGCGCTCTTGTTTGGCGTGCCAGCCGCGCCGTCAGCGTCGTAGGTTTGTTCCATACCGTCAAGAACGTTGTCGGTATCGTTGACCCAAATGATGTAGTCAGCATCGTTGTCGCCGCCATTATCATCAACGGGCAGGCCGCTAAACAGATATTGGCCGTTGGCGTCCGTCAGGGTAGTCGCAATAATTGGCTCCCCTGCGTCATGAATGCCGTCGCCATCGAGGTCGCGAATAAGGCTTACGGTGAGGTTTGGAATGCCATAATCGTCGCTATCGGCCGAACCGCCAGCCCCTTGTGTCACAGCGAGCGAATCATCAATCGCCGTCATCGAAGGGCCGTTGCCGTCTGCGTCTGCATCGAAAAAGACTGTGTCGCCAATGCTGCCAACTGTTCCGCCATCGTAACCAAAGTCAACATTGAGGAACACGTCGCCAGGGCCGAGGATAATCGGCGTGGTGGTCATGTTGTCGTCTTCACCTGCCGCGCCGCTTTCAGTTCGGCCGAAATGGTCAGGGTCACCCGTCTGGTTCAAACCATTGAGTGCGCCACCTGGATCGAGGCTGCTCTGGCAAATCTGCACCACGTAAGCACCTGGCGCGAGATTGTCAAACAGATAATGCCCTGTGTAGTCGGTTGTCTGCGTTCCAAGCGAGACAGAATCGTCATCGGCCGTGCCGTAGCGATTGTCTGCGCCAGGGTTAAACAAACCGTCTGGTCCCGCATTAAAAATCTCGACACATACATTATATATACCGATCTCGTTTGGATCTTGCTCACCGTCAGCATCTTCGTCGTACCAAATACGATCGCCAAGCGCTGCGGTAGGTGTCCCAGACGGATTGTTTACATCGTCCGTTGGGTTGTAGTTGTAACCAAAATCGGCCGTTAGGTTTTCAAGCGGCTGACCGTTGCCAATCGTGACTGAATAACCGTTGCCGCTGTGATCTTGGTTGCCAAAGTCGGCTCCAGGATTGGTCGATAACGTGGTTTGCGACATGCCGCTGGGGATGCTGCTGTCAATCACGTCAACCGAGTACGTGCCTGCTGGCAGTTCTGGGAAGAGGTAGCCACCGTTCGCATCGGTGGTAGTCGTCATGATTGGCGTGTTGGCCGCATCGCGCAAAATCACGGTGACGTTCGGAAGGCCAGGTTCGCCAGCATCTTGGAAGCCATCGCTATTTTCATCAACCCAAATGTAGTTGCCGATTGCGCCCAAAACCTGCTCGAAGCCAAAGTCGAAGGCGAGGTCACTGCTGTTGTCATCCGAGCCTGTCGGAATGAGGTCGCTGTGTGTGCCGCGCTCGTTTTCGAGCATGGCGTTTGCGTCCGCAATGGTAAAGACAGGGGCGACTACGATGCCGCCAGAGAGTGTGCCGTCGCTGTCAACTGCATCGCTGCCTTGGTTGGCGAGGATGGGGCTGGCAGGGGGCGTTGGGATCTGAATTTGATATTGGTCTGCTGTGCTGTCGCCGTTTGCATCGCTTGGCAAGCCACAGAAATGATATTCACCCAGCGAGGCCGCGTTGCTGCTCGTTGTGGTGTTGTAGGTTACGTCGTCGCCACCGCTGCCGATGATGCCGTCCGGGCCACCCCAGACGAGGTTGACAGCGACGTTGCCGATGCCTGTATCGGCCGAATCCTGACGATAGGGCATGCCGCCATCATCCATGAAAATGTAGTTGCCCACACATGCCAAAGGCGTTGCATAATCTTCAACTTCACCATTCGTTGCTGACCCCGTTGCGTCGAGGTTGGCGTCAGTGCTGTAGCGGAAACGGCTGTACAGCGTGTCATCTATCGCAGCGTTGGCTGGGACGGTGAAGCAATGTTGATAGGTGCTGCCAGAAACAAGCGTGCCGCTGTTGACTGCGCCTGCAATCATACGTTCGGTTGCTGTATCGAGCGTGCCGTCTGCGTTCCAGTCGAGGAAAGCGAAGACATTGGCGGTGACGTTGCTGGCGGTGATGTTGACGCAAGCCGTTTCGCCTGCCACAAATGGTGTGACAAATACGATGCCGTCTTCGTCGTTGTTGCCTGTGCAGGTTCCAAAGAGGGCTGATGTGACGCCGAGAGTGTTGTCATCGTTATCGGCCGAACCGATAACGCTAGGCTGTCCATCATTTTCACCATCGACACAGCTACCGAGATAGTAGCCGCCCGTGATTTGGTGACTCGGGCCAACCCCTTCGCCAGCTCCATCTGTGAAGTTGGTTGCGTAGTTGTCAGTTCCTGCGCCGGAGGTGTCGTTATCAGGCAGGTCACCCCAGTCAAACTCAATTAAAAAGCCGAAGTCGAAGCTGAGATCATCTTGTGCGTCAGGGACGCCGCTGTTATCGCTGCCGCTGCCGCTTGTGTCATTGGCTGCATCGTCCGTATTCATCGACGCGAGGTCAAAGATTGGCCCATAGCCGTTGGCGTCGCCGTCATTGTCAAGCGCATCGTCTGCCCCTTGATTGGCAAGCACAATGTCGCCGGGGAAGGTTGGGACCATGACCTGATACTCGTCGGCATTGGTGTCGGCATCCTGACCGTCTAAAATCAACCCGCAGAAGTGATACTTGCCGTTTGAATCGGTTGAGGTTGTGTAGGTGATGTTATCGCCAGGTGTGCTGATAAGACCATCCGCACCGCCCCAGAGCAAGTTAACTGTGAGGTTGGCAATGGAGCCATCGCCTGCGCTTTGGATGTTGTTCCCATCATTGTCATCGAAAATGTAGTTCCCAACGCAATTGGTCGCCAGCGCATAATCCTCGACCTCGCCGTCTGGTTCGGGGTAGAAGGGATAGTTGATGGTTGATGTGCTGAGTCGTGCTCGGCTGTAAAGTGTCCCGTCATGAGTTGTGTTGGCGGGAACAGAGAAGCAATGTTCATAGATACCGCCGCCAAGATCGGTCATGTGTGACATGGGGCGGAGATTGTGGAGGAAACGTTCGCTCTGGCTCAAATCGCCATTGCTCTCAAAGTCGGACCATGCCGTGATGTAAGCGCCTTGTGCAGCAGCCGTTTGAGCGGTGAAGTGGACACACGCTTGATGGCCTGGAATGAGCGGTGTGGCGAAAGAGACGCCGTCTTCATCGTCATTGCCTGTGCAAGTTCCTGCGCCTGTGAGTAGGAGACCGCTGTTTGTGTCATCAGCATCGGCCGAACCTACCGCACTTGGCTGTCCATTATCTTCCCCATCCACACAACTGCCTAAATAGAGGTCAGGCATAATTTGGTGAATTGGTCCAACAACTTCACTTGGAACAGCAGTATCGTTTGTTGAGTAGGTTGCCGCAGTGTCATCATCTGGCAAGTCACCTCGGTCATACTCGATGATAAAGCCAAAATCAAATGCGAGGTCATCATAATTGTCAGGATACCCTTCGTAGCTGTTATCGTTGCCCGCGTTATCAGTTGTTGTGATAGGCAGTGTGATTGTGAAAACAGGGCTACTTCCGTTGGCATCACCATCACTATCAAGCGCATCATCGCCGCCCTGATCAGCAGGAACAACAATGCCGGGCAGTGTCGGTACGACAACTTGGAACTCATCTGCGCCATCGTTGGCGGGGTCTGGCAACAGACCGCAGAAATGATAATAACCATCGCTGTCAGTTGTCGTCGAATAGGTCACATCGTCGCTGTTGCCAACCACGCCGTCGGGGCCACCCCAAACGAGGTTAACATCAACGTCCTCAATACCGAGATCGCCCGCGCTTTGCGTACTGTCTAAATCGTTGTCATCAAAAATGTAGTTACCAACACATGCCAAATCGAGACGATAATCTTCCACCTCACCATTGATGGCAGTGCCTGTGGTCATCAGATTTGGAGCGGTGCTGAGGCGGAAGCGACTGTACAGCGTGCCGCCATGGCCTGTCGTTGCTGGTACGGTAAAGCAGTGCTCATAAACACCACCACCGAGGTCAGTGCCGCTGTTTGGCTGCACATCAGCAAGGATTTGCTCACTTACATCATCGAGCATGCCGTCGCCGTTCAAATCGAACCAAGCAGAGAGGTTGGCCTCTTGGGTTGGAATTGTCACAGCCGTCACGTTGAAACAGGCTTGTTCATTAGGGATAAGGGGCGTTTTGAAGAAGATGCCGTCCTCATCATCAGGTGCGCCGTTGGTGTCATCACCGTCAGCCATCGTGGTTGGCTGCCCGTCAATTTCTGCATCGACTGTGTTACCAAGGTATAACGCACTGTCGATGATATGACGCGCGGCTAGACCTGGAGAGATCGCGCCTGTTGCGGTCACTGGATAGGTGTAATTAATCCCATCGTGGGGCAGATCACCATAATCGACGGCAACGCTGAGGCCCTGATCCCAGTCAAGGGTATCGGCCGCCAAGACAATAACCGCCGTCTGGATATAGTCGCCATGAGTGCCATCTGTCCCTGTCGTCTCACCGTCACTGTCGAGCGCATCATCGCTGCCCACATTGGGAGCCGAGAGCGTAAAACCAGCGGGTGGGAAAAAGCGTACAAAGTAGTTGCCTGCGGGCAGGTCGTTAAAAAGATAGTAGCCGGGGCGGCCGTTGTAGTCAGGACCCGTGTAGCGGAAATCGCCTACACCGTCACTGTTGTTATCAAAGGGTGCGTTTGTGTCAGCGTTCCACAGTTCAACACGCACGCCGTTGACGCCCCATTGATTCTGTTCGGCCGATTGTTGCATATGGTCCAGCTCAATACCTGCAATATCAAGCCACACAAAATTACCTAGTGCAAAATTAGCCAGCGGGTCTGAGGCGCGAATACCCACGCGGTTAGGCTCGGCTGGCAGTAGGGTTAATCCGCCACCCCCAGCTGTAAACCCAAACGAGTTCCATGCGATTTGGCAAGCAGGATATTGCAGAGTGTACAGTTGATAATTAGCCAGCGTGTATGGATTCTCACAGCTAGCGTCAGTCGGTATGTCATTAGGTGCAACGAGCGGCCACGAAAATTCAAACGACTCGCCAATAGCGAGGTCGTGACAGACACCTGCGTCACATAATTCCAGTTTAATTGCCTGTACGCTACTGGGGTTATTAACAGGGAATACGGTTGACCAATCATCTTCACAATCCGCACTGCTTGTTACCTCTGGCCGACACGGATTTTGCTCTTGACTATAGTAAATGGTCGATGGAATACCAGCAGGCGGAACAACAGGGCCTTGCAAATTGGGTCGCCACTGCGATAGACGGGATTGCGTATCAATCACACCCGTGTCGCCAATGTACGACAAAATATCATAAATGACGATGTTTGACGCCGTAATGTTGCTGGTGTTGGTCAGTACAACCTTCCACTCTAGCTCGCCACCGGGATAGGTGAGGCCCAGTTTTTGGAAGTCGGTGTCGCGTGCGCCCTTGACTAGCTTTTCAGATTCCAGCGCCAAAAATGCAGACACATCCGCATACCCTTGGCTGTTTGAATTTTGGCAGACCGATTCTGTTGTATTGCTGTCGCCATCGAGGTCAAGCGTGTCAACATATTCGGTTGGCTGACCGTCGCAATAGTAAACGTTGGGGTTGCTAGGGCTGTTGCTAAAGACCATCGATTGATTGTAGTAGCGCCCTGGAGGGGTGAACGGCTTGACAGTCGCATGCAACTCCATGACAAGGTCTTCGCCAGCAGGCAGGTTCCCCGTCCATTCCCAGCGGACAACGGTTCGCCCCGTGCTTTGATAATCAGGGATGATTGTTTGGGTAGGGGTAACAAACCCGCTTGCCGTACCGAGGAATCGAATTGAGTCGGTGATCAAGTCGAATGGCACAGGCAAGAAATCAACCAAAATAGGATCGATAAAGTCCGTGTGAGCGGCTTGGTCGTTGCGCAAGTTTACGGTAAATGTAACTACCTCACCTGGCAGATAAGGCCCCGCATCGTTTGTTTTTTGAACACGCGGGATAGTGCGTGGTGCGATGATACGGACGGTGTTGCAGTTTGTGTTGGCTTCGGGGCCATCGGTAGATTCGGCCGAAAAGTCGCTACAATTGTCAAAACTATCGCCATCGGTGAGCTGCGGATCAATCACACCCGTGATGGTCGAGTTCCATCCTGTGCCCTGTGGGGCCATCGATCCAAGCTCCCAGCGAATCGTTTTAATGAAATCACCAGCACCTAACCCAAGCGTCGCCACATCAACACTTGTTGTGGCCGCAAACGGGTTACCAGCCAGCGCGTGCCAGCCTGTGTCGTTCGTCTCATAGAAAACGCTCACGTCGCCATCCGAAGCGGGGGCAAGCGTAAAAGCTGTCACGGTGATTTCTGTCGGAATGCTGTCGGTCAATATAGCATTGGTAAGCGTAAGGTAACCCGTGTTTTGTGCTGAAATAGTATAGGTAACTGTCTCGCCGGGTAATGCCTCCGTTTGTGCGCTGCCGGTTATTTCCCCGTCTTGTCCCGCAAATGTGGAATCTGTAAATGACGTTTTATTGCTTCCCGCACTGCCAAAGGGTGGGACAGGGCTATAGGTGGCATCAACAGGGGGCAGTGCAATCGGGCCAACGACGCCGTTACAGTGATCAGGCAGCGGGGTGATGTTGCCATCACACGCAGCAGGTGTCCCGCTGATAGTCAGCGTGTTGGTTTGGATGCCTGCGGGTAAACTGTTGTAGACAACGGTTAGCGTGCGTTCAAGGCATTCACCTACTTGTGCTTCGGGCAGATTGTTGAATGTTACGGTGTGTGCGCCGCTGTCGTATGTCCAATCTACTGTTTCTGTGCCTTCGGCCGAAACAAAGATCGCCTCTGGCGGCAGTTGATCGACAAACACAGGATTAAGTAGGCCGACGCCTCCGATTGAATCAGGGCTGCATAGCTCAAGTTCAAACTCGATAGGGAAGCCCACCACAATGTCTGTGCTGAGAACGCTCTTATTTGCGAACATCTCAAATTGGCCTGTTGTGCCAATATCCACGGGGGTTGTGGTGGTGGACGTCGCGTTATCGGCATCAAACGTTGCAACGTTGCTTGCGGTTATGCCAGGTAACGTTCCGGGTGGGAAATGCACATCAATTTGTACAACGCCCGTACTGCCTGCTGGCAGTGGGTCGATCATGTTGAAGGTAACGGTGTGTGTTGCGTCGTCGTAATCGGCCGAATCAATATGCGTCGGATTCGATGTAAGCGAGATATACGCAATTTCTGGCGGCAATACATCGGTAATTGCAGCGTTTGTACAGTTTTCGGTGATGCTAACACAGCGATACGCCAGCTTATAGGTGAACAACTCACCTGAATCAACTGTTGTTGGGTTCCCTACAATACTCTTGAACAATTCCAAGCTAGGGGCGTTAGGGGCCGCCGTTGCGCTCTGTGTTTGCCACACAGCCGCTATGGAAAGACTAAACAATGCCAATACAAATAGAGAAGAAATCTTGTGTCTTCTTGTCATTACGGATTACTCCAAAATAAAAACGTCAACGAATACATATGAAAACAGATACAGGCAGCACAAAATACAGACGATCAAATCGTCCGTGACGGTCTATCCTGAGTTGCGCCCACGACACAATGCAAGATAGAGGTAATTGAATGTTGTGCTCAAAGCACTCAATTACATCATCGCTGATAAGCTTTAAATGGGTTGATATCTAATATGTAACAGATAAAGGGGCGATTTAGAACGCCCTTCGCTTCAAACAGCTAGCTGCCAATACGGGTCGATAGACTATCATTTTATGATAACTATTGTTCCACACGCCGCTGAAGGTATTTGTCAAAAATATATCTTTGACAAACATCCGTCATGGATAAACTGGTAGCAAGAGATAGATATGTAGTGTGCAAATATGTACTACACAAACGCTATCTAGCTGGATTTGATGGATTAAACGGGGGTACTGCAAACGTTTATTTGCTTTAGTGGTGAGTCCATTACCATTACAAACACTCTTTAATACAAGGTGTACTTTTACTATACTTAAACCAACTACCTAATTAAATTTAGCATAATAGTACCCATGGCATATATAGGTCATTAGTACCATGCTCTGTTGATGCCTCGCGAACCACCCACAAAAAGTACAATTTGGGCGGTGGGCAGTTCCCCGTCACTTTTTAAAAAGGAGGTAACCACCTAATCAAACCTTTGCATTTTAACTGCGAGAAGTGTTATTCTCATAAGTAAGATTATCGGCAAATATGCGAGATTTTGAGTGTTAGACGCATAGAATCTCGCATAACACGATGTCTCGTTCAGCTTTTGCGGCGCGTTTCAAAGAGCTAGTGGAAGAATCGCCGATGCAATATGTTACACGCTGGCGCATGAATGTGGCGCTGACGTTGCTCAAAGAGAGCGATTTGTCGTTGGGCGCGTTGGCTGAACGTCTTGGCTATCAATCTGAGGCGGCGTTTAGTCGGGCATTTAAACGGGCGATTGGTGTATCGCCAGGGGCCGCGCGGCACAAATGATAGAGATAGAGTCTATATGAGGTTTTCACTACATCAAATCTTGACAGCGAAGAATCCGCAGAGCGGAAAAAGCGGCATTCCACCGCAGAGCAGCGGAACGAGCACCTTCCACCTGCGGAAGTCCTGACTTTTTATTCTCCATTCAATATTCAATATTCTTTATTTTCTTTGATGCCCTACTCGCGCATCGTTCACTAACCTGATTTCAATCGCCAAAAAGCGATGCATGAGATAATGCCAACTGAGAATAGTGCAGGTAGTGGGGAAATATTATGATGACGTGGTTGCACCGACATCTCGTGTAAATGTACTGGAGAGACAGTGGGATGATGGTGCATACCCAAACCGCGATTAATGATTTGAGGTTCTTCTTGCGTCCCTTCTTTTGCCTCTGATAGTCGCCACCCATTCGCCAAATTCCCATTGTGGCAATCGTACTGTTGCTTTATACAAGTTTCCAAGATAGCTTCCATAATCGTTGGATTCCACCCATTGAACCAATCTGCATGCAGTGACAGTCCGCCATGATTTTCGGCCGTCACCTCATACCCATCGGCCGCTAATCGCCACCCTTTGCTATTGTGTGTAACTGGATCATACACATCAGGTTTGACACCATAAGCATAATGGTAGCTTGGTCGAACCAGTGCAACTGGATGCGTATCGGGGCAAACTGTTCTGCCGGCCGAATCTTTTATCGGATACGCCATATGACTTTTGTGATCTTCAGAATCTAGGTCTGTGCCGTTCCAGCAGCTTGGAAAGAAAATATCCATGCGAACTCGGTCGGGAGCCGCGCATTCTGGGATCGTACTGCTCCACTGTGGATTGCTATGGTCGTTCGACTCCCAGCTTTGACAGTGCCAGCGAACGATTGATGTGTTTTGCGCTTCCCCTGGCTCGGTTGAATGATCGCCAGCAATCATTCGCAGTCCCACGGGAATTGGCTGGATTGCGTCTAAATCGTCAATCCCTGTCGAGTAATAAAAAACTTCGTGTGCCTCATCATTTGTGCCAACAACGGCTGGAACGACTGTCCAAGCAGGGTCGCCATGCTCGTCTAAGTTGCGCTCGTTGGTGATGGGGTCGTAATCAGGCGCAAGTAACGCTGGCACCCAATAGGCGCTGCGGTTAAATTCACCACCTTGACAGGTTGAGTCACCTGTTGTTAACAATGATTCCATCGTTGTGTTGTGGTCGATCAACTCATTGCCATAAAAGCGATGCAAATGGGCCATATCCTCCCCGCCAGGAAACACGATTGGATCGTTGTAGCTGCTGTGCGAGAAATCGCAGTTGATGCGTAGAATCCCGCGCCAGCTATTCGGTTCGGCCGCGTTTGGAACCTGACTTGAAGGCAGTAAATCGATTGAACCTGAGCTAAAAACGTTCAGGATTTGCCATGTATAAGAAATTTCAGTTGCCGCATCATCTTTGATTCGGGCCGTAAACGTGTACTCGCCTTCTCCTCCAACATCACCAATAAATACACTGGGGTCGCAATCTGCGAATTCGCCGCTGTTCAATCGACACTCAAGCTGTACACCATCCAGTGATTGAGTTGACTGGATAGTCAACGTCGCATGCCGATCATAGGTGGTCGCGGGTGGCGTGGCTGAAAAAGAAAGGGGCGATGTACGGCCTCTGTTTGACTCATCACTGTCATTGTATGCGGCTACGATTGTATTGGAGAAGAAGGGACTCGCGCTAATGAGCATGATTGTAAGCATTGCTGAACCTGTAAAAAGCTTACGTCGTGTCGAATTCGTTTTTACCATGATGACCTCTCATTTTCTACGGAAACGTTATCTCGGTCTACATTATCTGTGTGAATTGTGTAGAAAATGTGAGGTCGCTGTACTGCGTTTGTAAAATGTAGAAGGGGCAAACGTCAGCTTTAACGCGTTCAGTTGTCCTATACTCAACCGCATTCGGCCGAATGTCGACCTAAAGGGTCGCGATGATTTCGGCCGAAAAGTCAGCCAAGCCCGCAAGCACCACATGAGCATATTGCGCTTGCTCTGCCGTTAGGGGCATATCGGGGTCAGGGATATTGATGACCTTCATGCCCGCCCGATAGCCTGCGAGAACGCCGTTGGGTGAATCTTCAAGGCAGAGACACTGTTCTGGTGCAATGCCCAAGCGCCTCGCCGCTTCGAGATAGACTGCGGGGTTCGGTTTGCCCAAACCAACTTCATCGGCCGCCAGTGTAAACTGCATGTGCGGCGCAACACGTGGATCAGCGGCCACAAGATCGATCAGCTTGCGCGGTGAACCAGAGGCGATACAGGAGGGATAGCGTGAAGCTGCCCAAGCTATCTTCTCAACCGCATTTGGCAGGAAGGGTATTTCTTCCAAATAGATTGCCTCCATGTGATCAATCATTGCGGCCTCCACCTCTGCGGGTGGCATCGTTAATCCAATGCGTTGAATCATGTAGTCAACCCATTCGGCCGTGCTGACGCCCATCACGTTGAAGTGATCCTGTTTATTCCAGTCATACACGCCATTTGCTTCCGCCATGCGCTTCCGCGCCATATCCCACACAGGCTCCGAGTCAATCAGCAGCCCGTCCATGTCCCAAACAATTGCTTTGATAGTCATACTGTTTAGAATAACATACCGCCCCAATTCGGGCAGTCTTTGTCACGATACACAGGCCGAAACCCTTGCGAAAAAGGGGCGCACAATCTATAGTCAGCTTAATGAGCATTGCAGATAATATCAACAAAGTACGGGAACAAATTGCGGGTGCGGCGGCGCGAATCGGCCGAAAAAGTGACGAAATCACGCTGGTTGCCGTCAGCAAGCAAAAGCCGATCGAGATGATCGAAGCGGCATACATGGCGGGGGTCCGTCATTTTGGAGAAAATAGGTCGTCAGAACTGGCTGAAAAAGCGCATGCCTTGGCACACTTAGACGGCATTCACTGGCACTTTATCGGCCAACTGCAAACGCGCCAAAGTTTGCCAGTTGCCAAACACAGCCACGCTTTTCACGCCGTCGATCGGCTCAAAATTGCGCGGCGTCTGTCGCGTCAGCTTGTTGAGCTAAACCGCACGCTTCCCGTTTATATTGAGGTCAATGTATCGGGAGAGGCCAGCAAATCGGGGTTTGATTGTGGCGTGTGGGAGCAGGACAATGAACAGCGCAAGCGTTTGGTTGCGGCGATGTTGGAAATTGCTGCATTGCCACAGCTAGAGGTGCAGGGACTGATGACAATGGCACCATTCACAGCAACCGAGACGGTTATTCGGCCGATTTTTCAGCGCACCCATCAGCTAGCGGAATGGCTGCGGACAAGCACGCCAACCTTAGCGTTGCCCCACATTTCCATGGGGATGACAAATGATTTTGAGATCGCCATTGAAGAAGGCGCGACACATGTCCGTGTGGGACGCGCTATTTTTGGCGCACGTGCTTACTAGGGGACAGCGAATGGGAACACAAGCGTGTTTCCCATTCGGCCGATTTTAGCCCCGAACTTACTTCAAATCGTACCAGTTGTCTGAAACCTCAGCCTCGACTTTGAGCGGCACATCTAATTCGTATGCATTACGCATCGTTTCTTCAAGTAGGTTTTTGACCGCATCCACTTCTTCGTCAGGTACTTCCAAAATCAGTTCATCATGCACTTGCAGCAGCATACGCGCACGATACTTGCCCGCACGCAGGCTGTGGGTCAGTTGGATCATGGCGATCTTGATAATATCAGCCGCCGTTCCCTGAATTGGATAGTTGATAGCTTCTCGCTCGGCCGATGCAACGTATTGTCGGCCACGAACCGCCCCTGGCATAAATATTGCGAACTGGCGGCGACGCCCCATTAATGTCTCAACATACGCTTCCTTATGTGCCTGCTCCTTTGTCTTATCTAGGTAAGCCCGAACCCCAGGGAAGCGTTCAAAATAAGTCTTGATAAAGTTCTCGGACTCAGCCAATGTCAACTCTGACTCACGTGCTAAGCGAAACGCGCCCATACCGTACATTAGACCGAAATTGACCGCTTTGGCAAAACGGCGTTGCTCAAACGTCACCGCTTCAAGCGGCACACCGTGTACGGTTGCGGCAGTGGCGCGATGAATATCAAGGTCGTTTTTGAACGCGCTAAGCAGCGCTTCATCTTGGCTAACATGCGCAAGAATACGCAACTCGACCTGCGAATAATCGGCCGCAACAAATTTCCAGCCAGGACGCGCCACAAACCCCTTGCGAACCTGTCGCCCCAACTCCGTCCGAATAGGAATATTTTGCAGATTGGGTGTATTGCTTGATAAACGCCCCGTCACAGCGCCCGTTTGGTTAAGGCTGGTGTGGACACGCCCCGTATGGCTATGCACCATCTTTGGCAGCGCGTCAACATAGGTGCTCTGTAGCTTGCCTGTTTCACGATATTCAAGAATCAGATCGATGAGTCCTTGGTCATCGGACATCCTGAGCGATTCAAGTACGCCCGACGCGGTTGAATAGAATCCTCGCTTGGTGCGTTTGAGCCGATCGGTCGGCATCTGTAGCTCTTTAAACAAGACATCGCTTAGCTGCTGGGTCGATTTGATGTTGAATGGGTGTCCTACGATCTTAAAAATAGCGGTTTCAAGTTCGTCTAGGCGAATAGTCAAACGATTTGACAGCTCTCGAAAAAAGTCAACGTCAATGCTGACACCTTCAAATTCCATTGAAGCCAGCACGGGAACAAGCTGCATATCAAACGCCAACAGCCCTTCTAGCTCAAGCTTTTTGAGGTCTGCCTGTAGCGTCTGCATTAAGCGTAGCGTGATGTCTGCATCGGCCGCGCCATAGGGTGCTGCATCCTCAATCTTCACCTCAGAGAATGGCCGCGCCTTACGCCCTTTGCCAATCAAATTTTCAATATTCTGCATATGAGTATTGAGACGATGGCGGGCTAAATCTTTAAGTCCCAAATGTTTACTGCCGGGGTCGATCAGAAACTGGGCGAGCATTGTGTCAAAGGTCAAGGGTGATACAACAAGCCCCATTCGCTTCAAAATCATATAGTCAAACTTGGCGTTGTGTGCCACCTTGCCGATCTTCGGATTGGTCATCGCGGGGCGAATCGCGTCAAGGACACGTTTAAGCGGCAGT
>JBMZDF010000069.1:0-17497 GCA_049614105.1 Promineifilaceae bacterium (SeqCode)
GTGTAGTCGACCCCAAAGGTCATACTCCATGACGAATCAAGAATGAGCGAAACGGCGGGTGAGCCAGCCGGTGCTGTGCCTGCAACGCCTGCATCCGCATCCGCATTTGGCAACAAAACTTCAACCTGACCCATCGCATCGTCGGCCGCTACCGTGCCAGAATCGATGCTCAGAGGCGCTGTGGCTACCATTTCGCTGACAACAGCGCCGTCCGCATCAAGCATTTGTACTGCAAGTTCAAACTCGCCTGCGCCTAAGCTGGCTGCATCCCCTTCATAAACCCAGTTGCCATCTTCATCGACAGTAGTTCGGCCGACTTCGACCCCATCTACCATAATGACAATCTCTGATCCAGGAATTCCTGTGCCAGACCAAGTGAAGTTTGCCCCGTCGTCTGCCAACGCTGGTTCGCCGATGCCAAGCTCAAATTCAGTTTCTGAGCCCATCACGTTTCCGTCGATGGTGAAAGGCGCAACGGCAACCATTGAATCATCATCTGCCATTTGAGCAGACAGTTCGTAATCACCAGGGTCTAGATCAGAAAGAGCCCCTTTGTAGGTCCAGTCGCCATTGTCATCAACGGTGGTTCGGCCGATTTCCTCATCACCCAACATGATCACAACTTCTGAGCCAGGTGTGCCTGTGCCAGACCATGTGAAGTTGGCATTATCGTCGGCCATTGTGACTGGGCCTGCCGTGAACGCTGACATTGCACCGACAACGCTGATTGGCGTTTCCGCAACCAGTTCGCCGCCAACAGTGCCGTCGGCGTCAATTATTTGAGCCATTAGCTCATGATCACCGGCGTCTAGCCCTGCGGTGTCGCCTTCATAGGCCCAGTTGCCATCGTCATCAACGGTGGTTCGGCCGATTTCCTCACCATCCAACATGATCACAACTTCTGAGCCGGGCGTGCCTACGCCAGACCATGTGAAGTTGGCATTGTCGTCGCCCATTGTGACCGCGCCTGCCGTAAATGCTGACATTGCGCCTGCAACGCTGAGCGGTGTTGCTGCAACTGCTTCGCCGCCAACAGTGCCGTCGGCATCAGTCATTTGAGCCATTAGCTCATAATCACCAGCGTCTAGCTCTGTGGTGTCGCCTTCATAGGTCCAATCGCCGTTGTCATCAACGGTGGTTCGGCCGATTTCGTCGCCATCCAACATGATCGCAACATCTGAACCGGGGTCGCCTGTGCCAGACCATGTGAAGCTGGGAGCACCATCAGCCATGGCGACCGCACCGGCTGTAAACGCTGACATTGCGCCTACAACGCTGATCGGTGCTGCGGCAACAGCTTCGCCGCCAACAGTGCCGTCGGCGTCAGTCATTTGAGCCATTAGCTCGTAATCGCCGGCGTCTAGCCCTGTGGTGTCGCCTTCATAGGTCCAATTGCCGTCGTCATCGACGGTGGTTCGGCCGATTTCGTCGCCATCCAGCATGATCGCAACATCTGAACCGGGGTCGCCTGTGCCAGACCATACGAAGCCTGACTCATCTGCGGCCTGATCGACATCGTCTGCTGTAAACATTGGCCCAACAATGCTGAGAAGGGCGTCTTTGTCGGCCGAGGCAACATCATTGCCGTCACCGTCAAGCGCCATTGCGGCTAACGTATAGTCCCCAGGGTCTAAGTCACGTGCTGAGCCAGTGAATGACCAGTTGCCGCGAGAGTCAACCCGTGCCGTACCGACTGGTTCACCTTCGAGCATCACGGCGACATCTGTTCCCGGTTCTCCTGTTCCGCCCCACATGTAGGTTGCCCCAATCAGCGAGAGCGCACCGGCCGATAAGGCCGCAGGCGTGTAGGTCAATGTTTCTGAGTCGCCAATGTCACTGCCGTCTGGGGCGGTTCCGCTTGCAACAAAGCTGCCGTTGTAGGGGTCAGTTACCGTGGTAAGCGACCAGTTTCCGTCATTGTCAACGTCTGCCATACCAAGCGATATGCCGTTGTTAAAGACTTCAACCGTTGTTCCCGGTGATCCTGTTCCCGCAAGCACAAAATCATTACCGTTACGTTTCAACGCCAAGGTTGGCGCACGATAGTCAAGTTCATCAGCGACAGGGTCACCAATTGAAAAGGCCCAACTGTCTTCTTGCCCACGCTGAACCCCATCAGGGTCAAACGCACGGGCAACATATTCATAATCTCCGCTATCTGTGATAGTGGTTGTGTCGAGCGACCAATTACCGTCAGCATCAACGCCTGTTGTGCCAACCTGCACGCCATCGTTGAATACTTTAACCATTGAGTGAGGCGTCCCGATGCCGCTCAAACTGGTTGTTGCATCTGGCGGTCCCGCTTGGATAGTTGGCCCTTGGATGCGTGCGTAGCGTTGGTTAAACCCAAATAGCCCAAGTAGCAGCGCGGCAAGCAGAATTGGAACCATCCAGTTAAAGAAGTTCCAACGCCACAGTGTATGTGGAGGGACGAAATTTTTAGCATTACATGCGTTAGACATAATTTTGTGTCCCTCCTTTATGCATCATCCTGTTGGTTTTCCCAAGTCAGTTCATCATAAAGTTTTTGGAACGCATCCCAGTCACCAATCGCCGCTAGCCGTGCTTGTCGCTTCCAATTCACATGGAGCGTATCAGAGGACATGTTAAATTGAGTGCCTGCTTTTGTAAGGATTTCTTCAATCCGTTCGATGCTTGCATCTGCCAATTCAGCAAAGGTGTCTATATCGTTACTGTTGAGAACTTTTTCAGTCTTTGGCCCAATACCCCAGATTCGCTTGAGGTCGTCATGCTGGCGACCACGGCGGAAGCGAGCTTTATACCCTTTTAAAAGACCCCATTGACCATTTGATGCCATGCTTGCCTGTTCAACCCATGATTGGTGGATTTCAGACTTTGTCATGTTCGGGTAGTAACCCTTTGCTGCATTAAGTGCTTCATCAATATCGGCCGTTGAGCTTGTCGCAAGCTGTGTATAGTTGTTGACGCCAACATCGCTCAGCAGATGGGTTACCTTTGAACCAATCCCCCAAACTTTGCCGAGGCCGCCGCCACCGCTGCGTTTGAATTGTGCTTGGCGAAGCTTTAGCTCTTCCTTGTCACCATTCGCTAGCAACTCGGCCTGTTCTTGCCAAGTTTCACGTACTTCTGGCCCAGCAAGGCGGTAGTTAACGCCTGAGGAATCCAGCATTGCCGTGATTTCATCGTCATCAAGTGCCGCAAGCTGTGCATATGTGGTGACGCCACCCTGATGCAGTGCCGCTTCAATCTTTGGCCCGATGCCCCAAACCTTTGTTAAGTTATCTGGTGCAATATTGGCGCGTAGACCTGCGATGATTACATCTCGTTCAGCAACTTTTGCTTCTAGGTTACCAATTTGAAGGTCATAGCCAGAGGTATCTACTTTTGCAGCTTCAAGATCCGTTTCGTATTTGCTATTGAGTGCTAGCAATTGTGAATCACGGTCTGCTACGTCCGTCTCGAGCGATCCCGTACGGTTGCGCAACCAGCCAATCATGCCTGCAAGACCAAGCCCTGCGCCAGCACCTGCTGCTGCGTCGCCCACATCAATATTGATCCCATCGAGTTCGTTATTGACTTCGGCAAGCTGTAGACGCAAGCTTTCTAGCTCTGCATCGCGTGTACTAACGTCTGCACGTAGCGTATCGACTTCGGCCGCATATAGTTCGGCCATTTCAGCATTTTCGATCGCACCTGTGACCTCACCCTCTAACCGCACAATGCGGCTGTCACGTGCCTCAAGCTCTGCATTGAGGTTGCCCAACTGGAGATTCAGGTCGCCAAGCTCACTGCCTTTTGCTTCGGCCGATGCGTTAAGATCACCCAGTTCTACGTTCAGCCCATTAATTTGAGCATCACGTGCTTGGAGTGCAGCCTCTAACTCACCGATGCGCAGGTTGTAACCTGATGTATCAACCTTAGCCGCTTCAATGTCTGCTTCATACTTCGCATTGAGCGCCATAAGCTGCGACTGACGGCTATCAACGTCTGTTTCAAGCGATTGATTGCGATTGCGTAACCAGCCAACCAACCCTGCAAGGCCAAATCCAGCACCTGCACCAGCGATAGCGTCGCCAGCATCGATGTCGATACCTTCTAGCTCTTTGTTAACCTCGTTTAGTTGGAGGTGTAACCCTTCGATCTCACTATCGCGTGTCGCTATGCCAGCATGGAGTGACCCGATTTGCGCATTGAGGTTGCCAAGTTCTGAATCCTTTGCGTCTATATTCGCATTGAGGCGACCCAATCGTGCATTGAGTTGGTCTAATCGGGCCTCTTTCATCTCAATGTCTGCATTGAGGTTGCCGAGTTCAATATCTTTAGCCTGCAAGTCGCCTGAAAGGCGCTCAAGCTCGATGTTGCCACCTTCTGCGCTAAGTTGAAGGTTTCCAATTTCAGTGTCTTTGGCGTCAATATCAGCACGCATACCGCTAAAGCGTTCGCGTAAAGCCATAAGACCGCCGCCTGCCAGTGCGCCAAATCCCCACCCTTTTAGCTGTGAGTCGACTTTTCCTACTTGCCCACGCAGGTTGCCAATGGTGGTGTCGCGTTCGCCTAATTTAGCCCGCAGCCCATCAATTTGAACGTTGAGGTCTTCTAGCTCGGCGTTGCGTCCGCTTAGCTCTGATTCGAGTGAACCGATGCGGCCGCTAAATCCTTTATTTTCAGCTTGAAGCGTACCGAGTTTGGCGTTAAATCGGCCGATTTCAGTATTCTTCGTTTGGATTGAATCATTTAGATTTTTTAGCTGCGTGTTGCGTGCATCCAAGTCCCCGCTTAACTTGCCAATACGCGCCTCGCGTGATTGGATGTCAGTTTCTAAATCTGGGATTCGTGCGGCTTTCAAATTTAGGTCGTTAACTTGACCGTTTAACGTACCATTGTGAATTTTCAGGTCGTCAACAGACTTTTGTAGGGAAAGCTCCAAATCCGTACAAATCCGGCGATTCCGCCAAAAGAATTCATGGGCTAGTGTGTGCAAAATCCAGCCAATAGCCAAACCAATAATCAAATATATCCACATAGAAAATCTCCTTTCCGAAAAGGATTCACTGACTAAGCAATAGGTGCAATGCATCAATTGCATTCAACATACATGCTTAGTTTGCCAGCAAGCAAAACATAACGGTCCACTTGTAGAATTACTGTTCTACACAGTTGGTATTCAGTTGATAGTTTAGTATTGCGCAGGGATCAAGCTTCTTCGCAATCGTCACATTGAGAAAAGTAGAGTAAGCCGTACACTGCGGCTGAGGCAGTAAATACGTGCATGAGACCAAGCGAGAAGAAGCTCGCTTTATCAAAAGTTAATAAGTAGACGGGGATTAACGAGAGCAGACCAATAATAGCGGCAAGCCATAAAAAGATCCGTACAAAATTTCCCATGCTGTTTTGAAGCGCCCATAGGACAATGCCTGCACCAATAATGGTGACAAGGGTTGCAATGACGATAGGGAGAATTGAGACAGGGCTGAGAGGGGAGTCAACTGTGAATGGAACATTGAGGCCAAGTTGGCCGACGAAGAACACAATAAGGTTCAAAACTAGAGACAATACGATCGCGAGAAGCGTGCCATTACGAATATCATAAGTCATTGTTTCTCCTTGAGTTAATTAAACTATATCCACTGTTGGTTTTGACACCTAGTTAGTGCAATTGGTAACAAATCCAATCTGGAATAACCATTTCCTTCCTTAACGTTAGATAAAACCAGAAATAAGGCTTATCGTCAAGAAATTATACGCTCTCAAGCCCGTGTTGCTAAGGGTTTGCGCTATTTTCCCTACATATATGCTTGTTTCATCAAAGGAATGATCCCTAACGATGCAGCGTGAATAATTCGATTGAATTTGACACTCATATGGGTTGCTGCTATACTCCGCCAGCTAGAGATTTTTTATTAACACGCGGGTGTGGTAACTGTCATCTTCTGACAAAGTGGCGCACCAATTGAATTAACTGAATTTAGGCAAGGCCATCTGACACGTTTAACTTCGTTAGGTGGCCTTCATCGCGTGAATGCGAATTAATTTCCTGAACTCGGTTGGTAGTTAAAAAGATGAATGAAAATAGTGCTGAAAACCTTCAGGCAGGTAGATTTCTACATGCATATAGGCGGTTTTGAGTGCGTCATCAGGGAGATCGGCTGTGCCCACGATTAATCAGCTCGTCCGCAAGGGACGTAAAACGAAAAACAAGAAGAGTACCGCACCCGCGCTGCAGTTTAATTTTAACACTTTTAAGCAGCGTCGTATTCGCCAATCAATGGGTGCTCCGCAAAAACGCGGTGTTTGCACGAAAGTACAGACAATGACGCCAAAGAAGCCGAATTCGGCTCTTCGTAAGGTTGCTCGTGTTCGTTTGACCAATGGTATTGAGGTAACAGCTTACATTGGTGGTGAAGGACACTCTTTGCAAGATCACTCTGTTGTGTTGGTCCGTGGTGGACGTGTAAAGGATCTTCCTGGTGTTCGCTATCACATCGTGCGCGGCACACTTGACGCAACTGGTGTTGATAGTCGTAAGCAAGGCCGTTCTAAGTACGGTACCAAGAAGAAGTAAGCGCGTTCGCTTAGTCCTGGAGAATATCATGCCAAGACGTACTCGTCCTGAAAAACGACCCGTTGAACCCGATTTGAAATACAACAGCGTGCATGTGTCGATGTTTATCAATCGTCTTATGCGCGACGGTAAGAAAAGTACAGCAACTCGTGTGTTGTACAACAGCTTTGCTCTTGTAGAAGAGCGCGCAAACCAGAGCCCGCTTGAAATGTTCGAGCAGGCATTGCGTAATACTGGCCCTCGCGTGGAAGTAAAACCACGCCGCGTGGGTGGCTCGACTTATCAAGTTCCCTACGAAGTAAACTCAGAGCGCCAGATTGCACTGGCAATGCGCTGGTTACTTGGCGCTGCTCGGAGCCGCAGCGGACGAACCATGTCAGATAAGCTGGCAAATGAGTTCATGGATGCGGCAAAGGGACAAGGGGCTGCCGTTAAGAAGCGTGATGACACGCATCGTATGGCGGATGCAAATCGTGCATTCGCTCACTTTAGCCGCTACTAAAGTTGGATTTCGCTTGTAGGATATGCTAGTTCGCTAGCACCTCGACTTTCTCTTCTATCCTATTGGTATCCAGCTGCAAGCAAGACGACAACCATGAGTAGGTATCCACTAGACCGCGTACGAAATATTGGCATTATTGCCCATATTGATGCTGGCAAAACCACAACAACAGAGCGCATCCTGTATTACACAGGTGTGATTCACCGGATGGGTGAAGTTCACGACGGTGCTGCAACCATGGATCACATGGCGCAGGAGCGTGAGCGTGGCATTACCATCACCTCTGCGGCAACAACAACTTTCTGGAAGGAAAACCAGATTAATATTATTGACACTCCCGGCCATATTGACTTCACGGCCGAAGTGCAGCGCAGCCTGCGCGTTTTGGATGGCGGTGTCGTCGTCTTTGATGCGGTTGCAGGTGTTGAGCCACAGTCAGAAACTGTTTGGCGTCAGGCTGATGAGTATAACGTCCCACGTATTTGCTTCGTCAATAAGATGGACCGCACGGGCGCAAACTTTGATCGTTGCGTTCAGATGATTATTGATCGTCTCCGTGGCAATCCAGTTCCGATTCAGTTCCCAATTGGTGCTGAAGACGAATTCCGTGGCGTGGTTAACCTGATTACGATGGAAGCTCAAGTATGGGATTCAGGCGATTTGGGTGCAGATGCTCAGACGATCGAAATTCCAGAAAATATTGCAACAGAAGTTGAATTAGCTCGTGAAGCGATGATTGAGAAAGTTGTTGAAACAAACGACGATCTCATGATGCTCTATCTTGAAGGGGAAGAAATCTCCAACGAAGATATTATGGCAGCTTTGCGCGATGCAACGATTAAGGGTCTTTTGACACCTGTTCTTGCTGGTACTGCGCTGCGCAACAAAGGTGTTCAGCCTGTTCTTGATGCAGTTAGCTATTACTTGCCATCGCCGCTTGACGTTCCAGCCATGATTGGTATTAACCCTGTCACAGGTGAGGAAGAACCTCGTCCTGCTGATGATGATGCGCCAATGTCTGCGTTGGTATTCAAGCTCGTGACGGACCCTTATGTTGGTAAGCTGGCCTATTTGCGAGTTTACTCTGGTGTGTTGCAAACGGGTGTAACGGTCAACAATGCGAACAAGAATCGGAAAGAGAGAATCGGCCGATTGGTTCGCATGCACGCTAACTCTCGTGAAGATATCGATGAAGTTCGCGCAGGTGACATTGCGGCAACGCTTGGTCTGAAGCAAACCTACACAGGTGAAACGCTTTGCGACCGCCACAACCGCATTATCCTCGAAACAATCGAATTCCCAGAACCTGTTATCTCTGTTGCGATTGAGCCAAAAACATCGCTTGATCAAGACAAGATGGGTGTTGCACTCCGCTCACTTTCTGAAGAAGATCCAACCTTCCAAATTCAAAATGATGAACAAACAAACCAAACAATTTTGTTTGGTATGGGTGAACTTCATCTTGATGTTTTGGTTGACCGCCTGAAGCGTGAGTTTAAGGTTGCAGCTAATGTGGGCAAACCACGTGTTGCATACCGTGAGACGATTACACGTAAGGTTGCAAAAGCTGAAGGCAAGTTCGTTCGTCAGACAGGTGGTAGCGGTCAGTATGGTCATGTACAAGCCATTGTAGAACCAAACGAACCTGGTGGTGGATTTGAGTTTTCATGGGATGTTATTGGCGGCCGTATTCCTAAAGATTATGCCAAGGCTGTTGAGCAGGGTTTCAAAGAAGCAATGGGCGCTGGCTCAATCGCTGGATACCCTGTTGTTGATGTGAAAGTAGCTGTTTTTGACGGCTCTTATCATGACGTAGATTCTTCAGAAGTTGCATTTAAAGTTGCTGCCTCTATGGCGATGAAAGACGCCTTCCAAAGAGGTAAGTCAGTTCTTCTTGAGCCAATTATGGCTGTAGAGGTTGTGACACCTGATGATTATATGGGAGATGTTATTGGTAACATTTCATCGCGCCGTGGTCTGATTGAGGGCATGGAAATGCGAATGGAAGGCGTTCAGACGATTCGTGCGAATGTACCATTAGCCGAAATGTTTGGTTATGCGACCACTTTGCGTTCAATGACGCAAGGTCGTGGTAACTTCTCCATGGAATTCAAGCATTATTCACCTGTTACTGAAGCGATTGCTGCTGAAGTTGTCAAAGGGAACGCTTAAGAAGAATATGTGAAGCGACTTTTGCTTAGCAAACTTTTCGGGTGCTGAGCATGGGTCGCTAATTGCAGAATACTGATATAAAGGTAAGCTAAAATGGGCAAAGAAAAATTTAACCGCGAAAAGCCGCACGTCAATATCGGAACAATTGGTCATGTTGATCATGGTAAAACGAGCTTGACGGCAGCAATTACAAAATCCCTCTCATTGAAAGGGTGGGCAGATTACTCTGCATTTGAAAACATCGACAACGCACCAGAAGAACGTGCACGTGGTATTACAATTGCAATCTCACATGTAGAGTATGAGACAGCAAATCGTCACTACGCACATGTTGACTGCCCAGGTCACCGTGACTATATCAAGAACATGATTACGGGTGCGGCACAGATGGACGGCGCAATTTTGGTTGTGTCTGCTCCTGATGGCCCAATGCCACAAACACGTGAACACGTTTTGTTGGCACGTCAGGTAGAAGTTCCACGAATCGTCATCTTCATGAACAAAGTTGACTTGATGGATGATGAGGAACTGCTCGAATTGGTTGAGATGGAGCTTCAAGAGCTGCTCGAACAATACGAGTTTGACGAAGATTGCCCAATGATTCGCGGTAGCGCTGTTGAAGCACTCGAAGCGCCATCAGATGCATCTCACCCAGCTTATGCGCCAATCTATGAATTGATGGCAGCAGTTGATGAGTACATCCCAACGCCAGAACGTGACAACGACAAACCATTCCTAATGCCAGTTGAGGACGTGTTCTCAATTCAAGGTCGCGGCACGGTTGTAACGGGTCGTGTTGAGCGTGGTACGCTGAAAGCACCAGCAGAAATTGAAGTAATCGGGTTGGAAGCAACACGCAAAGTCACCGTTACCTCAATGGAAATGTTCCACAAAACATTAGATAATGTTGAAGCTGGAGACAACGCAGGGTTACTCTTGCGCGGTATCAAGCGTGAAGAAATTGTTCGCGGCCAAGTTATGGCAAAAGCGGGCAGCATCAAGCCACATACAAACTTTAGCTGTGAAGTTTACATCTTGAAGAAGGACGAAGGCGGACGCCACAAGCCATTCTTCAACGGGTATCGCCCACAGTTTTATGTCCGTACATTGGACATCACAGGGAAGATTACGCTACCAGCAGGGACTGAAATGGTTATGCCTGGTGACAACGTCACAATGAACGTTGAGCTAATCGCCCCAGTAGCACTGGAAGTTGGTGGTCGCTTCGCAATTCGTGAAGGTGGTTTGACAGTTGGTGCTGGCGTTATTATCAGCATTGATTAAAAAGTCTACAGTAATCAGTTATTTGTAATTAGTCGACTTGACGAATTGCGAATTAGTGGTTACTGTTAGCTAAACTTAGGGGATTAGCTCAATTGGTAGAGCGACGGTCTCCAAAACCGTAGGCTGCGGGTTCAAGTCCTGCATCCCCTGTTAATCGAAGACCCTAGCTATTTTGGTGAAAACTAAAGTGGCTGGGGTCTATTGAGGTATAAAAAGTGACAGAAAATAGCGGCGGTTCAAACGCATTGACCCAATACTTGCGCGAGGCGCGCGGTGAGATTCGCAAAGTTACATGGCCAACCCGCGACGAAGCAAGTCGCTGGACAGGTATTGTTTTGTTGGTAACGGCAGTGATGACAGTGATTTTGTCTTCGGCCGATTATCTTTTCTCGCAGGGTCTATCTTTCCTCGTCGATTCCTTTTTGGGAATTGGAGGCTAATTTATCATGAGTGACGAATTCGGTGGTGGCATATTAGCGGGTCTTTTAGATGATCTTGGTGACGGTCGCGCTTGGTACGTGATCCATTGTTACGCAGGGTACGAAAACAAAGTTCGTCATAGCATCGAGCAGCGCATCGAAACGATGGACATGCAGCAGATGATTTTCGATGTGGTTGTGCCCACCGAAGAGGAAATCGAAATCAAGGATGGGAAACGTCGCACCGTTGAAAAGCGCGTTTTCCCAGGGTATATCCTTGTCCAAATGGTGTTGTCTGAAGAATCTTGGTATGTGGTTCGCAATACCCCTGGTGTCACAGGTTTTGTTGGCATGGGGAACGAACCAACCGCACTTCGCGAAGACGAAGTTGCTAAGATTTTGAATCGGATGGAAGAAGGCGCACCCAAGGTTAAATTTGATTTCCGCATCAATGAAAAGGTCCGCATTCGTTCGGGTCCCTTTGCCGACTTTGTTGGGTCGGTCAACGCTATTGATGCTGACCGTGCAAAAGTCCGCGTACTGGTATCGTTCTTTGGACGTGAAACACCAGTTGAATTGGACTTTGCACACGTTGAAAAAGTTTAGTAATTTACGATTATAGGTTTGTGGTTGACGAGTTTGATGTTGTCAATCGCAAACGGTTAATCATACATCCAATTGAAGGAGCCCTTATCAGGCGCTTGCACTTCAGGAGATAAAGATGGCAAAGAAAGTTAAAGCAGTTGTTAAGATTCAGATTCAAGGTGGACGCGCAAATCCAGCGCCACCAGTTGGTACAGCACTTGGTCCACACGGGATCAACCTGATGGGATTTTGCAAAGAATATAATGCAAAAACATCTGGAATGATGGGACAGGTTGTTCCTGTTGAAGTTACAGTCTATGCTGACGGTAGCTTCACCTTTGTATTAAAGACACCACCTGCGGCCGATTTGTTGCGTCAAGCAGCAGGCATCAAGAAAGGGTCTCCTAACTCAAAGGCCGAGAAAGTTGGGCAAGTAACACAAGCACAACTGCGCGAAATTGCTGAAACCAAGATGAAAGATTTAAATGCATACGATGTTGAAAAAGCAGCAAAAATTATTGCTGGTACTGCACGTAGCATGGGATTGACAATCGCCGACTAAATTATTGTGGGAGGCTTTGTAAGGCTTGTACAGTCGTTTGCTGTGCTAGACCTTGCACCTTAAAGCCGTTTGCACCACAAGGAGCATAAGATGCCGAAACGAGGACGTAAATACAGAGAAGCGGCTGCTTTGATTGACCGCGAAAAGAACTACTCGCGCGAAGAAGCAGTTAAGCTGTTGAAAGCAACTGCAACAACAAAATTTGATCCAACCGTTGAAGTGCATGCACGATTGGGTGTTGACCCACGTCATGCTGACCAACAGGTTCGTGAAGTTGTGGTTTTGCCACATGGTCTAGGTAAAAAAGTTCGTGTGCTCGTGTTTGCAGAAGGTGAAGATGCCCACTTGGCAACTGAAGCTGGCGCAGACATTATTGCAGATGACGAAATTATCAAGAAAATTCAGGGCGGTTGGGTCGACTTTGACATTGCAATTGCAACCCCACGTATGATGGGTAAAGCTGGTCGTTTAGGTCGCGTGCTTGGTCCGCGTGGTTTGATGCCAAACCCTAAGGCTGGTACGGTTGTCCCTGGGCCTGATCTGCCGCGCGTTATTCAAGAGTCTAAAGCAGGTCGTGTTGAGTTCCGTGTTGATAAAACCGCGAACATTCACGCGCCATTTGGCAAAGCTAGCTTTAGCGAACAACAGCTCCGAGAAAACTTGGACGCTATCCTAGACGCACTAGACCGTGCTAGACCAGATTCGATTAAGGGTATTTATATCCGTCGTTTAACTATCGCAAATGCGATGGGCCCTGGTATTCGTCTCGACAGCCAAGGCTAACGAGCGAGCTTCATTCAAATAGTTGCCGAAACGACCTTTCGTAGGTATGATCGGCAAGTTGAAAATTTCATAGGGCTTATTAGCCCATTTGAAGACTCGACCAAAGACCGTTGGTGTCAGTTTACTGGCTTAATTTCCAGCCGAGGCGGAGTGTTTCAGAGACAAACAATGTAAACCTTTGGTTTACTTAGCAATCTTGTGAATCCTCATGCCTATTTGGTGTGAGGATTTTTTGTTTTCGATAATCTCTGGTAGGAGGTAAACGACAATTGGCAATTTCAAAAAGCCGTAAAGAAGAACTTGTTGCGCAGTACGTTGACCATGCTGAACGCAGTAACGCGATGTTTTTAGCCGAATTTCGCGGTATGTCTGTTAAGCAGATGGAAGATTTGCGTATTAAGTTGCGTGAGGTTGACGGTGCACTGTTCGTTGCCAAGAATACCTTGATTCGTGTAGCGTTGGAACAGACAGGAAACCCTGTCCCGACAGAGCAATTAACAGGACAAACTGTTATTGGGTTTGCTCTGGGCGAAGCTCCAGCAATGGCAAAAACGCTAAAAGAGTTTGGGAAGAGAGAAGAACTCTTCAATTTGCGCGGTGGTATCATCAGCAAATCAATTATGTCAGCCGCTGATGCAGAAGCATTGGCAGATCTGCCTTCAATTGACGAACTCCGCTCGCAGATCCTCGGCTTGATCAACGCACCGTTGAGCAAGTTAGTAGGCATCTTTAATGCGCCAGCACGTGACTTGGTAACTGTAATGAACGGTGGTGTGAACCAGTTGGTGAATGTAATTAATGCATACGCCACAAAAGAAGAAGAAGAAGTAGCTGCATAAGCTGCTCTGATTGTTGAAGGAATTTGATTCCTAAAACATTAAACTAACAAGAAGCGCGGCTGGACAAAAATTCGTTTTTGCCGCGAAATAAAGGATTTAGAAATGGCAGATTTAGCACAGTTGGTAGAATCTCTCAGCAGCCTGACAGTATTGGAAGCTGCTGATTTGACAAAAATGTTGGAAGAAAAGTGGGGCGTAAGCGCTGCCGCAGCTGCTCCAATGATGATGCCGGGCATGATGATGAACGGCGGCGGTGGCGACACTGCTGAAGAAGTTGAAGAACAAACTGAATTCGACGTTGTTTTGACCGCAATTGGTCCTAAGAAAATCAACGTTATTAAGGAAGTTCGCAAACTCACAAGCCTTGGTTTGAAAGAAGCGAAAGAAGTTGTTGACACTGCACCATCGGCCTTTTTGGAAGGTGTTAGCAAAGAAGCAGCTGAAGAAGCAAAAGCTGCACTTGAAGCTGTCGGCGCTAGTGCCGAAATCAAGTAATTTCGTCTACCTACAGAGATTTGAACGATCTCATGTTGAGATTGTTTTTAAAGAGGGGCTGGCTCGTAAGAGCTGGCCTTTTTTGTTGGATTTCGGCCGAATTAGAAACACTCACACTTACTTTGCTGACGTTTTGCCCAGTATGTCTTACAATCTAGAGCAGTAGCTACTGAAGCAATATAATTGATTTGTTTCCCAAAATAGTAGCAGTAAACTGAATCAAGCAATTGGTGCGTTGAAATACGATTCTCGCTAATTTAAAGGTGACGTTTTCTTGGTTTAAGTTTCCAACTTTCATACAGTCACAAACGAATCAAAAAGCAGACAGTAACGCAGTGCGAGGGGTTCCCACCTGCCCTTGCAAACGAATTGTACAATTTTGGAGTGGTCATGGATTGGCATTTACTTGAAAGTGAGCGCGTATTAAAAGATCTGGATGTAAGACCAAAGCAGGGATTGAGTAGTGCAGAGGTTGAGCAACGGCGTGCAAAGTATGGACCTAATGAGATTCAAGAAGGTGAGTCGCGTAGCAAACTCTCTATCTTGACCGATCAGTTCCGCGACGTCATGGTTCTCATTTTGGTTGCGGCGGCCGTTGTCTCGTTTGTGATCGCGTTTTTGGAAGGACATGGCGACTACCTAGACGGGATCGTTATTTTAGCGATTGTCATTATCAATGCGGCGCTGGGATATGTTCAGGAAAATCGTGCTGAGCAAGCGATGGCCGCGCTGAAGGAACTGGCATCACCTAATACAAAGGTGCGTCGCGATGGCAAAACGCGCGAAGTGCCGGCAAAAGAACTTGTGCCAGGCGATATTGTGTTGCTTGACGCTGGGGATGCGATTTCGGCCGATGCACGCATCATCGAGTCGATGAACCTGCGCGTTCAAGAAGCCTCACTCACTGGCGAATCAGAACCCGTCCGCAAACATACCAAAGCGTTAAATAGCGAGAACACCCCATTGGGCGACCGTAAAAACATGGTCTACATGGGAACGGCCGTGACCTACGGGCGTGGGGTTGTCGTTGTGGCGGAAACGGGGATGCAGACGGAGTTGGGTAATATCGCCCAGCTTATTCAAAATGTTGAGAATGACCAAACGCCTTTGCAGAAGCGAATGGCCCAACTCGGCCGAACACTGGCATTAGTCGTCCTTGGCATTATTGGCCTCGTGATGGTGCTGGGTCTGTTGCGTGGTGATGATCCGATTGAACTGTTTCTGACCGCCGTTGCAATGGCTGTTGCCGCTATCCCAGAAGGGTTGCCCGCAATTGTGACAATTTCGCTGGCGCTTGGTGCGCAGAAAATGCTAGAGCGCAAGGCGTTGATTCGCAAGCTGCCCGCCGTTGAGACGCTTGGCTCTGTCACCACAATTTGCTCCGACAAAACGGGAACGCTGACACAAAACCGCATGACGGTGCAGGTGCTTGACCTTGCAGACGAAAAGCTGGTTTTGGAAGGACGCAAGGAAGGCGGAGATCCTGAGTTTAGGCTAGTTGAAGGCAATGAAGATTTAGCGACCATTGAACTGCTTCTCGTTGCCAGCGCGTTGTGTAATGACGCAGAAATTGAGGCAGATGACCAGCATCCGATGGGGTATCGGACGATTGGCGATCCGACTGAGGCGGCGCTGTTGGTTGCGGCCGAAGTTTACGGGCTGACGAAACCGCGTTTGACGGAACTGTTCCCGCGTGTCGGCGAACTGCCGTTTTCATCTGATCGCAAACGTATGACAACGGTGCATCGTGTGACTGAGGATGCGATTGCAAAGATTGATCCACAGGCGAGGAAGACATTCTCCAAGTTTGCTGGCGATTATGGTGCATTCTCGAAAGGCGCACTCAATCACATGATGGCGCTTTCCAAATATGTGTGGCTGCATGACCATCTTGAACCGATGGATGATATGTGGCGACAGCGAATTCAAGCGCATCATGACGAAATGGCGTCGCAAGGGCTGCGCGTTCTGGGTGTCGCGATTCGTGTGTATGATGAGTTGCCAGATGAGAGCCAGCTTGAGCAAGACATGACCTTTGTCGGCATCATCGGCATGATGGATCCGCCGCGACCCGAGGTGCGTGATGCGGTTGCCGAGACGGTGACGGCTGGGATTCGCCCCGTGATGATTACGGGCGATCACCCGATTACGGCAAAACAAATTGCGAAACAGCTTAACATTGCCAAAGATGGCGATCGGGTTGTGACAGGGCAAGAGCTTGAATTGATGTCGATGGAGGAACTGGAAAGCATTGTCGAGACAGTTCCCGTGTTTGCACGTGTTGCCCCTGAGCATAAGCTGAACATCGTACAAGCTTTGCAGAACAAAGGGCATGTGGTTGCCATGACGGGCGACGGCGTCAATGACGCGCCTGCGTTGCGCCGCAGCGATATTGGCGTTGCAATGGGGATTACTGGAACGGACGTATCGAAAGAAGCGTCTGAGATGGTGATTTTGGATGATAACTTTGCCACGATTGTTGCCGCCGTGAAGGAAGGGCGGACGATTTATGACAACGTGCGCAAATTCCTACAATATATTTTGACAAGCAACGCAGGCGAAATTTACGTTATGCTGATTGGCCCGCTGTTGGGAATGCCGCTGCCGTTGATTCCTTTGCAAATCTTGTGGATTAATTTGGTGACAGACGGTTTGCCAGGGCTGGCATTGTCTGTGGAGCCATCTGAACCTGACACGATGACCCGTGCGCCTTTTGCACCAGACGAAAGCATTTTTAGTCGCGGCATTGGCGCTCGAATTATGTGGGCAGGGCTGTTAATGGGGCTGGTTTCGTTGAGCGTTGGGTATGCTGGGTTCATGGGCTGGATTGCGCCCCCTGAAGGCACTGATACAACGCTTTGGTGGCGTACGCTCGTTTTCAACACGTTGACGCTTTCCCAGATGGGGAACGCGCTGGCGATTCGCTCGAATCGTGAGTCGGTGTTCACGCTCGGATTCCGCTCAAATATGCTGCTTGTGTATGCGATTCTGCTCACCTTTGTGCTGCAACTTGCGGTGATTTACGTGCCGTTTTTGCAAGCTATCTTTGACACAACCGCGTTGTCATTTGGTGACCTGCTGTTGACGCTCGTTCTCTCATCGATTGTTTTCTTGGCGATTGAGCTAGAGAAACTGATTAAGCGACAGCGAACGGCCTAAGCTAAGCCGTCGGGGTGACGTTTTATAGTTTGTGTGGAAAATCGGCCGAATTCGGCCGATTTTTTGTTTCCCACCCACCCCATGACATTGTGAAAAAATTCACATTGACAAGCGGATGCGTCTTCCCATATAATGATTGTGAAAAAAATCACA
>JBMZDF010000070.1:0-17350 GCA_049614105.1 Promineifilaceae bacterium (SeqCode)
CCTGCCGAAGCCTGCCGAAGCCTGAGCGACATGCCGCTGCGACTTCGACAAGCTCAGTCTACGCTATCGTCAACAACTCATTTGAAACACAGCACTTGCCCAATCGCAAATTTAGTCATTTAAGCAAGGCAGCGCACGAAAGACGTACAAGTCATCTATTTTGAGGAGCACCGTTATGACAACCATTTTAGTAATCGAAGACGAACCATCCCTACGCGAAGATATTGCTTTAATCCTTGAACTCAATGATTATGAAACCGTTTGTGCCGCAGACGGCAGCGAAGGGTTGGACCTTATCAAACAATGTCACCCCGATCTGGTTGTTAGCGATGTGATGATGCCCCGTCTTGATGGACATGGCTTGCTGCAAGAAGTGCGACAGGACCCAACGATTGCGACAACGCCGTTTATCTTTCTCACGGCCAAGGCTGAACCCACCAGCATCCGCCACGGTATGGAACTGGGGGCTGACGATTATTTGCCAAAACCTTTCTCCAGCGAGCAGTTGACCCGCGCGATTCGCACTCAGCTAAAGAAGCGCGACATGCTTGCAGAGCAATATAACGTTATGAAACGCTCCTTCCATAACGATCTGTTCTTTGTCTTGCCGCATGAGATCAACACGCCGCTCAACGGCATTATTGGGCTAGCCGATCTGATTCGTCAGGAGCAAGGGCTTATGCCAAAAGATGAGTTGATGGAGTTTGCCAACTACATTTTGGACTCAGGACAACGGCTGCACCATACGTTAAGTAACGTCCTGCTTTATGCACAAATCGAGTTGCGTTTGGCACAATCTGAGCAAATCGAGGCGATGCGGCGACGTAGTTGCCCAGACGCATTTATGGAACTGGCGACTGCAATTCAGGCGCTCACCGATAATAATGTGCGTGCGGCCGATATAAACCTCAATATCGAAGATGCAAAACTTCAAATAAGCTGTGAAAACCTACGCAAAATCATGAGCGAACTGTTGAGCAATGCGCTCAAATTCTCAGCACCCAACACGCCTATTCACATCTCAGGCCGTGTCGATGGGGACACGTTCGTTTTGTCCATTTCTGACCAAGGGCGCGGGATGACCGAGGAACAAATCGCACGTGTCGGCCCTTACCAACAGTTTGAACGACAACTTTATGAACAACAAGGCACGGGGTTGGGGCTTGCAATCGTTTCAAAACTCGCCGCCCTATATGGCGGGCAACTGACTATCTCTCGCAATCAGCCCAAAGGGGTCAGCGTTTCCCTTCAACTGCCGCTTGCCGATTAGGTGGATCACAATTAATCATTGCCGAAAGCCTCAGAGGTTTTTATACACAGACCAAAGTAGACGACGACAAACCTCTGAGGTTTATGAATCGCGGCTTTTCGACAAGTTCAGCCAGCACGCTCTCATTTTTTGCATAAGCTTTAACGGGTTCTTTGGGAACCCTCTAACGCCAGTATTGGTCAACTTTAAGTATGGAACCGCTCAGCACTTTACAACTCATCGGGTTTGGCACAATGCTGCTCTCGGGCATGGTTGCCGTCAGCATTGGTTTCCTGCTCATTTGGCAGGGTCCGAGCGAACGAGTCAACCGACTGCTATTTCTGTGGGGTTGGACAATTGCCATCCAGCAGATTGTGCTTGTTCTGAACGCACTGTCGGCAACCTTTCCACTTTATTCGCCAGCAACCAGTTCCCTCATGGCCCGACTCTGGGTCACACTTGACCATGCCGAAGTGGCACTGCTTTTCTTGAGCATCGTTGCCTACACTCAAATTGGGACGGTCAAGCAACGGTATATTCTGTATGCTGGGGTCGCATGCTGGTTTAGCTACCTGTTTTATCAAAATAACTTTAACTACCACCTTGATCCGTATTTGATGCCAGGCACAGTATTTAATCCGTTTAATGGGTATCCGATGCTAAAACTTAGCGGTTTCCCGCCTAATTTGTTCAAACAGATAGTCACTTTTGGCGGACTAATCGGGATGATGACAGCACTGCCTATCATCACGTGGCGCACCCACATGACGCGCCATATCCGTTATGCGTCTCTAATCATGAGCGTGTCTTTTGTTTTAGGGCTTTTCAGCATTTCCCAAATGAGCAGCCTGAACATCCTGTTGTTTATATTGGGGTACTTGGTGCTGGCCTATGCGATTCTCGATGGCAATTTATTCGATCCTTTGCGCCAGGCAAATAAAGCACTTGCTGAAAGAAAACAGACGCTAGAAAAATCATTTGCTTGGATTGAGCATCAGGTTTTTGAACGCACCAAGGCGTTAGAATCGGCCGTTGCCCGCGAACATATCTTGAGTCAAGAGCTAGAACAGGCGCTTGCTGAAGCGGTTCGTTTTAACGAGATGAAATCGCAAATCATCGAAACGATCTCGCACGAGTTCCGAACGCCATTAACCAAAATCAGCACCTCCACCGAATTATTGACTAAATATGGGGACCGCCTAAAGCCAGAAAAACAAAAGCAACTGCAAACACAAATTGAAGAAGCGATTATCTACATCACGCGCCTCATTGAGAGCGTGCTGCTGATTGATACAAGCGCACAATCGGACACGTCTATCGAACGGACGGCCGTCTCGATGGACGCGCTCTGCGAGTCGCTCGAAAAGCGCATGCGGCATACGTTTGCAACCCAAACCAACTTAATACTGTCCTATCAGCAAGCGGATCAGCGTTCCGTCTCGGTTGATTCTGATCTATTGGGGCAGGTGCTTCAGCAGTTAATTGACAATGCGCGTAAGTTTTCGGCCGAATCAGAATCGATCTACGTCCAAATCTCCCTATTCGATCAATGCCTACGGGTATCCGTCACCGATACAGGCATTGGCATTACACCTGAGGATATGCCACATATTTGGGAGTTGCTTTATCGTGGGGGAAATATCGGCACGCGCCGAGGGTTGGGGGTCGGTCTTTATGCGGTTCGTCGAATTGTGCGTGATATGGGAGGGGAAATTTCGGCCGAATCTACGCCGGCTAACACCACGTTCACTCTTACGGTGAATGGAGAATAATTAACAGTGAACGGAGAATTGATAATTATTAACGGATAACGGATAACGACCAATGAAGATGCTTTACAATGGCAACATCATTGGTAATTATTAATTATCCGTTATCCATTATTCGTTATCCGTTTATCTTTGTTGTAAACGGTGAAGACAAATGGAGAATAATTAACAGTGAACGGAGAATTGATAATTATTAACGGATAACGGATAACGACCAATGAAGATGCTTTACGGTGGCAACACCATTGGTAATTATTAATTATCCGTTATTCGTTTATCTTTGCTGTTTGATGCTAATAAGCACCACGACGCAGTAACACATAGGGAATCGTTTGCAAAATGATGCGAATATCAAGGGCAAGCGACCAGTTCTCAATGTAATAAATGTCAAGCAAAACCGCTTCATCAAACGTCAGGTCAGCACGCCCCGACACCTGCCACAAACCTGTCAACCCACCTTTAATGCCAAAGCGACGATAGTGCCATTTGTCGTACTGTTCAACCTCGTCCTGAATTGGCGGACGTGGCCCCACGAAACTCATCTGCCCAAACAAAATATTGATAAACTGCGGTAGTTCGTCAAAGCTCATTTGGCGAATAATTTTGCCAACCTTGGTCACACGCGGATCATCCTTAATTTTGAAGATCGCGCCCTCTGCCTCGTTCTGCTCCCACATTTTTTGGCGCAGCTTGTCAGCGTCAGTCACCATCGAGCGGAATTTGTACATGCCAAACATCTTGCTATTCTGCCCCATGCGAGTTGCTTTGTAGAAGATAGGGCCACCATCTTCAAGCTTAATCGCCAGCGCAATCAGCAGCCCCAGCGGCAGGCCAGGGATCGCAAACACAAATACAATGGCTAAGTCCATCATTCTTTTGAGGAATCGGCCGACGCGGCTAATCTGCTGCTCTTTCACACCCAACACAGGGATGCCGCCCATGTTGGTAATCTCAACACGGCCGAGGCTAAGTTGCAGCAGATCGGGCACAATTTGCGCACGCACACGATGGATTTGACACAGGCGGGTCATCTGCAAAATCTCGCTGCTGCGTTCGGCAGGCAATGCGATAAAGACAGAATGCAGATCGGGGTTGCTAACAATAACCTCTTCCAAATCTTCCCAACGACCCAAACGCGGAATGCGACGTGAGCCAAGCGAATCGTCAATGTCTAAAAAGCCGAGTGCCTTGAACCCAAGGTCAGGACGCGCCAACAGGGTGCGAATCATGCCGCGCCCCGCCTCGCCAGACCCAACCACCACAACCTTGTCCGTGCCGATACCACGCGCATACAGTCCGCGCATCGTCCAGCGGCGCGACAGGCGCGAAACGGCAAGAAAGCCGCCCGTGATCAGGGCAAGCCAAAATATCATCAGACGCGAATTGGCCGTCGCCTGAAATAAATATTGATAGGCGATCAACACCATGAAACTAGCGGTCATCGCGTACCCAATACGGTACAGCTCGTCAAAAAACGACTCGCCTCGTCGCCGTCGCCAAACGGCCGTTTGCGAAAAGGCAACAATCAAAAACAGATTGAATAAAAACAGTTGGGGTAAATATTCGACGAAAGGCACAAAACTTGATTCATCAACCGCACGAATCAATTGTCGCTGGTAGCGTAGCTGATACGCAAGCCAGAACCCACAGTTAATAAACACTAAATCGGTCACAATCGTCCAGAAACGAACGCGCCGATTGGTCATGAGACTGCTCATACTGCCTGAAGTACTTTGCGATAGATGGCTGCCATCTTTCGACCAGATTGAATCCATGAAAACCTCTTAGCCTGCTGCAACCCACGATCACGAAGCGTGGCGGCTTGCGCAGCGTCTGTCAACACCTGATGTATGCACTCGGTTAGCGCAGTCACTTCTTGCGGATGAAAAAGGAGTCCAGCATCACCAACAACCTCTGGTAATGACGATGCATTTGATGCAATAACGGGGGTTCCACACGCCATGGCGTCGGCAATTGGGATTCCGAAGCCTTCATAAATGGAGGGCATTACCAGTACACTAGCGGCATTATACCAGAGGGGTAAATCAGCGTCAGCAACAAATCCCGTGAATCTTACACGTTTGCTTAAGCCCAATTGTTCAACCTTTGCAAAGATGTCATCATACAGCCAGCCCTTGCCGCCCACAAAAATCAACTCAACATCAGGGTCGTTTAATGCGGCGTAGGCATCGATCAGAATGGGTAAGTTTTTGCGCGGTTGCAGCGTTCCGACATGTAGGATGAAGCGTTTATTGAGCTTGTTTTTTTCTTTGAAGGCGGCTAGGTGTGAGGGGGACATCGGCCGAAAAACGTCAAAATCAACCCCCGGCGTCACCACATCAACCTTATGCTCAGGCACACCATACATCTCGATCACGTCCCGCTTGCCATCTTCTGCAATCGTGACTACGTGATCGGCTTGCAAAACGGAGCGGCGCGTTTGCGTTTGCAAATAGCGCCGCTTAAACGTTGTGTAACGCTCTGGGTAATGTTCAAAACTCAAATCATAGACGGTAACGATTGTTGGCTTGCGCGTCAGCATAGGCGTCACAAACGCCATACTGTGCAGCAAATCACAACGTGCATGTTGCGCTAGCAGCGGAAACGCGCTCTGTTCCCAAGCAATTCGCACGATCGGCTTTTCGGTCGGCCACCGCGTTAGATTCGGTTGCAGATTCGCGTTCAGATGCGCGTCCGCGCCTTGCTGCCCAAAAACAGTGTAGGCAATTTGCGGGTCAACTGGCAGATGATTGAGCACCTGCCGAATATAAGTGTGTATACCAGCCTGCCGATATCCCGGCTTGCCTGATAAAAGTTGTGCATTGATTCCGACTTTCCACATTGCGTTGCAGATTATAACGCCGTCTTGAGAACGCCAAACAGCTTTTACACTGTGAATCTTATACATTCATGACGTTCTTCATAAACCCCGTGCCTTCAAGGGCATTTCGATATAATTACGGCGATTTAAGCAGGGCACAGGAAATTTCGATCAATAAACCTCTAAGGTTTTCGTCAATAATTGATTGCGATCCACTTAGACAAGCTTCTTTCTCTTACACAATACGAGGTAAACAATGGTAGACAAACGATTAGGCGCTCTGGTGGCGCAGGGACGCACGGCCGATATTCATGCTTGGGAAGATGAGCAAACGGTTGTCAAGCTATATCATGATTGGTTTCAACTAGACTGGATTCGGGAGGAAGCTGCGCATTCTCGTGCGGTTCAAGGGTTGGGGCTGCCGATTCCTAAGGTTGGCAGTTTGGTTCGGGCAATCGGCCGAAACGGTCTGCTTTTTGAACGGATTGATGGTCAGAACATGCTGGCGCTGCTAAAACAAACGCCAGAACAAGTCACCACGTTTGCAACCCGTTTGGCAAAACGCCATATCGAACTGCACGCACTAGATGCACAACCCGCTATTCCACTGCAACGTCAAAAGTTAGAAAGCAAAATTCGCCGCGCTGCGCCATTGTCTGAGGCACTCAAAACAGCCCTAATCGACAAACTGCACACAATGCCCGACGGTCGTTCCGTGTGCCACGGTGATTTTCACCCAGGCAACGTTGTCGTTCGTTCGCAAGCAGGCGCGGGGGAAGCGATTGTTGATTGGAATGACTGCACATTTGGGAATCCGCTGGCCGATGTTGCTCGTTCGACGATTCTGTTTTTGGGCGGTATCACTGGCAACGAAACCCCTGACCCCGCCTTTGAGCAATCTGTCCGCAACTGCCATCAGCAGTATCTAGCGCATTATTTTGAACTGAGCTCGCACAGCCAAGCTGAGTATGAACAATGGTTGCCGATTGTTGCAGGTGCGCGTTTGAGTGAAAACATCACGGCACTGGAGCCTTGGCTTCTTTCTGAGGCACAGAAAATCAATAAACATACATCCTAAGCCCTAGCAAGATATACACCTTTAGTCTTAAATACCCCTCGTCCAAATCAACTACACTCGTAGTTTAAAATCTCATCTGGAGTACCTATGTCAAATCGTTCCAAACTATCATTTGTTGGCTTGATAGCCACCTTTATTTTGACCACCATGGCGGGAGGGATGGCTGTTTCGGCCGAACCCGACCACGCAAGAGAAGCCCATGTCCCCAATGTCTATTTAGCCGCAAACTTTACCGTGAACTATCGCGGCCCTGGCGACAACGGGACTTGTGACACATCAGAAGACGGCGCACTCATCGCTTGGCCTAATGATGCCAAAACGGCAATGAATCACGTGATCGACATTCTCGACGACCTGATCACCTCGTCGCAGACAATTGTTGTAGATGCCTGTTATCAACCCCATCAACAAACAAGTTCGCTGGCGTATGCAGGTGCAACCGACAGCTACAATGTAGATAACGGTATGGGACAAGCAGTTTATGCGGTTGCGCTTCAAAACGCGATTGACAATACCGACAACAACGGCGCAAGTCCTGAAATCACAACCTCGACCAACAGCGCGATTAGCTGGGACTATTGCACAACCAATTGCAGCGTTGATCCTGCCAAGTTTGACTTTGTAAGCACGCTTGTTCACGAGTTCCTGCACGGTCTTGGATTCGCTATGGGCTTTGGCGTTGATAACGACAACGCCCCTACAGTTGGAAACTACCCTTCGCCACCAACCATAACCGACATTTTTGTCTATACCTCGGCCGATTACGCAACAAACCCCAACAAACAAATCACTTCACTGCCAAACAACACAGCTGCGTTGCTCAATATCTATAATGCTGGTTCTGGAATGGTTGAGTTTCGTGGGACAAATACGCTGACAGCTAACGGGTTTGCACCTTATATTTTCTCGGTCGCAAATGATTGGCAATCAGGGTCAAGCATGTCTCATCTTGATGATAACCATGCGACCAACATGGGGCGTATGATGAATGCTGCCACAGGTTCTGGCCCCAGTTCACGCACGGTTGACGCTATCACGCTCATGTTCCTCAAGGATATTGGCTGGACGATTGCAGAGGCGAGTGACTACGGTGACACTGAATTTGCAGCATATGGCAGCGCCCAACACATAAACACCAAAACGCAGGTCAACAGCCTATGGCTTGGTACAGACTTCTCAACTGAGAATGCGGCAATTCGTGCTGACACACATGATGATGGTGTGACTTTGCAAGCGTGGTCTGATGGGGCGGACAACGGCAAAGTAAGCCTCACGGTTGGGTCAAATACAACCAATGTCAAAGGGTGTGCAAGCATCTGGATCGATTGGGATGGCAACGACAATTTCACCGATTCGGCCGATATTGCCGTCGCGATGATGCCTGTAACCAACGGAAGCCAAGACGTGATGTTTACCGTACCAAGCGGAACCTTTACAGGCAGTGGTGCGGACAAAATGTTCAACGCACGTGTTCGCCTCCAACCTGACTGGGATCGGGACGGGGTCTGCAACGATCAGGTTGGAATGCGGTATCAATACGGCATCGCAGGTGGTGAAGTTGAGGATTATCAATGGACGCTTAGCAACAGCGGCGCGTTAATCACCGCACCTTCGGTTACCCCCCGAGCTTATTTGCCCATTTTGTCCAAATAATAATTCAGTAGAGACGCCCCGCTGGGGCGTCTAGAAAAACAGCCTCTTTTTCTAACGGGAAAGAGGTTGTTTCGGCCGAAATCCCACCCCCCTCCTCCAACTCAAACTTGACAATTGTGGATAGGCGCTTCAAAATCCTGTGCTTCTAACGTTCAGTCCATTGAAGCCAAACCCATGAAGCAATTCCTCAATCGGCGCAACCTCTCCTTTTTTCTGCTCACATTTATCGTTTCCACGCTTGTCAACGGCGGCCCCCGACTCTTAAACGTGTGGCTGTCACCAACCGAAAGCGTTTTACGCACGCCCATTTTTGCCATCACGTTTCTGCAACAAGGCTTGTTTATCGTTCTAATCATTCAGGCGATTGCGCAAGCGTCCACACAAAACGGGCGACAGTCGACAACGTTGCTGATGTTGTTTGGCGGGATATACGCGCTGACTGGGTTTTTCAGCATCCGCCTTGCAAATGCGATGTCGCCCCCCATCAAATTACGCGGGTACGAGGCGTTTGTCGATGAAAACAGCTTTTTGATAGCGGCGATCGAACAATATACGGTTGATCAGGGTCACCCACCCGATCGTTTAGAGCAGCTTTATCCGCAATACCTTTCGCCACCCATCGCAACGCTGGACGCCTCTGACGAATCGGGCCTGCACCTAGCGGTTCCCTACCAATCGATTGATGCCAAAAGTGCTGAACAGGTTGCGTATCAATACACGTTTCCTGCCGAGCTTGAGAACAACGAGCAAGAGCAGTGGGCAGTATCAATTGCCATTCAGTTGGGATCGTTTAGCTGGGTGAAATTTGTCCACACCCAAACGCAAGTTTATGACGCAGACTATACGCAAATTGGCGAGTGGGGCTATCAGGAGCGTCTGAACAACAGATAGACGCTATCCGACCCAGAAATCGAATGAGAATAGCGTCGCCAACAGGCCCATCAATAAAACGCTGGCAATCGTCCAAACGCGGTCAAACGCTTCTGACTCGCCTAATCGGCCGAGAAAGATAAACACCGACGGAGCAGCCAAAATATAGCGGTGCATCCCCTGCGCGGGGCCGCTCGTCAGCGCAATCACGATCGCAAGCAAACCATACCAGCTCAGAGCAGGATATTGTTTGCGCGTCGCGAGACAGCTCCAAATCCCCAAGATAATCGCCCCAAACTCAATGAGATAGTAGGTGCTGCGCTGTCCATTTTCGCCACCAATTGCGCGGAATGCGTCCAGCCATTGGGCAAATGAGGTGCCGACCATGAACACGCCTCGGCCGAAATAAAGCTCCTCCACGACGGCAAATGCAAACCCGTAAAACGAGAATCGCCAAAGCAAAAAGGTGATGATGGGGGATAAATGCAGCAGCGCCCGCCCCACCGCCCGCCACGGAATGCCGCTAAAATAAAGTTCGCGCCACTCCAAATCGAGATCCATCCAGTCGCCGCTGCGTAGCCAAGGCATGATGAGCGGGACAAACAGCGCGACGCCAACCGCACGGGTCAAAGTGGCACAAGCCGCAAGGAGCGCGGCCCCAACCCACCGCTTGCGCTGCGTCATGGCAAGCGCACCAAAAGCCAATCCAACAAATAATCCTTCGGTGTAAACCTGCGCCAAAAACATGCCCGTTGGAAATATGATGAGATAAAAGGCGGTACGGATCCCGCCGCGCTCGCCTAAACGCGCCTTGGTCAGATCATACAGGGCGATCATGCCCGCCAGCGTGCCAAGCATCGACACAACAACGCCTGCCAGCGTTGCGGTTGCAATCGTGTTGAGACCAAATGCACTGAATGGGATCGCCAACAGGCGCGTCACGCTGGGATAGAAGGGAAAAAAGGCGTAGTTCAGCGGCAGCGTCTCGCCTGAGTCGGTCATCAATGCCACGTTCATGCCAGGGCGAATTTCGAGAATTTCGGCCGAAGTCGCCTGCACCGAACGCACTTCTGAATCACGATACCCAGCGGTTGCAATCGACAGATAATACTCAGAATCCCACGCCACATGTTGATTCAAAAACGGTTCGGTGAGGTAAATTTGGTTCTGTTGAGCAGTTGCCGTTGTCTCCGTCGCCGTCCAAAACAGCACCCGATCGGGGCGCTCAGGCTGCAAACGCGCCGTCACGAACGCCTGAAAACAGACCATCACGACACACCAGCCAAACCACATCAACACAATTGTCCGTATGGAAGAACCACGCTTGAGATGATTCATTTCTCAAGCCCCGTAATTTGCACGCCACGCATGAAAAAGCGCTGTGACAAGAAAAGAATGGCGGCGGGAACCACCATCGTAATCAGAGCACGTGCCTGTAAATTGTTTGCGCCAGAGATAAACCCGCCACGCGCCAGCATGCTCGACACCAAAGGATGTTTGTCTGGGGACGAGAGCAAATAAAGGGACGCAAGGCGTGTCTCATTCCAAATATAGAAGAAATGCAGCAAGGCAACCGTCAAAATAGTCGGCCACGCCATCGGCAAAATAACGGAGACGAGAATCCGCAGCGGACTCGCGCCGTCGAGCATGGCCGCTTCCTCTAGCTCACGCGGAATCGAGCGAAAATTTTGACGCAGCAAAAAGATAAGAACGGCGCTGCCAAACCAGTAGGGTGCGATCAGCGGCCACCAAGTTCCTTGCCAATCAAGCAGGTTAACGAACGCGAAATAGGTCGGAATCAGCGTAATTTTCTCTGGCAGAATAATTGTGCCGATTAGAATCAGAAACAACGTGTTGCCATACGGAATCGGGAAGCGGGCGAAACCATAGGCGACCAAAATAGAGGTGATTACGACGCCTATTTCAGTTAGCCCGACGACAATAGCTGTGTTTCGGCCGACCTGTCGAAAATCCAACATCTCAAACCACGTGCTAAACGCATCAAACGTCACGTGCCGTTCGTAAACGGGCGCAAGCTGACGCCAATTCCCTTCCCACTCAATCAACCCTGATGCAGGCGCAGCAGGATCGACAAATTGGCTTGTTTTGCGCCGCGCTTGCACAAGCAGCAGTTGGCGCGTGCCTTCTGCAAAAGGAACGGTGTAAAGTGGATACGATTCGCCCTCAAACGTCCCTTCTATCGCACGCGACGGCAAAATGGGGGCGTTTGGATCGCCAAATTGCGCCTCGTCCTTGAGCGCGGTGACCAACATGTAGCTGATCGGAAAGAGGTAAACAAGCACGACCAGCAGCGCAATTAGGTTGATGCTTATCGTGCCTGTCATGTCCCAAAGCTTTAGCGTTATATTTCGCATCATGCTTCCTCAAGCGGATAGTAGACCCAGCGTTCGGCCGTGCGGAACAAATAAATAGCGATCACCAGCACAATCGCAAACATCACCCATGCCAAGCTAGCCGCATAACCCAGCGCCTGTTTGCCAAACATCACGTCGGCGATGTAGGCGTCCATCGGCGATTGACTGCCAAAGGTAAATGTGATGCTGCGGTCGAGCAGCACCGTGCCGCCAAAAACGGTAATCAGCGAGATGAGCAGGCTAAAAAAGATAGCGGGGGAAATAACGGGAATGGTGATGTTGAGAAAACGATAGAGTGGCCCAGCACCGTCTACGCGAGCCGCTTCGTACAGCTCTTTGGGAACGCCCAGCATTGCACCTGACAAAATGAGAAAGGCGGGGCCAATGTTCCAGATCGAAAGCAAAATGAGCAGTACGTTGCGTCCTGATTCTGAGTTGACGCCGCCGTAGGGTGGTAGATTGAGCGGCTCCATGACAAGCCGATTGAGCCAGCCGCTGGCGGGATCGATAAAGCCGAACCAGACGGAAAAGACGGCAATGCCTGGGATGATGCTGGGCAGAAAGATGAGGGTGCGGTAGAGATTTCGGCCGAAAATCGCCTCATTACTCAACATAGCCGCCAGCAAAAGTGCGATTATCAGTTGAAACGGGACGGTGATAACAGCCAACCCAACCGTCGAAAACAGCATCGTCCACATCATTTCATCCCGCACAAGGCGGGAGAAATTTGCCAGCCCAACAAATGAGGCATCTTGTGGCTTGAGCATATTGAAATCGCTCAGCGCAAACACAAATGAGGCCGCTATCGGTACAAGTTTTAGCAGCACAAAGCCGATCAGCCATGGGGAAATCAGGAGCAGGCCGATGCGCCCGCGTTTTGCTTGATAAGATGTTCGTAACATAAGTACGCCCACAATTATACTCAGCCGAGCGACAAATCAGCATCTTCATCAAGGCGTATGGAGCAGGCAAAAAAACAAAGAGGCCCATCTAAATTAGATGGGCCTCTTTAATCAGGTAGATTATTGCAAACTATTAGCGTAGCACTTCAAAATTGTTGATCGTGTAGTAGATTTCTTCATCAGCCATCATTTCATCTATATCGATGCTCACCGACTGCGGTACGCCATATTGTTCATCAAATGTTACGTCAAAGGTGGCAGGGCCTTCCGCTTGAATACGTTCTAGTCGTTCTAGCAGCTTATCGACTGTGGCATAGCTGGCAAATAGGTCTAAATCGGCCGCCGTACCGTCATCAACATAAGTCACAGATTGTGCAACACCATCCGCAACAACGATAGTGACAGAGCGCGTCATATCAGGAAAGCAAAAGCATGAAACTTGCAGGTCATATGAATAACTATCAGGCATTTGCGTGTCCCAAGCGGTTCTCGCATTGGCAAGCGCCGTGTTGTTACGACTGATTAGTCCAGATGACATAGCGAACCAGACGAGCGTGGCCGTCACAAATAATAAGGCGATAACCATGATAGAACGTTGTACATTGCTGTTGTTGGTGCTGCTTTCTGTTTGATCTTGGGTGTAGGTGCTCATGTTAAGTATTCCTTGTGTAACTGCCTTGCGTTTATCGGTCTGGTTATAGAACGCTGCTCGATGGTGGTTAGTTCCATCCAGAAATAAGGTGATATACAGTTCAACTATCGTGGGCATGTGAAGTGTCCAGCGGGGTGTCTAATCCATAATCAAATTCGATCTCGCTGAGTGCGTGGTGATCGACTTGCATATAATGCTCAAGCAATGTCGTTGGGCCACCTTGATTGATGACATTCGCAAAAATCCCATAGTCGCCGCCGTTGGCATTGGAGGGAATGCGCGTGATGGTGTGGACGTGGTTCCAATCTTCAAGCCCCTGCCCCCTTGGCGATTCCATGTTGTACTCGATCCAAACTGATTGGTTATAAATGCGATAGTAGAATTGGGTTGTTGCGGTGGGGGTCTCCACATCATCGAGCCAAACAAAGTAGGTGTCATCAATGCTGGTCATGATGTCGGCCCACCAAACATCGGCAAACGGGGTGTTGAGGTTGTAAACATACGCTTGCATCAGCAACAGCAAATTTGCCTGCGTCGTTTCGGACATGTCAGCATATTTCAGCCCTGTCTCAAATCCAGAATAATCATAAGCACCGATATAGGGATCGGGGTTGCCGTTGCGATTGGCTGGGCCAACCAGCATCGTTGCGCTGTCTCCAGTGGATACGGCGGCGGTGTTTTCGTCTGTGTTTAGGTTGTTGTAGAGGGTGAGGGCGCGATCGCGTTCGGCCGAAAAAATATCAAACTCAACCCCATTATGACTCCCCACCGTTGGCTCACCACCCAAAAAAGCGGGCACAATCGAGACTGAATCCCCATGCACAAGAAAATTTAGCGCCGCATGATGCCCATCGAGTTGAAATCCCCAAGAACCGTTGTTTTCTGGGTCGCCAAACATATCGATCGAATAAGAATCTGTATCCCAAATGCTCCGTATTTCGCTCAAATACCCTTCCGCTAAAAAGGTGATTTCATCGACCTTTTGATAGCCATCAGCACTTAGGAACGCTTGCAACAACGCTTGAAAACTAGCAAGCTGTTCGGCCGATAAGTCACCATACGTGATTCCGTCCCGATTGCCGTCGGCGGGGGTGTTATGCCATAAATAGAGCCGCTCGTCGTCTAGGCAGTTTGACGCTTGGGCCAACAACGAGTCTGACAGGGAACTTCTAAACGCATTCATCGCGGTGCGTAACGCTTCGATCTCTGCATCGGCCGATTGGTTCGCCGTTTCTGTGCCACAGGTCGCCAAATCAACAGGCTCACGGATTGTTTCACCAACCCCAAACACACCACAGCCAGCGGCAAACAGCACCAGCGTAATAAACAAAAAGCTTACTTTATTCATATCTCTCCAAATGATTAAGGTCTACTGTTCCTAACACGAGTCTATCCCGCGCTTTTGAAGATCCTGTTAAGAATCTATATACATCGTGTGAGACTGTATCCAACTAGCAAGACCCCATCTTCGCCAGCATCACATCTTATAACCGCTTGATTTCATTTTTTTCACAGCCTATCATTGATGTCAATAAACCTACTGAAAACTTCTACGGAGACACACGATGGCAGTGACAGTTACTTTCCACGGACACGCAACTTTTTCGCTCGACGTCAACGGCACAAAGCTGATCGTCGATCCTTTTCTCAAGGGGAACAACCCGTTGGCCAAAACATCGGCCGATGAGATAAGCGACATCGACTATGTTCTGATCACGCACGGACATAGCGATCATGTCATCGACGCAGCCAGCATCGCCAAACGTTGCGATGCAACTATCATCGCCACATTTGAAATTGCAGATTGGTTTGCACGACAGGGCGTTAGAAAGACACATCCCCAGCACTTGGGCGGCGGCTTCCATCATCCCTTTGGCTATCTCAAAATGACCCCCGCGCTACACGGGTCGAAACTGCCTGACGGGGAATATGGCGGCATGCCTGCTGGTTTTTTGCTTAAAACAGGCGAGCAAAACATTTACATCGCGGGGGATACGGGGCTATTTTCAGACATGTCTCTCATTGGGGAGCATGGCATCGACCTTGCGATTTTGCCCATCGGTGACAATGTTACGATGGGGCCAGATGATGCGTTGCGGGCGGTTCAATTTCTGAATCCGAAAAAGGTGGTTCCCTGCCATTTTGACACCTTTGGCTTCATTAGGCAGGATGCGGCCGCTTGGGTGGCGCGGGTGGATGAGGAAACATCGGCCGAAGGAATCCTCATGGCGATCGACAGTTCAATTACACTCTAACAGCACGCAAAACAGTGAACAGAAAATGATGAATGCGCCCCTATTAACAACATTCACCATTCATTGTTCACCGTTAATTATTCCTCTCGGCAAACGCTTATATCGCCTAGCGGTCTAGCTCTGAAAACGCAATATCAAGCGCATTTACAATCACGTCCAGTTCTTCTTCATTAATCACAAGCGGTGGTGACAAAATAATCTTTGGCCCAGATGAACGCACCATCGCGCCTTCCTTACGCGCAATTTGTGCAATCTGCTGCCCAAACTCAGGAATCATCGGCGTCTTTGTCGCTTTATCTGACACCATTTCTAAGGCAACCATTAACCCCTTGCCGCGCACATCTCCAACTGACTTAAACCGTTCGATAAATGGCTTGAGTTTGCTAAGGAAATAGTCACCGCGCAAGCCAGCCGCTGCGGGCAACGCTTCATTTTGCACAATGTCGAGGTTTGCGATCGCGGCGGCACAGGCAACAGGATGGCCTGAGTAGGTGTAACCGTGCATGACTGCGCCGAAGCTGTCTTGATTTGTTTCGAGCGCGTGCGAAATGCGGTCGTTGATCATCGTTGCGCCTAGCGGAATGTAGCCGCTGTTGATTCCTTTGGCGAGGGTCATCATATCGGGGGCAACGCCCCAAGCGCGTGCGCCGAACATGCTTCCAGTTCGGCCGAAACCAGTCACAACCTCATCACTAATCAACAACACATCGTACTTATCACAAACCGCACGGAGCAACGGCCAATAGTTAGCAGGCGGCACAATCACCCCGCCAGCACCCTGCACAGGTTCCGCAATAAACGCGGCAACGGTGTCTGGCCCTTGAAAAACAATCTCGTTTTCTAACATTTGGGCGCACAATCGGCCGAGTTCCTCATGGTCATTAGTATATTGATTGCGATAGAGATAAGGCGCTTCGACATGGAAGCACCCTGGCAGCATCGGCTCAAAGTTACGGCGGAAAACGGTGTTGCCGTTGACAGACGCGCCGCCAAAGTGCGTGCCGTGATAGCCACCGCGCAGCGAAATAAATTTTGTACGATCACGTTGACCCTCCGCTTTCCAATACAATCGCGCCAGCCGCAGCGCCGTCTCAACCGCATCAGATCCACCCGACGAGAAAAACGCCCGCGCCATTTTTTCAGGCTGCATCATCCCCACAAGTTTTTCTGACAATTCAATGACAACATCATTGCTAACGCCGCCAAAGATTGAGTAATAGTGCAGTTTGTCAAGCTGCGCATTAATCGCCTGCTTGATTTCAGGGCGATTGTAACCAACGTTGACGTTCCACAGCCCACCAACACCATCAACCATCGAATGACCGTCAATATCGGTAATCCGCACGCCATCAGCACTGCTGATAATCATAGGCACATTTTTGCTTAAGTTGCCAACGTGCGACATCGGATGCACGATATGCTTTCCATTGTGTTCTTTAATAAATTCAGTACTTACCATGGGAATTTCCTCATCACTTGATTGAAACCAAGACCATCACTTTTAGAACCTGCGTATCCCTAAAACATGGGCCGTACGCATAAGAAAGCTATCGTACAAACACGGTAACTAAAGGCAAGCATCCGTGCAGAAAACTATCTGTGTTGATCCGCATTTCATCTTCTTAAGCAGATCGCCAAAAATTTGAATAGCTCTTTGGGAATTCAGGGGACACCCTCCCTTAGTCCCTCCCGAAGGGAGGGAGATCCGATCCCTCCCCCGCTGGGG
>JBMZDF010000071.1:0-17271 GCA_049614105.1 Promineifilaceae bacterium (SeqCode)
TCAATTGCACTGTGTGGGGTTTGGGGTGAGATGCTGCTGCGATGCTTGAATTGTGTCAAAAAGTTCAAATTGCATCGTCTCGCCCACGTTTTTTGAAATCTACATGCGCCTATGATATAGGGATTGTTTAAGTTTACCACGCTGGTTATGGAGCGAAACGATCATGAAAAAACAGGGTGGGGGTTGTGGCCTGAATAGGAGATCGGTATACTGTTTATGCGCGTTGTGATCCACTATCAACCTTGAATTTGATGAGCAAAGAGCCAAAACAACAGCAGCAACCCTCACAATCTAAACCGCAGTCCAATGGTGCGGAGTCAAAATCGGCCGAAACCACTCTAGATTTCGGTAATCCTGACGCCTTTCTCTCCCCCGCAGTCGATCCGAACATTCAGCGCCGCGCCCTGCTCAACTATGGGCGCACCTACGGCAATCAGCAGGTGATCCAACTTCTGCGTGAAAATCCGCATGCGCGTCTGATGATCGCCCGCGAAACCAGCGGCGACAGCACAATGGACGAGATCAAAAAGATCAACCGCTATGGCTGGATCGCCCCTTGGGATGAATCACGTTTACAGACGCTTTGGAGCTCCTATGGCTCTAGCCTGCCAGAGGTTGCCGCCACCAACTGGCACGAATTCGAGCTGTCAAACGAAGGTGGGGCAGAACTAGACGACCTTAGCATCGTTAAGGACACTAAAAAAGATTTTGAACGTGATGTGAAATGGGTTGCCGAGCAGTACATGGCGGAAAACGAAGCGATGGTGCTCGAAGAAATGTGGAAGATTGGTGCAAGCCCCGTCGCCTGTCAGATAGTGACACCAGAGATGGGCGCTCGTATTCAAGAGCTTCAAAAAATCGCCAAGACTGTCATCCAGTTACAAAAGATGCAAGAGATGTTGCGCACCATTCCAGTTGGGTATCGCGAGCGTTTTGTTGGCGGCCACGGTGGCATGGTGATTATTCGGGAGGTTGCCAACTTCAATCCATCAGGCGCACCACGACATGGCCCGAACGGGGCAGAAGAAACGCCTTTTGCGTCGTGGGATCAGGTCAATCAGGTTCATACAAGCTTGATGATGGCGATTAGCGGCTTCTCGTCTTCCTATCCTGCCATCTACACGATGCTGCAACAGGGCGAGGTCGACAACCTGGCAAGCCAAACGACAGCGGAGCAGGCGCAACTTGTTGTGTCGCAGGCGTTGGGCAACGTTTACGAAAACATCAGCGAAACGCAGCCCAAAATTAAGAGTGGGGATCTTGACTGGCGTGACTTAAAACCGATTCATAATCAGCTTTATCAGGGCAAAAAAGGGGAGTCTACCAGAGATTGGTCGGGGCAATATGAGCAGTGGGCGGCGAAAGACATGATTGGGGATCATGAATCGGCCGAATTTTGGACCGCACTCGGTCTTGGCTCACTCGCTGCTGCCGCCTTCATCCTTGCCACTTTTGCCACAGGCGGAATGGCCGCTTTCCTCGTTGGGGCAGGCATCGGGGCGGGTGCGCTACAGGCTGGCATGAGCTGGGAGAAATATCTTGACTTCGCACAGGCGGCCGAAACAAACTTGAGCAAAAACACGGCACTCGTCAGCGAAGGGCAGGTTAACGCAGCCCTGTTTAGCGCCATTCTCGACAGCGCCTTTTTGCTGCTGGACATTTACGCCCCTGCCAAAGCGGCCGTGACGGCTCTGCGCGGCAGCACAAACATCATTGGCGAAGTAGCGCAGCAGGGACTCAAAAAAGGAGCGGTTGAGGGGTTAGAAACGGTTGGCGAACTAGGCTCTGAGGCAGCTAGACCGCTCGTTCAAAAAGGAATTGTCGAGTTTGGCATTGAGGAGACGCTGAGCAAAACGGGCAAAAACATTGATGAACTGCTGCAAATTGTTGGGCATGAATCAGATGAAGGACGGCGATTGCTTGCATTTAAGGAGCTAGGCAGCAATGCGCCTAAGGGTGCGGCCGAAGTGTTTGAAATACTGCCCGAACTGAGCAAAAAGATTACAGATAACCAGATTACACGCGAACAGGCTGATTTGCTGGTGCAACAAGCTGTTGAGCAGTTTGGACCAAAGCTCGTATTGGAACAGGCTGGCGGCTGGAAAAAGCTGTCATCGACATTGGGGAATGGCTCGGTTGCAGGTGATTCGTTGGAAGCGTGGCGCAAATCGATTTTTGAGGATTTGCAGGAATATGTCACCAAAGAGCTAGGCGGCGACCTCCAGCGAACAGGCACAAAGGGGGATTTCACAAACGATCTCGACATCTCACTGCTCGGGCCAAATGCGTCGGTCAATCGTGAAAAAGCCCTCTCGTTCCTAGCGGGTCGCGCTGGATCAAACACTGATAACATCAGCAAGATTCTCTATTGCGACCTGTTTACCGACCCGCGTCGCATTCATATCTACGATACGCTGGCCCCTGAGATTCGTGAGAGCGTCGCACAAAAAGCGGCAGCAATGGAGCAAGAGCTCATCTACAGTCGTCGTATTTTTAACGCGCTAGAAGCAGGCGACGACGAGATGGCGCGTCTGATTCGTGAACAGATGCAAGAGCTTGGCATCAAAGAGGTTCCCTTCCGCGAGTTTGCCGAAACAGATCTCAGCGCCCTGTACAAACAAATGGACGAGTTGCATAACGCGCTCAAAATGGCGACTGACCCCTCGGTGCAAGAGGCGTTGGCGCTTAAACTTGCGAAAAAGCAGGCGTTGATCAATGCGACCGAAGGCGGCGGCTACTTCTCAGGCGGTGGCGTGCGCAAACTTGTTACGGAGGCTGAACCGATTCATGGATTTGGCCCCGATGACCTAGCCAGCAAGCCATTTTTAGCCGCACAAGAACTGACAACCGTACTCGACCAGTTGCCCAAGCTGGATGAGGAAATTTTGGCGCTCAAGGCGTTAGTTGACTCAGGCAAGAATGACGCAGGTAAGTTGGCAAGCATCCTCAAAGGGATCGGGAAATATGGCAAGCGGGCAACGGACATTGTGCCAGAGGCGATTCGGACGGAGCTGGGGCAAAGTGGCAAGCTGGTTGATGGATCAAACTTTGATGAGTTTGCGCAGGCGTTTGAGGAGCTAATCACGGCGGCACGCGCCAAGGCTAGTTCGCCCGATTCGCTGGTGCAACAGCTTGCCAAAGATTCAGACGCGCTGGTTGCGAAGGCGCAAAAAGCGGTGCGCCAGTTTGAAGCGGAACAGACCGTACTTTTCGAGACGATGCGTAAGGCGGCTGGGGTTGAAGGGGTTGGGGGCGGTTTGCATCTGACGCAAGAGTGGACGGCGCTACATCTCAAGCTATTGCCGCTGTTGGACGCAACTACCGTTCAAATTTCGGCCGCTGGAAGAACTATCCATAATCTGTCCCGCAATAGGATCGCGCAAAGTATGGACACAGGAAGCGATGAATGAGTTTTTCGGCCGAAATTGAACAAGCACGCACCGCGCTAAACTTCGACAACCTCACCAGAGCGTTCGCCATGCTTGCGCCGCTGCGTGACGCCACCAATCAGGCGGATCGGCATGAAGCATACTCGCTGAGCGGCCAAGCCGCCCTTGCAGCGGGCGACTTGGCAAACGCCGCCGTTTATTTGAACTATGCGGCCGTTGAGCGCAATGATTATCGCGACTGGCTCAAACTGGGACAAACGGCAATTCGTTTAGGTCGTTTCGGACTTGCTGAGCGGGCGTTTGAGATGACGATGAGCACGGTTGACAAAACCGCACGTCATCCGTTGAGCGTTCATGAGGCGTTTGCGCGTGTGTGGGTTGAGGCGGCACAGTTTGAAAAAGCGGTCAGTTTATTGGAACCGCTGCGCGACTTTTATCCAACGCTGCCGCATCTTGCACGCGATTGCACGCAACGGCTGCGACTGCCTGCGTTTAATTCGTTTGTTGATTTGGCGGTGGAGGGGTTGGTCGGGTTGGTGGGGTTGAGTTCGGCCGAAAAGAAAGCATGGCTCACCCCACTTCTAGAAACTCCCGACGCCGCAGCCGATCGCTACGTGCGTAAAAAGCTTAGGCGGAGCAACTTGTAGAACGAATCAGAAAAACGTTGCTTCTTCATTTCCTAAACAAACCTTGCCGAACGCTGTGGCTGCTCATTAATGGTCAGTTGGAACACATCGGGTCGCGCATAATGCCCCATTACGTCAAAATCCAGCTTGCCACGCGCAATCTCACGCCTGTTCAAATCAGCGTAAAGAATGCCTTCCGCGTTGTAGAGCGGCCCCGCGAGCACTTTGCCCAACGGCGAAATAATCACGCTGCCGCCACGGCACATAATATCAGGCTGGCGATTGAGTTCGTCAGCCATTGGCAACCCTTCTGGGTACATCGCTTTGGTGATAAACTGATTGCAGCCTAGCACAAAACAGCGTCCTTCCAGCGCGATATGCTGCATGGTCGATTGCCATTCATCGCGGGAATCGGCCGTTGGGGCAAGATATAGCTCAACCCCTTTCGCATACATCGCCATGCGAGCGAGTGGCATGTAATTTTCCCAGCAAATCAAGCCACCCACTTTGCCCATGTCCGTGTCAAGCGTTGTCAGCGTGCTGCCATCTCCCTCGCCCCAAATGAGCCGTTCCGAGCCTGTCGGCTTGAGTTTCCGATGTTTACCCAACAGCGTGCCGTCTGCACCAAAATAGAGCGTCGTGCAAAACAGTGTGCCGCCGCTGAACTCACTGTCGCGCTCAATCACGCCCATCGCCACAAAAACGCCCGCATCACGGGCCGCTTTGCCCAGCTTTTCGGTTGCTGCGCTCGGAACATCGACCCCGTTTTCCCAATACAGCTCCCAAAGGTCGCGCCCCGCCACGTTGCGACTGCCGACCACCATGCCAAAACTCAGCCCACGCGGATATGCTGGCACAAATGCTTCGGGAAACAGCGCCAACTGTGCGCCATTGCGCCCCGTTTCAGCAATCAGATCGCAGGCTTTGTCGATCGTTTTTTCACGATCAAAAAGAACGGGGGCGGCTTGAACAACAGCGACGCGGGTGATTTGGGAATTTGACATAAGCTTATGGGGAACGGGGAAACGGTAATCCGTGACCCGTTTCCCGACTCTCAGACCGATTACCGATTCTAAACATTAAACAAGAACTCAATAATGTCGCCATCTTTCACAACATACTCTTTACCCTCAGTTCGCATCAGCCCCGCTTGTTTAACGGAAACTTCGCTGCCACGCTCGATAAAGATGTTGTAATCCATCACTTGGGCGCGGATAAACCCTTTCTCAAAGTCGGTATGGATGACGCCTGCCGCTTGGGGTGCTTTCCACCCTCGGCCGATGGTCCATGCGCGAACTTCTTGCGGCCCTTGGGTGAAGTAGCTGATCAGACCTAGCGCAGCGTAGCTTTGGCGAATAATCGCATCAAGGCCACTTGATTCAGCGCCTGCCATTTCGAGAAACTCTTGGCGTTCCTCGTCGCTCATGCCGGTCATGTCTTCTTCGTATTTGGCGCAAACCTTGATCACTTTTGCGTCCAACTCATCCGCTAACTCGCGCACGACGGCAACATAATCATTGTCTTCGGCCAACCCGTCTTCATCCACGTTCGCTGCGTAAATCACTTTCTTAGCCGTGATGAACCGCATTTCGTGAACAAGCGCTTTGAAAACCTCGTTTTCAGCATCAGCAAACGTGCTAACGGGGTTGCCCTCTTCGACATGCCCCATCAGTGCTTCCGCAATTTCTAGGTGCGAACGCATCTTCTTATCGTTGCGGGCCACGCGCTTGAGGCGATCGACTTTGCGTTCAAGCTGTTGCAGATCGGCGATCAGTAATTCGGTGTTAATCACCTCGATGTCCGAGCGCGGATCAGGCGTTTCGCTGACGTGCAGGACGTTTTCATCATCAAAGCAGCGCACCACGTGTACGATGGCAGCCGTGTCGCGAATGTTGGCGAGGAATTGGTTGCCCAAACCTTCACCTTGGCTTGCGCCCTTTACCAGCCCAGCAATATCAACAAACTCAATCGTTGTGTTGAGTTGTTTTTTCGGGTTGACTAATTCGGTTAGCTTATCGAGTCGTGCGTCGGGAACAGGCACGATTGCAGAGTTCGGTTCAATCGTCGCGAAAGGATAGTTCGCAGCGAGCGCGTTTTGTTCTTTTGTGAGGGCGTTAAATAGGGTGCTTTTGCCCACGTTGGGCAAGCCCACAATGCCAATACCTAGAGATGCCATAGTTAAAATTCGGGGAGCGCGGGCAAACTATTATTTACCTGTCGCGTTGTTTGCTTCTTGCCCTGTTGTTTAGGGCAATTCGTATTTTAACAGATAATGTGGGGGAGGAAGGGGGAAATGGAGAATATTGAATGATGAATGGTGAACGAAGAAAATTTTCCCAATGACAGACGCCCCAGTGGAGCGTCTACAGGTTGTTTTATCTGGTTTTGCTTTCTATGTGTGATTTGAGGCCAGCGAGTAATTCTTGCATGCCGTTGCGGTAGGTGCGTTTGACCATGATTGTATCGAGGAGTTGACCAATGGGGCCAAATTTTAGCTTGTAGATGGGGGAACAAGTGACCTGTGTGCCGTTGGGATGTGCGTCAAGGATAAAGCGAATATCGGCCGAGGCAAAAGGCATATTTGTCCCGACAATCCGAAACGTAATCGCCGCGTTCTCTTGCCACGTGACAACCTCTTCATCTAAGTAGCCCGCGCTGCCAAGGTCGCAATGGCGGCATGCGCCAACGCCCTCCGCCCGCTCCGATGTGGTATGAGACGCCTGCACACCAGGATTCCACTGCGAGATTGTGCCGATGTCGGATAAAGTTGCCCACACCATTTCAGGCGGGGCGTTGATGATGGTTTCTACTGCAAATTCTGACATGGGGGGTATGTTAGTTGGCCAGTATGTCAACAGGTCGGTTACAAGACGCTTGAGATCGACTGACACACTGACCATCTGTGTAACTATTGGTTTACTGTATCTTCGCGAACGTATAGGTAGAGCGGCAGGGCGAGCGAAAGGCCCACCAATAAATTGCACGCGACATAGATCCAAAGGTTCTTGATGCCGCGTTCGGAAGCATCTTTGAACATGAACATCCAGAAGACAAAGGACGAGATGAACAGGTCAGCGGTGAAGCCTGCGGCAGCGCCGTTGGCGACCGCACCGTTAGCGAACCCGATTAGATCGAGTCCGTTGGCGACAATAAAATTTCCAAATCCCATAAAAGGAATCACTGTACCGAGAATAGCCCATATTAGGTAAATTGTTTTTCGCATGTTGCGCTCCGTTGTGTTTTGAGGCAACCATAGCGTTCAAATCGTGCCAATTCAACGAAAAAGTGTGCCAAGTTGTGCCAAATCGGGGTTTACTGCGTCTGTTTGCGACAATTGTTCCCAAAGTTCGGCCGAAATCAGCCCCGCCGCCGCCTTTTGCCAATTGTAAAGCGTGCGCGTTGGGACATCCGTTTGCAGCCATTGGAGCGCAGCACGATCGTTGGGCGTCAAACCACTGGTGTCTGTGTGGCGACGATTGGGACGCAGACCGCGCACGTAAGGGTAGTAAAGGGCGTTAAAGTGTCGCCATTGAACGCTGGGGTCAAACGCTTGCTCGGCGCTCGGTTTGAGTTTGTCGATCGATTCGGTGAGCACGGTTTTGAGTTCGGCCGATTTTGCCATCGTGTGTAACTCGCTTCCCTTCCGCACCAAACGCTGTTGAATAATCGGCAGGTCGATCAGCGGGTTGGTCGCCAGCTTTGGCAAATTGCTCATTTGACTCAGAGCTTGGCGCGTTAATTTAGTGAAGGTTGCCGCATCCCATTCGGGCTTTTCCGTTTCGACCAATATGGCTGCACGCGGCAGTGCTTCGGCCAACTCGCGCAGTTCGGCACGTTCAGCGCGTAGTTGGGGGGAACGTGCAAAGACAAGCTGATCGAATACCGTTTGCAGCCGATCGGCAAACACCTGCACAAAAATGGCGGTGGCGAGTGTGCCAAGCAGGAGCATGACAAGCGCCGTTGTAAGGCCATTGGCCCAGATGACAAAAGCGATTTGACTGCCGAATAGGAGGGCGATCAGTTCGGCCGAAAGCAGCGAACGCACAAAATCAGGTCGCCACGCCTCCCCCTGCTCGAATGCATCTAGCCAGCCAACAGCAACGCCCAACATCAGCATGTCAACGCTCAAGGCGGCAATCAGCCAGCGGCGGGGCAACCATTCAAACGGCAACAACATTGCACCTAGTCCGAGTGTAAAGAAAAGGGTGGCAGTTAGTAGAAGGACAACGGCGTTTCGTTGCGAGGAGTCTGTTTGAATGACCTGTTGGATCGTGTTTGAAAGTCGCGGGTGGAGGGTTCGCAGGGCGCTAATCCAGCAGAGAATTGGGGCGAGGAGAAGGGGAATTTGCCAGCGGAGGATCGGTTGCATTTCGGCCGAAACAACCTGCCCCAACACGCTCAATGCCAAGATTAGAGCATAGGCTAACAGCCCGGCCGAAACCCAACGCAGCGTTTGATCACCATCAGCACGACGCGCCAAATAAAGACCCATCCACCAGACAAAACAGAATAGCAGCAGTTCAACCCACATACAGCCTATTATGTGGGGAAGTGACAAGGCAAGCAATCAAATACCGATTGCATCCCCTTGTCATTTCATCTTTTTAGGCAGACGCAAGCGCGTAATAAATCCCGCGCGTTTTACCGTGACGCTCAAAAATCTTTCTGGCAACTAAATCATTCAGGTCACGCGCCGCCATCGAAGCGCTGCGTTGGATTAAGTCTTGATATTGCTTTTTTGTAATTTGCCTGTGCTGGCGTACAAATCGAATTGCATCGCGCTGGCGGGGAAGCAGGTCATTCACGACCTCTGGAAATTTGCAGCGGAGATAAGCAAACTGTTTAGGCAACGATTGATTGCCAGTCTCGCTAACTTTTTTCTCCCCTTCACTCATATACTTCTGTGCGGCTTCAACATCGCCTAATTCTAACAGTGCTTCTGTGGCGTTGAAGCAAGCCGCAGCTAAAGAGAGCATGTCGCCTGCATTGCCTGCAATGTCATAGGCGCGTTGATAATACGCGAGCGCCTTCTGAAAATCAGAGGACTCGAAAAATACGAGTTCACCCCAAGCATTTTGGATCGCGCCCTTTAAATATTGGTTCTTTGTGTCCGTTGCCCAACGGTAGCTTTTTTCAAACTCGCGATGTGCTTGTGCATAATATTTAGGCCCACACTGCGTGTACACACGTCCCAGTTGATAGGTCATTTTGAGAATACGCAAAGGGTCATTTGCAAGATAAGCGGTATCGACCGCATGTCGGCAATGTTGCAACCGCTCGGGACATAATTGTTTATATTTATAAAACTCGCCCCAGGCATTATGCCAATCGGCACGTAAACTTAACCAGCCCTTTCCACTTTTCGTTTCTAACGCCTCACCTGCTTTTTCTAGCCAAGCGCGACCCGACCGTGCATCCCGTTTCTGTGCAAACAGCAGCCACGCCTGGAGCAACATTGCCCGAATGTAACAAAATGTGATTGCTTCATTATCTTCATGCACCTCGCATAAATGACAACATTGGGCGACATCGTACAATGCTTGTGCCACATCTTTCTGTTGATTGGCGTGAGCACGCTGGAAGTAGATTTCAGCCTGTGTCACCGTGGTTTTCCCCCAACGCAGAGCGTTCCCATATGCTTCTAGCGCAACTTCAATAGGTTGTTTTGTGAGCTGCGCCACGTTGCCGATCAAGAGATTGATTTGCGCCCACTGTTCATCATTTTTTTTGAGGCGGCGACGGGTGAATTTGGCGAGGAGTTGTTGCCATTGGGTCAAGGTTTCGGCCGAATCCTGCTCATACTCGCCCAAAAACGCTTTATGTTCAATCAGCATCTGCGCCGCTTCCTGCCACATCTCAGCCTGTTGCCAGTGGGTTGCAGCCTGTAGAAAGTCTTGCTGACCTTGGTAGAGGTAGCCAACAAAGCTGTGGTGGGCTTGTTTTTCGGCCGAACTCAACCGCTCACGCACATACTCTAAAAATCTAGGATGCACCCTGATTTCCCCATCCGCATCTTGCTGAACAGCGTTTGCTGCTAGAAAAGCAGGCAGGACCGAACCAACCGTATATTGTTTATGCTGGTTGAGGAATACAAGCGGCTCCGCTTTCTCAAAAATCGCTAGATAACCAATGGTTCGTTGTTGATCTGACCCCAACGCTGCATAGCGAGTTTGGCACAACGCTGCCAGCCGTTTCGCTTCCCCATGGTTCGATTGCAGCTCTTTATTGAGGATTTGGGTAATTTGACGGACGCTTGTTTTTTGACGTTGTGCAACATTGCTGGGGCGTATGCCATACGGTTCGGCGACCTTGGCAAGCGACTCATGATCAATGTAGCGTCGCCGCAAAATCACTGCGTTTTCCCGCTTGCTCTCAACATGGCTCAAGGCTAATTCATCTGCCGCCCATTGCAAAATAATTTGAACGTTACGGCCAATCTGAGGTGAGTCTCTATCACCCTCCCAACATAATTTTTGGTAAATAACGGTGTCTACCAACGGAGAATGGGCTAACAACGACAGGTTGTGATAGTTCTGCCAGCCAATTTCGACGTCCCCCGCTTTGATCATTGTGTCGTTGAGATTATTTATCATTGTTATCACTCGTTTAAATAATGAATTCAGTGAGTATAGGGGGGATTGTGGGGTTGTCAATTCGGCCGAATATCAACTCAAATCAGGCCAAATCCCCCCTCAAATCAGCAAAAAAATCACACTCAAACAGACTACCAAGAACAATTGAACAACTACATAATCGCAAGCAGTCGGGATAGCGTAAAACAAACCTTCTATCCAATATTAACCAACGTTATGAAGCATATAAAAGTATCAAATGATCAACCCAAAACCACACCCACCAATTTGAGTCTGAAGCAATAGACACCCACCATATTTCAAAAAACTAAACCAATCGTTCACTCTAGGAGAATCATCATGAAACGTACTTTGTTTCTAATTATTATTGTCACTTGTTCCGTATTAATGTTTACACCCGTTATTTGGGCAGCAGAAGATAACACACCCTCCACCATATCCACTTCCAGTTCATCCTTAACATATGAAGGGTATCTGGAGTCAGCAGATGGAACGCCGATTAATGGCACGATTAAATTTTCTAGCACACTCTATGATGCCCTAACAGGTGGTAATCAAATTGGCATCACTAACTTATTCGATGACGTGCTTGTGGAAGACGGCGTCTTTAGCGTGGACTTAAGCTTTGGAGACAATACATTTCTGGGCGGCGACCGCTGGCTAGACATTTCTATTGATGACGTGCCGCTTACACCACGTCAAAGAATCACCCCTGCCCCCTATGCATTACGTGGTGGCGGGACGAACAGCATTGTCACAAACGATTCACTTAATGCAAATATATCAGCTGGCGTCAGCAACACGATCCAAAACAACGCACAGTCCAGCGGGATTTATGTGGGAACCTCAAATATAATTTCAGACGCACAAAATGCTTTTATTAGTGGGGGCATAACAAACAGCATCAGCGGAGGTTCTGCCTCCTCATCCATCTTGGCAGGTAACCAAAACCAAATTATGGGATCTGCCTATGCAGCTATTATAGCAGGGGTAGGTAATAAAATTTCGGAAACTTCTACCCACAGCATCGTTGGCGGAGGACAAAAAAACATTATTGATGGCATCTCATACAATGCGGTTATTGGGGGCGGCGTTGGCAACCATATTTATTCAGCGCAAGCGCTTATCTATGGTGGACGCAACCATACAATTCAAAATTCTACTAATAGTAGCATTATAGGGGGGTCGACACATTCAATTGTCGCCTCAGACCATAGCACTATTGTTGGTGGTTACAATCATACTCTCTCAGGGCGTTCACAGAGTAGTACGATTGGAGGTGGATTCCGTCATGTAATAGACACGTCTCAGTATAGTGCAATCTTAAACGGATATGATAACCAGCTTACAGATCGGGCTTCGTTTAGTACAATCTTGGGTGGACGCGATAACTCAATTACAGAAGTATCTCAGTATAGTGCGATCTTAAGCGGACGCTATAACTCAATGGCAGACCAAGCTAATTATAATGTTATTCCAGGTGGTTCTGGAAACAGCATCACCAGTGGTGACTATTCTTTTGCTGCGGGGCGTAATGCGAAGATAACACATACAGGAACGTTTTTGTGGGCTGATAGTCAGAATATCCCGTTGGCATCAACTCGCTCCAATCAGGCGCTCTTCCGTGTCACAGGAGGCATGATAATTGCGACCGCCAACGATAGCGCGGGTCGACTTACAGCAGGGGTCTCTGTGCCAGGTGGCAGTGGTAGCTGGGCGACTTTGAGTGATGTAAATGCGAAGGCGCGTTTTAAGGAGATCGATTCGGCCGATATTCTAGCCTCTATCGCCCAAATGCCTATTAAAACATGGAGCTACAAAACCCAAGACAACGACGTTCGTCACATGGGACCAACCGCTCAAGATTTCCACGCCGCATTCGGCCTCGGTGAAAACGACACCACTATCAACACCGTTGACGCCGACGGCATCGCCCTCGCCGCCATCCAAGCCCTCGCCACTGAAAACGAAACGCTTCGTGAACAGAATACAAACCTTGCAGATCGTTTAACCGCGATTGAAGCGCAAGTTGGAAGCAGCACAACCTCCCAGTTGCCCCTTCTTATGATGGCACTGATTGCGGGTATGTTCATACTTGCAGCCGCTCTCGTGTCCGTTATCTCACGCCGCCCACAACAAACGAGCTAAACAGCCAATTGGATAGTGCATAAGTAGATCACATAAAGAGACTGCTTATTATCTAACGTAGTGACAATCACTGCCTCGCGACCATTGGTCAAAGCGATATGGGCAGTGACTGTCACCGATTCTAGGTTAGTAAGCACTATCCTCTGCTGAGGAGAAAGCTCATGGATAAAATTCAATTACGCTCTTGGGGATTTGTCATTATTGTCCTCTTGTTAGGTTTATTGCTGACGGAAACAGCAATTGGCTCGGTACAAACAAATGACACCATTAACCTAGTGCGCGGTCTTGTGACGAGCGGCGGCAGCTCAAGTTCAAATAACTATTACCATTTAGAAGGCATCGTTGGGCAACCGACCGTTGGAACCTCCACAAATAGCTCACATCATTTACGATTTGGCTTTTGGTCACAGGTTTCCGCATTACGCTCAGACAAACCTGAGATCGAGTTCCGCTCAATAGACGGCAGCGACAATAATCTGAACAATCCTCATTGGGGACGTGTGGATGAAAAGTTATTGCGACTGGCGGGGTCAACTTATGCGGATGGGTATTCGGCGCCACCTATTGGGCCTAATCCACGTGCGGTTAGCAACGATGTCGCTGCGCAGAGCAATCCGATTTTCAATGCCCTTGGCGTGAGCGATCTATTCTGGCAGTGGGGGCAATTTGTTGATCATGATCTAGGTTTGACAGAGCCGATTGAACCACATGAATCGTTCCCGATTACTGTGCCAGCAGGTGATCCGCTTTTTAATCCAGCAGGGATTATCGACTTCAATCGATCTATTTACGATTTAACAACGGGTACAACCAATCCGCGTGAGCAGATTAATCAGATTACGGCATTTATGGATGCCTCCCAAGTGTATGCATCTTCGACTGAACGGGCGATTTGGAAACGAGTTGTGTTGTCAAGCAATGAAGTGGGTGCAGATCTGCAAATGAGTGCAAATAATTTGCTGCCGTATGAGCCAGACGGCACTTGTGGCGGCACAAACCCATGCTTTAGAGCAGGTGACATTCGTGCAAATGAGCAACCTGGCTTGACGGCAATGCACACCTTGTTAATGCGCGAACACAATCGCATTGTCGCACGCCTGCGGGTTGCGTACCCTGATTGGGATGAAGACAGACTATACGAAACAACCCGTCTGATTGTTGGCTCGGAGCTACAACGTATTACTTACAATGAATGGCTGCCGATGCTACTGGGTCCCAATGCGCTACCTGCCTACAGTGGCTACGATAGCAGCGTCAACTCTGGGATTGCAAACGAGTTTTCTACAGCTTGTTTCAGATTTGGTCATACGATGTTATCTGGCACGCTGCTGCGCTTAGACGCAGATGGCAATCAACTCGCAGGGGGTCACATCCCGTTGCGCGACGGGTTCTTTAACACAAGTTACATCTTAGCCGATGGAATCGATCCAATTGTGCGTGGGTTAATCGCCCAACGGGCGCAAGCGTTAGACACACAGCTTGTCGATGACGTGCGCAACTTCCTGTTCGGCCCTGTTGGAGCAGGCGGCTTCGACTTGGCCGCACTCAATATCCAACGCGGGCGTGACCACGGGCTGGCAAGCTACAACGATATGCGTGCCGCTTTGGGGCTAGGACGTGCAACAACCTTCGCCGACATCACCAGCGACAGTGCGTTACAGGCAAAACTTGCACTTGCTTATGGTAGCGTTGATAAAGTTGATTTGTGGATCGGCGGATTGGCAGAGGATGCGGTCAACGGGGGCTTGTTAGGGGCAACCTGTAGCGCCGTGATTGCCGACCAGCTTACTCGTTTGCGCGACGGGGATCGCTTCTGGAACGCGAACCTTGATTGGACTGTATACGGATTGGCATCCGATCCTGTGCTACACAGCAACAATACGACGCTTGGCTCACTGACGTTAAAACAGTTAATCGAGTGGAATAGCGGTGTTGAAAATGTGCCGAACAATCCGTTCATCGCACCAGATGCGTTGTATGTGTATGCGATTTCGGCCGATAATCCACCCTCACACCCCGCCAACCTCACACCCCTCGTCATCCCCGCCCTCAAAGCAATTCGCGAAGCAACGATCAACGCGCCCGAAAAAACAGCGATCGTTCTCATCGACCGCAGTAGCCACAACGACACGACCATCCTAGAAATCCGCAATGGTCAATCAACCGATATTAGTGGCCTTGCAGGACTGCCAAACGAATCAGGGGTGCTGACCAACAATCTGCTTGAGTATGATATGACAGACGGCAAACAGCTTGGCGGCTTCCTGCGCTGGGCGTTGCAAACCTACGCCACAGAAAATACCGTCACCTACTTTGACTACATCGGGCATGGAACGGCCGTTGCGCCAGATGTAAACTACCCTATTCACCCTGTTAATCCTGCCCGTCATACTGACAGCATTATCCCATTGCCTTATTCGGTCGGCATTAACCCCGCCTACACCGACATACACCCGCAACCCAGCTTGATTACGCCACATGATTTACAGGTTGCGCTTGAAATTGGCACGGACAATGGGGAGACTCCATTTGATATTGTTGACCTGTCACACTGTTTCTCTGCTACGATTGAGGAACTGGTCGAGTTAAACAACCCTGACGGTGAAAGGTATGCAGAAATCTTTATTGGTTCGCCTAACTACACTTATTTTGCGCCAGAACAGCAGGGCGCTTCAATTACCACGATCGCCGCATCACAAGATGCTAGCACCAACGCGACACAATTGCTCAATTCGTATGACAGCACCTTGGCAACATATGAAGACGGTAGCGTGACCCATCCTGGTATCTGGGTCGCGGTTGAAGGCACAGCAATCGCAGCGATTAAAGACGCGATTGATTCGCTTTCTGTTGCATTGTTGAATAAGTTTGATGTTGATCCGAACAATACACAACAGTTGTTACAAACAGCGTATGACACAGCAGGGGCATATTACGACACCCCGCTTGTAATCAATGAGGCAGGAGAATGTGTAGCTGATTGGGCGCTCACGAATGAGGACCAATTGATTGATGTGAAGGCGTTTATGCTGGCGCTGGCGACTCAATTTTCGGCCGATTCCACCATCCGGACCCGTGCAACAGCCACAGCAACCGCTATAGACAACGCCATCCTGCATAAAGTAACCCGCAACGGCACACCGTGGTTTGCAACCAACCCAACTAACTGGACGTTTGACGAACCTCAACGCGGCGGTATCGGGATGTTGGGTGCTTTAGCAGAACAACAGAACAGCATGGGCATGTATCTGCTGCCGTTCTCTAGCACCTACTACACCAGCACCCGCTCAGTCCATGCACAAGATGACAACCCGAACCCCTTCGTGTTTGTACAATCCGATAGTGCATCATGGGCGGACGTACTCACCCGCTATTGGCAAACACGCAGCGTGTCGCTTGGCACAACCGTTTGTCTACCAGAGATTCAGGTGATTCAGCAGGAAGGTGAACTGCACGTTGCCAGAATCGTGGAGCCTTTTGACGGTTCGGCCGAACAACATAAGGCAACACCGCTTAGCGTGCGGATTTCGGCCGAACCCGAACTCTACTTCGTTGATGTATTGTTTGAAGTGTTAGACGCCAATAACGACATCGTTTTCACGCATACACAGGGCGTTGGGCGTATTTCAACCAACCTTATGACGGTGCAGGCAGACAAACTATGGACGCCGTCTCTGGAGCCAGGCGAAGCGTTTCGCGTGCGCGTTACGGTTGACCCTGACTTCAACGTGATTGAAACAAACCTAAACGATAATCGACTAGTACTTGATGGCGCAATTGTGGATGAAAATACCCATCATATCAGTGCAACAATCCCAGCAGGGCAACAGTTCTTTGCAGATCGGACCATACCGCTCACCGTTTCGACCGACTGGGCAAACCCTAGTGAAATCACGGCAATATCTGTTCAGTTGCGAACCTATGAACCAAATTTAACCAATCCAAATGCACGTGATACACGTACCGTGGCAGAACTATTGTTGAGCGATTTGACCGATTGGCCAAACCTGTCGTTTGAACTGCCCGACAACATGCCACCTGGCGCAGTACAGGCGCACGTTTGGGCATGGCGTGGATCACAACGCAGCAATAACGTTGCTAACCTTCAATTCAACTATGCGCCTGTTGGGCATCGCCTAGACACAGGCGACATGGTCGAATATATGTATCAGGCAACGGAAGGAGAGATACTGACGTTTAACATTCAGCAGCTAAGCGGATACATCACATCGTTTGTACAAACACCCACTATGTTTGTCTCGGCCACAATGCTGCCGGGGTCAAGCAATTTCAGCTACCACTCTGCTCAGGAAGGGACGTATATTGTGCGGATTGTGGGTGAATCGGCCGAATCAGCCTACACCCTCACCGTTACCCGCAATGGTCAACCTGCCCGCGCCGTTACCAATTCGCCAGTAATGGTTGAGATGCAGCGCCCTGAATTTGTTGATCCGGTCCCACAAAAACCTACCCCGCCACCCCCACCACCTACTTGGCGCGTTTTCATCCCTGTCA
>JBMZDF010000072.1:0-17183 GCA_049614105.1 Promineifilaceae bacterium (SeqCode)
CAGATCATTTGATAAGTGCAACACATATTTATTGTTGAGATTAGACAGTTAGCAAATGAGGATCAAAAAAGCCCACCAAATGGTGAGCTTTTTCTGATTGCGGGAGTAGGATTCGAACCTACGACCTCCGGGTTATGAGCCCGACGAGCTGCCTCTGCTCTATCCCGCGTCGGATGGATGCGAAGTATAACATCTGATATTTGAAATGCAAGTACCAATTATGAAATTGGTCAAATTGCTCTGGAATTCGCATTGAATTGAGGGATTATTGGTATAGCTTCCTTTGGTAGAATCTTTCAAGAGAAGTGGATCTTGCGGACGTCCTAGGAGAGTTCGCTATAATTCCGAACAAATGTTAAAGGGAACGAATTGATGCCGCAAAAACGTTTTTTGGTTTGGATAGTTCGGATAATGCTATTTGTCTTGATCGCAGTTTGGTTTTGGCCATCCGCGTCGGATTCAGATAGTCGCACAATTAAGGTAGCGAGTGCTAAGGGGCGCGTGATTGCGGCGCAGATGCGCTCCATGTCATCGGCCGATCAGTCACTGCTCAATTTTGCGATGCAAGATGTAGGCGTGTCTGCGTTGTTGGGTGGGAAGGATGTGCAGCTACTAGAGTCGCAACGGTTAGGTGTGTCGGCTTCGGCCGAAATTGAAGCCTGCGGTGATTGCACCCAGCTAACCTTCTACAACTACACCGACGGGGGCACAATCGAAGCGATCTACAGCTTTGATAGCGAACGCTTTGTAAGACAATGGGCTGATGTTGATGCGCGGCCGAATGCTAGCGGCTACCTCGTCGAGCGTGTGGTGAACATCGCAGCAGACGATGCGGCGGTTCAGAACGTGCTGGGCGATCTGCGCAAAGCTGAGGTTGCCATGATCCCGATGTCGACTTGGCTTGCCGATGATGCATGTAGCCAAGATTGGTGTGTTGATTTGACGTTTCATGATCCAAGCGGCAGCAGCAAAATTTTCCACACGGTCGTTAATATGCACACCGAGCAGGTGGCGCGGACATTTTTCACGCGCGGACGTGCGGCGCGGGCGATGCAGGAGACTGACCCAGAAAACGACGAAGGGCCAAAATATACGGATGGGTGTCATGAGCAATATGGCTGGAGCGTTTGTTGGGAGATGACGGCCGATGATGGGGTCAACTTCTATGACGGGACGTTTGACGAAACATTGATTTTTAGCAGCATCAAAATTGGTCAGGTTGAAGCATATTATCCAAGTTGGCCAGGTGGCTATCGTGACGAGATTGGGTTTGCCTCAACCGTCCCGCCTAAGTTCAACACGAAAATTATTGATTTGGGCGATGGGTTCGAGGTGCGCCAACTGTTTACCGAGCCGTTTAACTGGCCGAACTGCATTTGCTGCTATCGTTATGAAGAGGTGATCCACTTTGGAGAGGACGGCAGTTTCTCGCCGACGTTTGTCTCGCAAGGGCCAGGTTGCGATGAGTTGTCAGAATATCGGCCGTTTTGGCGGATTAACCTTGCGCTGAACGGAGAAGAAAATGACGAAGCGTGGGTTTGGGATGAGCGGGAATGGTTGCGCGTTGCCAATGAACAGGACATTTCGATTTATGATTCGCTGTCGCTTGAAGGTCAGAAATTAGCAACCTTTGACGGCGAGATGAGCTTTCGCTGGGAGCCTGAGCTGACCGATCCACTTGCACTGGATGAAGGGCGCTTTTTCATTGTTCAGAGTGAAGGTGAACAGGGGATTGAACCGGGGCCGGCCGATACCTATGATCCTGTGCGCAGCTATGTGGATGGCGAAAGTTTGCAAGAGAGCGACACCGATTTGAGCATTTGGTATGTGCCTGTGCTCAAAACAAAACGCGGCAATCCGTGGTGGTGTCAGCCCGATCCTGAGCCTGATTTCTCGCCGTGCCACACCACGCTGCGCATTATTCCCGCAGGCAAGCTGGTGCAACCGACGGCCGAGGAATTGGCCGCACTCGAAACACAGCCAACACCTGTGCCAGAGCAAATTACACCAGCGGCCGTTGCGGTTGATGCGGTTGCAACAATCCGCCCAACCCCACGTGCGATTGAAGGCGAGACGGTTGAGGAAGTGGTGCTGAATTCAGGCTGTGGCGCTTGTCACGCGATTGGCGCGTTGGGTGAGGCTGGCAAAGTTGGCCCAAGTTTGAATAATATCGGAAGCTTGGCCCATTCGCGTGTGCCGGGGCAATCGGCCGAAACATACCTCACAAACTCAATTTTGTACCCTAACATCTTCCTCGCGCCTGACTGTCCAAACGGCGAGTGTCGGCCTGACGTGATGCCAGGAACCTACTATTTGACGCTCTCCGACACGCAAATTGAAACGCTGGTTGACTATATGCTGACGCTTCAAGATGATAGCCCGCAGCCAATTGCGGACAGTTCAAATGAAGTGGGGCAGGTGGATAGGGGTGATTCGGCCGAAAATGGCGCAATCACAACCCCGACAACAATTGACAACACCTTATTGCTTAGCGTTCTAGGCGTGCTGCTTGTTCTCATTGCGATTGCAGCATTTGTGTTACTGCGCGGACGTCAGACCCCCGAAGAATAAACTGGACGCAAGACAGATGACACCTGCCGACTCACACATTAAAGATGGTCAGACTGTTCACGACTTAGGTTTGATCGGCAGATGGGTTGTCGACTTAATTTGCTGGAGCGTGATACTTGTACGGTGTTTGCGGACGGCTGGAATAGAAGCGATCTCGTCGCGTAGAAGTTGCTGAAGATGGTCAACATCATGGACGATTAACTTTAATGAGTAGTCGTCCTCTCCCGTTAAACGATAACATTCAAGAACATAAGGGATATTTATAATCCGTTTTTCAAAATCAGCCGTTGATTCAAGCCCATCGTGGCGCAGGTTGACATGGACAAAACACTGTAGTCCGAGACTGAGTCTTTTGCGGTTGAGTAAGGTTGTATATTGGTCAATGTACCCTGCTGCTTCAAGTCGTTTGAGCCGTTTTTGCAAGCCGCTAGGTGATAACTGGACCTTGCGGGCTAAGTCTGCATTGCTGGCGCGTGAATCAGTTTGTAACGCTTCCAATAGCTGATGATCGATGGTGTCAAGTTGAGCCATAGAGCCTCCTAGTGTGCATGTTTAGCGAGAATTGTACGCTTTTGGCGCATGATGTCAACGGATGATAGGACTAAAAGGATGTTATCTATTCTAACTATGGTAGAGGGGTTGTCCTAACCGTATCAGAATTCTTTGCACCAAATTGCCTAAATACGTTTCACACTCATCTGCCAAACGAACTGTTTACGCTTGAGATAGGCGTTGCGTTTGGCTGCAAAGGCGGGAACCCGTGTGCTAAGCGGGGCTGCTTTTCCCGCGATGACCACGTCGGGATCGATGGTGCGGATTTTCGGCCGAACGGTAAAGTCGGGTGTTTCTGTGTCGGTGATGAATTGTGTTTCGGCCGAAATAAGAACCATCGTGTCGCGCAGGGGTTGATTTTCGGCCGAGAACATTTTGTCCCACACAACCTGATCGGTCGACCAAATATCATCCTCTGTAAAAACACCAATTGCCATCGCCTGTCGAATCGCCTGAGCCGTCAACTCATACAGCCCAACCTCGCGAAAGTTGCTCCAGCTTGCATCGTCAGCCGCCATAAATTGGGTTGCCAACAAGTTCGCAGCCGCTAAATCATTGACCATAATTCGCCCATCATGCACGACCAGAGCGGCCAGAATTACATCGATGTCGCTGCTTGATAACAGATTGAGATAAAGTGCATCGCGCAGGAAATAGTCAACACGGTCGGCGCAAAGTGCAGGCGCTTCTTGTTCAAGAATCGGGTACTGCGTTTCATCGAGAAAGTCGTGCCAATCAAACCCGTGCTTCGCTAAAATCGCGGGCAAATCGGTGGTGCGGACAAAGGATGCTTTGTGCTCGTCATGATAACTTTGCCGATTGGGATCGCCAATCGCGTGATCGATGACGTGACTAAACGCCGTGTGACTGACATCGTGCAGCAGCGCCGCAATTTGCTCTTGCAGTCCAGCACCGAGTCGACGGGTAAGCAGCATTACGCCGATTGAATGGTCAAGCCGTGTAACGGGAAAGCTGATGCCAATCAACGCCGTAATGCCATGCTGTAACACAAGCGAAAGCCGCTGCATCGCTTGCGATTCGATCAGATCAATTAGGACAGGTTCGTTAAGCGTGACTGAGCCATAGACAGAATCTTTAATAATCATCAGCCGAAGTATAGCGGAGCGGATAAACTTAGCACTATGATGAAATGGCTTTGTATTATCCTTCTGCTTTTAGTCGCCGCTTGTGCCAATCAATCAACAGACCCCATTGCACAGGTGACAGCAACTAAATTGGCGACACCTGTCGTTTCCACACCCACGCTTGTGCCAACGGCGACCGCTACTGCAACAGAAACGCCACGGCCAACGGCCACCGCAACACGTACAAGCGTGCCGCCGACTGCTACCGTGCCGCCGACGTTAACAGCCTCGCCTGAGCCACCCACCGTCACGCCAACGCCAACGCCTGATTTGTATGCGGCGCTTTCCATTGATGCGTTAACCGCCCGCGAGTATGGCGGCGGGGAGTTGGAAATTCTTGAGACACTGCACAAGGCTGAAACGTTTACCCGTTATCTGATTAAATTTCCAAGCGATGGGCTGGACATTTATGGCTTTATGAATGCGCCGAATGAGGGGCATCATTTGCCCGTGGCGCTTGTTTTGCATGGGTACATTGACCCTGAGGTGTATGAAACGGAGGCATATTCAGCCCGTTATGCTGATGTGCTGGCCGAGGCGGGATATTTGACGATACATCCCAATTTCCGTAACTATCCACCTTCAGATGAGGGACCTAGCCCTTATCGGATTGGCTACACTATTGACACGCTCAACCTGATAGCGATTATTCAAACGCAAAGCGTTGAGGATCCGACAGGCCCGTTGCGGCGTGCAGACGGTGAGAATATTCATGCGATGGGGCACAGTATGGGTGGGGGCGTGGCGTTGCGGACGGCGGTTATTCGGCCGAATGCGCTCAAAGGTATCATTCTCTATGCAGCCATGAGCGGCAATGAATTGTGGAATTACACCAAGATTCTTGAATGGTCTGACGGCCGAACTGGGGCGTTTGAACTAGCGGCAACTGAGCAGCAGTTTGAATCGATCGGCGCGTTATTTTATCTCGATCGGCTCAAAATACCTGTCAGCGTTCATCATAGTGTTGCAGATCCGCAGGTCCCCGTTGAGTGGTCAGAAGATTTGTGCCAACGTCTAGAGGCACGCCAACACCCCGTTGAATGCTTCTACTTTACAAACGCACCGCACACGTTTTGGGGCGACTGGGACGATATTTTTATTGAGCGTATGATTACTTTCTTTCGTCGTTACTGAGAAACGGGGCTGTTTGACGGTAAATTTGGCAGATTAGACGGTGTTTTCTTCCGGTTGAGTCACGAATAGAACTAATATTCGGGACGATTTATGTGCTGGTTATTCACACTAATTTTAGTCAATATCACGCTTGTTGTAATATTAGACACTCAATATAAGAGGTTTGTGTCTTATACTGCCAACTGTCTGATCCAATGTAGGATACTGGATTTTACGGAAGGTAGCTGTAAGAGAGAGTAACTATACCTTGCACAACCGCGTAACAATCGGACAAAGATCGTTTGTAAAAACACATTGCTTTGGTTTGATCCGTTTCGTGACTGCTTTAGGGATGTGAACGCTTCTATATTTTTACAAATGATCGATTTGTGGAAGTTGAGCTAATTCGGGAGCCAACACCACTTTATCCAATCAAATATCGCCACATTCTCCCCCTCAGCATGCGACCTCACAGTAAAACAGGCTATTCCTACCATCATCACTATGTATGAGACAATTTTGTGTCTCTAGTGGACTGGTTTTATTATGTCGTTGTATCTTTATGCGTTTCCTGCCGCCATCGGTTTGATCGTGGCTGGTCTCTTCCTAAGTCTCATAAGTTTAAGATTGTTATGGTTGCAACAGACCGAGCGGGCTGGGCATATTCTGGCTGCGTCGCTATGGTTAACCGTCTGGGGTGCAGTTGTCAACCTCGGCCGATTGCCTGTGTTGGCATGCGCCGTTTTTGCGTTGAGCATTGCCGCGATGTATGTCTGGGCGATGATGCGCGGTGTGGCTGCGGCTGAGTCAAACGCTATGATACAAACGGGCTGGATTCGGGATTTGGCAGAGCGTGTTGACGATATGTTGTGGCTGATTTCGGCCGAATCTGGCATCCCTCTCTATGTTAGCCCCGCCTACATGCGGCTAACGGGCAAAGAATCGATTGACCTCTACACCAACCCTAACGCTTGGGGCGAAATGGTTCACCCTGATGATGCTGAAACATTTGCAACCCGTTTTGCAGGGTCAAGCGAAAAGTCAATTGACTATCGCATTATTACAACCAGCGGCGAATCGCGCTGGGTTCGTTCGCACATCTGGCCCCAAGAAGATGAAAACGGTCAAGTCAGTGCCTTTGCAGGCATTACAAGCGACATTACGGAACGGATGCGTTCTCCGCAGTTAGTTCCACACACAGAGATTCAAAATCGATTGGGTACGCTTGCAAGCAGCCCAAACAATTTTAACGGCGCACTGTTTGGTAGAATGGGGCAGGGGTCTTTGGCTAACACAAAGCGCAATAAAGTCTCCCCCGCACAACCTTCTCTTGAGCGTATGATGCCCGCATCGAGCGGTACGAAACAGATTACGCAGCAGCTTCTCGCCTACATAGGCGAAGCGCCAATGACACCCCGTAAACTGAACGCAAACCTGATGATTCAAGGTCATCGCAAGGCGTTAGAGCGTTCTGTCCCTACTGGTGTTGCTTTACAAACCTCATTAGGTCGATTCTTGCCGATGATCGAGGCAGATGAGTCGCAGCTAATGATGGTGATCGAAAATTTGATTACCAACGCGATTGAAGCAGGCGCACGAAAAGTTATTGTTTCAACAAGTGTTGAATCTGGGCTGGCCGATGATTCGGCCGAATGGCAACAGATTGGCGACTTAGAAACAGATAATGATTATGTCGCAATTTCAATCACCGATAATGGGCCAGGCATTGACAGCCAGATTGAACAGCATATGTTTGAACCCTACTACACAACCAAGCCAGAAGGGATTGGGCTTGGTCTTTCAACTACACTTGGTATCATGCGTGCGCATAACGGCGCTGTCCAAGTAAAAACAGAACTCCGCAAAGGGTCTGTTTTCAAATTACTATTACCGACTATTTGTAGAATCGAACCCGTAAAGGCAAACGACATGAATCTTGTAATTGACATTCCAACTGTAAAAACAGCCTCGCAAGTAATGATTATCGATGATGAGGATACTGTGACGGAGGTGGTTGCAGACCTGCTGGAACTGGAAGGCATCGATACCCTTACCGCAAACGACGGCAGCTCAGGCGTTGCACTGTACCAACGCCGTCAGGACGATATTGGTCTTGTTATTCTCGATCTGACGATGCCGGGCATGAGCGGTAAAGAAGTATTTGAGGCGCTGAGAAAGATTAACCCAAATGTGAACGTGTTGATTTCATCTGGCTATGGACACGCAGAAGTGTCACGTCATTTTCCAGTCGAAGCGCTTGCTGGCATTATCCAGAAGCCGTTTGACATTTTTACACTGGTGTCAGAAATCCGCTCTCATCTCTAGACCCTGTCAGTTGGTCGGTCACTCAGTTAAAAAATCACCCTCTCCTAGCCCCTCCCGAAGGGAGGGGATCTGATCCCTCCCCCCTCGGAGGAGGTTAGGTGGGGGTTCTGTATAAGCCCTGAGGCTGATTGGCCACCACTATTGATTGTGTAAGCTGGCGAATTGCGGGAAGTTGATTTGACGAACTAGCTGGGCTGCAAAACCCAAACCCGCCGCAGCGATGACGAAAATAAGACCATAGGTGAGTGGGGGCGATCCTGTGAGTGCAGAAAATATATCAAGCAATGCGCCTCCAAAAAATGTGCCAAGTCCTTTTGACACAAGGATGCATATCGTCCAAAGGCCCAGATAAGTTCCTGCGGTTTTGCTGGGAGACATCACCGCCATCAGACTTAGACCGCCAAAGGTGTAGAGGCCAAACCCACCCCCAAAAACAACCAACGCCAGCGTTAACAGCCGTTCCAAGCTGGCAAAGCTAACGATCCCCAACAAAATCATCCCTATCGACATAATCAGCAAACCGAGGGAAGCGATTGGGCCTTGGCTTTCAGGCGGTTGGTTGCGCCGTACTCTGAAAAGAATCAGCAGCACAACCACGGTTGTTCCAGCCCAGTAGCCCGTAAAGCGTGTTGTTTCGCCCGCAGGCAGGTTAAACACGTCCCCACCGAACGGTTCCATGATGTTGTCTTGCATCCATGCTGCAAAGGTTGCAAGGGCTAGGAAGATGAAAAACTGACGGGTGCTGGCGTCTCCCCAAACTGCGTTCATGGTTTGGCGCAGGTTTGTTTTTGCTGATTGAACGGGCTGGGCGACTTGCTCGACCTGATTTTCCACACGAACAACGGCGAACCACCAGAAGAAGGCGGCGCTAGCGGTTGTGCCGATAATCATTTGCCAAAAGGTTGCTGGGTCGTAGGTTTCCATCCATCGGCCGAAACCGATCGCAACAATCGGGAACATTGTGATCAGAACAGTCTCGGTGATGCTGATCGCGAGGCCGCGCTTTTCAGGAGGCGCTGATTCGCGTACAAGCGCAAGAAAGACGCTTCCAGACAATAATTTGCCAGCGCCAAACAAGAGAAAGGCGATTGTCGCGATTGCCCAACCTGAGACGAGCTGATTGGCTTCGATTCGGCCGATGCTAACCCCCAACAACGGAAACGCAAACAGCATAATCCCGCGACCCAGCCAAATATATGATGAGCGTCGTCTGCCCCACAGTTTAACCGTATCGGACCGATGCCCCGCCCAAATGCTGATCGGGATCAAAATGTATTGCAGCGCCAACAACAAGCCAACAGGTGTTGCAGGCATCCCCAAATCAGAAATCATCACCCGATTCCAAATGCTCGCCGTTAGAATCTCACCCATCGCCGATCCAATTTGGAAACTGCTTAGACGGAGTGTTCTGGGAAACGAGAAATAGGATGTAGAGCTAGATGCTGGCTGTTGGATCTTTGTTGTCATGTGCAAAATCTCACAAATACATAACTTTGCTAAGTTATGCTTAGTTTTGCACCGTTTTATAACAACGTCAACCGTTCGATAATAGGCGTTGATGGGATGTTGAGACGAAACCTGTGGCGCTGATTTGAGAGGAAAAGAAAAAGGACGCGCTTGTGCAAGCACGTCCTGAAGGTTAAAAATAGAGAAATAAAACGTTGGGGTTGGTTATTGTTTTGCGTTGAATCGTGTGGTGATGTCTTCGGCCGATAAAGCCTCATCTAACAAGACAATCTCATCAATTCCCGCCTGACCACGACCATAGAGATACATGGACGAGGTGCTGTTATAAGGGGCTGTCAACTCGGTTGCATCAGCCCATGCGACTGGCACACCGTCCACATAAAGAACAAGCCCACCCGATTGACCTGGGCTGACTGTGACGACGACTTGATGCCACTGCCCATCGGCTAAAGATTGCCCCGCTGAAAAGCGCGTATTCAGATTAAACTGAACGCTCGTTTGGTTGATAAAAAAGTTAATAAACGTACCATCTGTTTCATGTTCACTTACCCACAGACTGTAGCCTGCAAGCGGCACGTAATGGTCAAACGTGCCGCCAAAACGCCCTTCGATTGTTTTTGGCTCGTTTTGGAAATCGCGTTTGTCAATCCACACGGATGAGTCGGGCTGCAAGTAAACCCATGTGCTAATTGAGTATGGGTTTAGGTTGTGGTTTAGCTGTGGCTGGTTTGCAATTTCAGCCTGTGCATCCTCAAGTACAAGTGCGTTGTTGCTGACGCCCGTTGTGCGCCAAAAGTTGCCGCTGACGTGACCATTGTTATAAGCAACATGGTCATTTAAAACTGCACCATCTGCTTCATCAAAGGTATAATGTGCGATTTGCTTTGCATTTGATTGGGCAGCAGTGTCTTCTATCACGACAAGCGGTTCCTCAACCGCTACATCGAAATTTGTTGCATCTGAAACCGCTGGACGGGCGGTTAAAAATGTGTTTGCATTAGAAGAATTGACAAAGAAAAAGGTGACGATACCTAGACAAAGAGCTGCGAAAACGATTACAAAATACTTCATGTTACTCTCCATTACAAGGTTTTTTCCTGACGCCCTGAAGTTTACTGAACGTGGGTGTTTCCAAATGGACGCGCAAGGCACTGCTTTATGACGAGTGCAGACGCAAACCCTACGGAGACGGGAAGAGAACGTGAAGGTAAATGAAGAATAAGGACTTTTCTAGATGAATTTGACAGCGATTGGTGTAGGCCCTGGCGATCCAGAGTTGATTACGGTGAAAGGGTTGAATGCGTTGAAATCGGCCGAAATTGTTTTCGTGCCGCGTAGCAAGGACGGTGACAAAAGCCTCGCACTGCGGATTGTTGAGACGTATCTGCGGGACGAGCAGCACATTGTGAAACTGCCGCTGCCGATGACGCGCAACCCCGACCTGCTGGTTCCCGCATGGGAGCAAGCGGCCGATATAATTGCCCAGACAATGGGCGAAATGGGTGCGACGCGTGCCGTCTACCTGCTGCTGGGCGATCCGCTGCTGTATGGGACATTTACCTATATTTGGGAGCGAATGGCACAACGACACACCCACATTGGCATTCAGATTATCCCTGGCGTGACAAGTTTCGCCGCGACGGCAGCGGCGACGCAGTTTATTTTGAGCACGACAAACGATCGGGTTGCGATTCTGCCCGCGAGTTATGAAACGGATTCCAACCGACTGCGCGATTTGCTGCGTTCGTTTGATACAGTGATTCTGATGAAGGCGGGAACGGTACTGCCGCAACTGCTTGATGCAATTGACGAACTCGGTTTACTTGGCTCAACCGTTTATGGCGAGCGGGTTGGAATGCCTGAAGAAGTGCTGGTGACAGATGTGACAACGTTGCGCGGGCAGCGTCGGCCTTATTTGTCGCTGTTGATTGTGCGTAGAGGTTAATGTTTCAAGGGTGATGGATTAGGCAAGGGCCAGCACTTCGCGGCGGGTTTTGCCATCGATGCGCCCGTGGTTTTCTAGCGTGATCAGCAAATCGTCGAGCCGAAGAACGCTGTGCAGGGTGTAACCGCTGCCTTCTACATTGTCATCCGCACCCTGTTCACGGTCGAGCAGCGCCACAATATCTTTGACCTGCAAGCCTGCCGCTTTGAGCATCGCGACGCCGCCAAGGGCACTTTCGCCCGTGGTGATGGTGTCGTCAATAACCACCACTTTTTGGCCGACCTGCCAGATCCCCTCAACATGGCGCGATGTTGGGGACGACCTGCCTTCTTTGCGCGGGAAAATAAGCGGGCGATTCATCTCTAGGGCGATCGCTGTCCCGATGGGCAACCCACTGTATGGAATTGCGCCGAGGAGGTCAAATTCGAGCGTTTGCAGAATGCGTGAAAAGGCGACCGCTGTTGTTTTCAGGGCGCTGGGGTGTGAGATAAGGAGACGGAGATCGATGTTGATCGGGCTGATTTTGGAAGGGGTGAGCTGAAATCGGCCGAACTTCACCGCGCCCATTTCGTAAAGCATGAGAACGAGCTTTTCAAGTTCAGTCATACGCTTAATGATGCATCACTTATCGACATATTGCAATTGGAAAATTTAGCTAAGTGACCTAGAATAATTAATGGTGAATACGTTGAATAGCGAGGTGTTTACAGACCGGTATTCATAATTAATGACGCACCATTCGCTTCCATACTCCCTCCAATAGGTTCATCCCACCAGCACTGTCTGGCTAAACAGCTACCTACTTATGTGTCAAAATTGTAACGACTTCGTCCACCTACATGTCCATAGTGAATACTCTCTGCTTGACGGTTTAAGCCGCATTCCCGATCTTGCCAAACGCGCAGTTGAGCTAGGCCAACCTGCGATTGCGTTAACCGATCACGGTACGATGTATGGCACGATCGACTTTTATCGCGCGTGTAAAAAAGCAGGTGTCAAGCCGATCATCGGGCTAGAAACGTATGTGGCGAAGCGCAAAATGACCGACATGGTGGCCGCGCACGATCGTCAGCGTTTCCACGCACTGTTTTTGGCCAAAAACCAAACGGGCTGGCTCAATTTGTTGAAAGTCGCCAGCGAGAGCCAGCTAAGAGGCTACTATTACAAGCCGCGTGTTGACCATGAGTTTATGGCAGCGCACAGCGAAGGTATTATTTCGACAACGGGCTGTATGGCGGCCGAGATTCCAAAAGCGATTGGTGCGGGGCAGATGGATAAAGCGCATGAGTTGATGAGCTTTTATCTGGATGTGTATGGGCGCGATAATCTGTTCATTGAACTGCAAGAGCATCATATTCCCGAGCTGACCGAGATCAACAAAAAGTTGATCGAGATGGCCCCACGTTACGGAATGCAGGATCGTTTTTTGGCGACCAATGATGTGCATTACACGCACGCGCATGAGGCAGAGCCGCATGAGGTGTTGCTGTGTATCCAGACGGGAAGTACAACGTCTGCGCCAAAATTGACGTTTAGCGATCATGAATATTATTTGAAATCGGCCGAAGAGATGTCAACTCTCTTCAAAGGGTACGACCATGAGGTTGTGAGCAACGCGCTCAAAAACAGCGTCGAGATCGCTGAAATGTGCGAGGTCGATCTAGAGCCAAAGGGCTACCATCTGCCGATTTTTGACGTTCCCGAAGGACATGACGCACATTCTTTCTTGCGCAAGCTCTGTTTCGATGGGCTGGCGTGGCGCTATGGGGCTGATCGGGCGGAGAATGACGAGGCGCTGCATAACCGCCTCAACCATGAGCTAAATGTTATTCGCAACATGGGCTTTGACACCTACTTTCTGATCGTGTGGGATTTGTGCGAATTTGCACGTCGTTCAGAGATTTGGTGGGATAAATACGGCGCAACCTTCTACCCCGACACAACCTATTCAGAATGGAAGAAAAATGACATTTGGTGGAACGTGCGCGGGTCGGGTGCTGGTTCCGTTGTGGCATACAGTTTGGGGATTACGGGGATTGACCCGATTAAGAACGCGCTGATTTTTGAGCGGTTCCTGAACCCTGGGCGTGTTTCAATGCCCGACTTTGACCTTGATTACCCAGACGACCGACGGCACGAAATGGTCGGGTACACGATGCAGCGTTACGGCGCGGACAAGGTCGCGCAAATTATTACTTTCGGAACGATGAAGGCGCGGGCTGCGCTGCGTGATGTGGGTCGTGCAACCGATATGGCGCTGGAGCGCGTTGACCAAATTGCGCGGATGATTCCCGCGATTCCAGGCAAGAAAGTCAAGATCAAGGATTTGTTCAACGAAGATCACGAATTCTACAGCAAGGAGTTTTCTGAACTTTACAAACGTGATTCGGCCGCAAAAGCCCTCATCGACACCGCCCAACAGCTAGAAGGCGTCAGCCGCCACGCATCAAGCCATGCGGCAGGCGTGATTGTGTCTGATCGCCCGCTTGTCGAGTACTGCCCGCTCAACAAGCCTACCTCTGGTGAAGCAGGGCTAGGCGGCGTGGATCGCGTGACGCAGTGGCCGATGGAAATCGTTGAATCGATGGGCTTGCTCAAGGTCGATTTTCTGGGCCTCAGCACGCTGACCATCATGCGCTATGCGGTGCAGTTAGTTGAGGAACGGCACGGCGTCAAGTACGAAATGGGCACGATTCCATACGACGCTGGCGATGTTGGCCCCGATCCGTCCAAAAGGATGGAGGACGCTTTTGCGATGCTGTCGCGGGGCGATGTGGCAGGTGTGTTCCAAGTCGAGGGCGCGGGGATGCGGCGGTTGATGATGGATATGAAGCCGTCCCGCTTTGACCACATTATCGCGGCGATTTCGCTCTATCGGCCAGGTCCGATGGACAATATCCCAACGTATATCCGACGGATGCACGGCGAGGAAGAGGTCACCTATCACCACAAATCGCAAGAGTCAATTTTGGGTGATACCTACGGAATTTGCGTCAGTGGGGATGCACAGGTTCGCAACGTTGTGACAGGTGAATATTGTCGTTTGGATGAGGTTGATCGTTACACTGAATTTGCGATTCAGGGGGTTGATGCACAGTGGCGGCCTGCCGTTGGGCGCGTCACGCACTGGATCGATAGCGGTCATAAAGAGGTTTTCCGCGTCACGCTCCGTAATGGGGCTGAGATTAAGACAACGGCCGAACATCGTTTCCTGACGGAAGATGGTTGGCAACGCCTGTGCGATCTGGGTGTTGGGAGCTATGTTGGAACGCCACCACATCTCATTGAGGCTGAGCAGACTAACTCAATTGACCGACGGCAACTGCGCAGACTTGCCTACTTGATTGGCGATGGCAGTTTGGCGAGTATGAGCGCGGCCGATTTTGTGTCAAAGGATGCTGGCATATGGTTGCGTGAACTTGGTTTGAAACATGCGTTAGGCCAACGCCCTGATGGACTGTGTAGCCATGAAAAATATATACCACAGTTTGTTTTTCAACTGAATAATGAGGACGTTGCCTTTTTCCTCGCATCGTTGTGGGATTGTGATGGTCATTTCGGCCGAAAACGATGCTTCTACAAAACAAACTCACCGCAACTGGCAAAAGATGTCCAAACACTCCTCTTGCACCTTGGCCTCCAATCATCGATTTACACGCATGAGTACGCTAATGAAAAGCGAGCGGATCGAATTGGCTATCAAATCTCAGTTTATGACACAAGCCGACTGGCGGCGTTACTGCAACCACATCTCGCGACAGAGAAACAAAACGCTGTCTGCACTGGAAGAAGCGCAACAACGTTAAGACGCTCAGACTTTATCACCGAAGTTGACGCCACAACAACGCGCTCGCGGCGCGGGTTGATGGAGGCATATGGCATTGATCGTGAACAGGTTTCTGCGCGGGGTGTTGATTCACTGATAACCCCACTGTCTTTGCCGCAGACTGAACCACGATTAAACCCTATTTGGCAAGCAGTTGTTTCGATTGAGCCTGTGAGCGTTGAACACGTTTACGATCTGACCGTTGAAGGGCTGCACAGCTTTGTTGCCAACAACATTGTTGTCCACAACTGCGTTTATCAGGAGCAAATCATCCGTATGGCGTCTGAATTGGCAGGGTATGACCCTGGCGAGGCGGACATGCTGCGACGGGCGGTGTCGAAGAAGAAAGAGAAGGAGATGAAGATCCATGCCGACAAGTTTGCGGCGGGCGCAATGGAACGCGGGATCACGCAGGATGAAGTCACGGCGATTTGGGAAGATATTAAGTTTTTTGCCCGCTATGGCTTTAATAAGGCGCATGCGGCCGATTATGCGGTCATCACCTGCCAAACTGCGTTTTTGAAGGCGCACTACCCTGTCGAGTATATGACCGCTCTGCTGAGCGTGGAGCGTGAAAAGACGGAAAAGGTGACGCGCTATTTGGCAGAGGCAAAACGACTGGGGATCAAAGTATCACCACCAGACATTAACCACGCGCAGATTCCTTTTGCCATTGAGGATCGCAAAGATGACAAGGCGGTGATTCGCTTTGGCTTTGGTGCGATCAAGAACGCAGGGGAGGCGGCGCTGAAGCTGGTCATCAATGAGCGCGAGGCAAATGGACGTTTCAACAATGTGCAAGATTTGTGCGAACGAGTTGATTTGCGACGGGTTGGCAGTCGGGCGCTGGAATCGATGATTAAGGTGGGCGTGTTTGACGAGTGGGGAACACGACCGCAATTTATGGACGGCATGCGTCGTCTGATCAACTACAGTGGTCAGCACATCGACGAAAAGAATTCATCACAAATGAGTCTGTTTGGTATGTTTACGACCCCGACCAAGAGCGCCGCGCCTGATTTGCTGCACGATGTAGCCAAAGTGAAAAGCTATGAGTCGCGTCAACTGCTTGATTGGGAGAAGGAACTGATCGGCGTTTATCTGTCAGAGCATCCGCTGGAGAGCCAGCTTGGCACGATGAAGCGTTATATTAGTCACACTTCGGCCGAAGTTGACACCAATCAAAATGGCAAAGTTATCTCGCTGGGCGGCATGATCGCCAGCATTCGACCCTACACAACAAAAAAGGGCGATCCGATGGCGTTTGGCGTGCTGGAAGATTTAGAAGGCAAGGTTGATTTAGTCTTTTTCCCACGCACTTGGGCCGCGATGCGGGAAAAGGCGCAGGTGGATCAGATTGCGCTGATCAAGGGCAAGGTCAACGTCAAGGATGAGTCAATTTCGATTATTGTTGATTCGGTACTGACAAATTTGACGATCGCATCTAGTGCAGCGGATGAAGAAGCTGTGCCAGCGGGACAACATCGCTTTGAGTCGAGCCACGCGCCAGCCTCTGTGCAGGCGAAGGTGCAGGCTGCGGGTGGGGTTGAAACGGCCGAATGGGCACCTAAATCTTGGGATGATATTGAAGAGGATGAAGTGACTGCCCCTGCTGCCAAAGTTGTGAAAACGCAGCCAAAATCGACAAGAAACACAGCGCCTGCTGTGACACCCCCAGCCAAAACTAAGACGCCAGCGCCACCTTCCAACTCAAAGCGAACACCCCCACCTGCCACCCCTTACCCCCTTGCAGACAGTATGCCACCGCTGACGATAGCGGATGCTCCCTATTTTGAGGAGGATGCGCTGCCGCCAGAGCCAGAATGGAATCACGATTGGAGGCCCCCAACAAAATCAGTTGAGAAGCCGTCTCCGTCGCCTAAACCCCCTGTGGCTCCTCGTAGCGGCCGAACACAGCCCGCCCCCAAACCGCTGCCGCACCCGACCGCACCCGTCAATGGCCATCACCAGAACGGAAACGGGCGAGCAAACAGCAAGCCGCAACGAATGATAGTTGAGGTGGATGCAAACGGGCGGTGGCGTGAAGCGTTTCGACATACGGTGCGCTTAACGGGCAATTATCAGGGTCAAGACACGTTCGAGGTGCATCTAAGCAGCGAGAATTTGGTGATGAGCTTCCCAAATAAACAGACAATGTTCTGCCCTGAACTGGCGCGTGATTTGGAAAAAGTGTCAGGCGTGCAGCGCGTGTATGTACAGAAATAGGGGTTGTAAGTTA
>JBMZDF010000073.1:0-17137 GCA_049614105.1 Promineifilaceae bacterium (SeqCode)
AAATGTAGATCAGTCTCTGCTAATTGCTCAATACCGTTGCTGACAGCCGGCACACAATACTCGTAAATAGTTCGACCCGACTCAGAAATGGCCGAAATAGCCCGATCGTATTTATCGTAGGAGGAAAAATATTCGGACCCATCGCCGAGGTCTAGATGCGTGCTTTGTTGCGCAAGTTGGGCATAGGAATGCCGAATGGCGGCGCAAGAATCGGTGGTGGAGGTTGTCAACGCTGTTTTATACAGGTTGAGATTGATGTCAAATTTATCGTAGATGTTTGTCAGCAAACGAGTGGACCCATGCAACCATTCAATGGCCGAGTGGTTTATTTCCAAAGCGCGGTTGCTTTGCGAAACGGCCGATGTCCAAATCGACGCAGGTTTGATTTTGCGAATGGCAATCTCATTTTCTTCTGGCTCATCAATCAATGTCTGTTGACAGAATTGATAAAGTGGATTGACGCCGATTGTGGCGATGTTCATTGAGCGAACAAAGTAATCGTTTGCAGCTTCTAACGGCGGGGAAACGTTAAAATGCTTAAAAGCGGTCGTTTGTTCATAGAAATTAATCACCTCATCGCAAACGAGAATGCCGTCTGCATCGGCAACATTGAGAATATAGGTTAGGCTGGAGAGTGCCGTGCGGCTTTGCTTGAAGCCATACACAATCGCACGGCGTTCGCTGAGCCGAACCTGTTCTTCTGACTGCGCGGGTTTGTTGGGCTCTTGTTTATTGAGCTGCACGGTTTGTGGAGATGGTCGAATTTCGGCCGAAGTAATCTCTGCAACCGCTTCTGATTGCCCTTCAACAGTTGGCATATTAAGCTGAACTGTAAACTGCTCAGCATATTCAACCGTATCCCCCTCTGTTGTTGACGATGCAGGTGTTGCGGTTGGAACGAGGATAAAGTTATAGACCATCTGTTGAGCAGACTCACTCGCCAATTCCCCGGCTGGAAAAGAGCTAAGCGCAAGCCAGAATACAAAAAATAGGCAGACAAATAGCGTTAAATAAACCAATCTCAACATAGCAAAACTCTCAATCATATGGAATTTATTGGGCAAACAACAATTCAAATCCCTATCTGAGAATAATGCTTCAGATAATCGTACTGAGATAAATAGAGAACAAACAAATTAGGTGTAACAAGTTTTCGTGATTTTTGAAACTGGATCACAGACATACCAACTTGCAGACAAAACCCCATTCCAACACAGCTTATGAATAAACAACTAGTTCCATTAGCTGACTATCTAGTACGATATTTGAGACAAATAAGTGAACAAAGACAAAACCTGCCTATTTTAGGCTAGGCCGTTCACGCTATATTCACTCTCGTAATTGTAATAAGTGTAGGGATTCAAACCATGTGGGTCAACAGCCCAAATTTCCTATATTTCATCATGAAATTGACCCGAAAGGGCTACTGCTTAAACAACTCTTTTGTGAATCAGTAACCAACTTGGCTCATTATGACTGTGTAATACAGGCTAATGATGACTAGCTTGCCTTGTTGAACTAGCAAAGAGTTATAGTGTGCAAGCGATAAGTCTGACTTAATTATCTACCCAAAGGGAAGCCAACTACTTGGAACTGTAACTATGGCCCGCTTGCGGCCAAGAGATTATTAAATAGAAAAGCGCTCGAATAACAAATCATCATATCCACAAAGCTTTTCGACTTATTTTAGCATACTGTAAACAATGCTAACAAAAATGTGTATCAAACTAACTGTAAGTATAAGGATAACATGTTAGGAAGGGTGAATGCAATGATCTAGTCTCAGTAATATTATGTCTCTTGTCAGAAGTTTATAATCAGGGTTAACGTTTTGAGTCTTCGTTGTTGGACGTTGGGTTGTTATAGATGACAGGCATCTGCCCCTGCCATTGTGCCCATAGATCCGCGTTTGTGATTAACTCAGCCATGAATGCACCCACGTTGATTCGACTAGTCACACCGGGGTTAAAAATTGCGCTGCGTATCGGCGACGGATGAACGGTGTAATCCGTAACATCAGCTTGATTGATTAATCCATCTGGTCGAACGGCAACCCACTGGACCGCTGGATCTTGCGACCCGATTTGGGTTCGCAAGTAGTCGGCCGCAGCTTCGTTGTCTGAGTGTGGCGGCAGCAGCAGGCGAAGGAGTCCGACGACGCCTTTTTCGGCCGAAGAGATCGGCTCCAATAAATCACGATTACGGTTCCCCGCCGTATTCATGAGAACGAATTTTGTATGTGAGGCGGACTGGTTCGCCTTGATCGCATCGCACAAGCGGCGGGTGGCATCTGTCACTAGTTTGCGAGGTTGTCCAAACAGCCCCTTAAAGCTTAAGTTATGCCCTAAACAAGAGGCAACTGCATGACAGCCTTGAACATGCTGCGCCATTTCAGCATCGCTGAGGTTGAGGATACTGGCTGTGATGATCGATAAGTTTGCATCGTTTCGGAGGTGATCGGGTAATCTTTCTGGCGATCGAACGATTGCCCTCACCTGTTGTCCACGATTGAGAAGTTGTTCTACCAACAGGCGTCCTGTAGCGCCACTTGCGCCAGCAATAAGTATTGTCATAAGTTTTTAGTAGGTTGTGTCCTGCTTAAAAATCAGGCTAAAATGTCGATGATTTGGCGAACGTTCCCACGCTCACCCAAGCGAATAATGAGCAAGATAAAGCTGCTCCAGAGCGGTGGATGTACGCTCAGTTCACCTAATTTGGCGATCTCTTTGTCGTGTTCCTCAATCGCTGCTGCGCGGGCGGCTGCATCTAAGGGCGCTAATCGTTTGCCAAACCGCCATGCTTCATCACGTGCGATGCTCATGCTAAAGTTGATGATAGCATCCTCGGCTCCGCCTGCGACCGCGCTGAGCAGAGCCAACGTGCGCCAAATCTCGCTCAATTCTGTTTTCACATCATCGACCAACCCAGCCAAAATAGTGTTGATCTGGTTGAAATCGTGATGCAGATCCTCGTATAAATCGCCTGGTGCAATCTGAGCGGCGGCGATGCCTAGATCGAGATTGATGTGAGCATTCATTCCAACGAGTAGATGTTGCAGCACAATCGGCCGCCATTCGGGCGCAGCGTCAAATGCAATCTGCCAAGATGTTGTCACGGGCTTGCCATCTCGATAGGCGTAAAAGGCGGCGAGGTAGCGATTGGCAAAAATAACGTCAAGCTGTTCCATGCGTGCGTTATTTTCAAAGTTACCCGCTGCGATATTTTGTTTGACTTGAACCGTTACCCTTCGGTAGAGTGCCGCGAAATAGCCAAGTCGGCTATGGTGGGTACGCGACCACGCAATAATTTCGTCAAGGTGTGTAATGACCTCATCAATTGTTTTTGCCTGCATTTTGGGGTCCCCTTTGGCGATTGAGGTAATCTCAGGAAATAATTTGTCTGATTCTCACCGCTGGCGCACTGGTTATAGTAGAAAACGCTGAATTATTATTTTTTGGATAGCGTAATTGTTATCTCTTCATGTTACAGGGTTCGGCCGAAATCGACAATTTTTTATGGGTGTGTTTCAAATGGGTTGGCGATGATAACGTAGACTGAGCTTGCCGAAGTCGCAGTGGCGTGTCGCTCAGGCTTCGACTAGCTCAGCCACCGCTCTTTACTCAAATGAAACACACTTATTTTTTTATTCGTAAAACTCAATCGCGTATTCCAATGCGCCGCTTAGTTTGATAGGCATATTTGAAATGACGATGAGTATGTCTTCGCAATGGGGGCATTGTAGAAGTTGGAGCGGGGTAGGCTGGCGGTTAAATTGGATGAGGTGTTCACATTCTGTGCAATCGGCCGAAAACAACCCCAGTGAGTCAGTGCGATCAGTCATAAGCCAATTGTAGCTGATTACAGATCTCTTCGGCCGAAACTCCAAGTCGCAAACAGCAGCAAACCCACAATATACAGCAGCGCATATACAAGCATTGCATCGCTTGGCTCTGACGCGACGGTAAAAGGCCCACCCTGTGTAAAATCGCCCAACATGCTTGGCTCAAAGATAACAGATGCTTTGCGCCACAATGCCTCAATCGGCACAAGTAAGCTTGAAAGAATGCCGAGATTGATTGCTGTCTCGTTGCGGAAGCCTGAGCCAATTGTTTCGACCCAACCACCGATAAATGCCAATCCATAAAGCATAAACGCCAACACGCCGTTTGCCAGTGTGGAAAGGCGCGTGCCGCCCGCGATAGTGACCGTGAGCATAATCAGCGCATTGAGTGCCAAGATAGCGATGCCCATCGGGACATTTTGCAATACTAAACCAGTGCGAATATACATGATTAACAAGACGCCGCCCGCCAACATAATCACATATGTGACACTCATGACGGCAAAACCGAGCCACTTGCCAATGACAATTTCCCAGCGCCGTACTGGTTTTGTGATCAAGGTGTCAATTAATTTTGATTCGATTTCGCTTGAGATTGTCGCGACGGCAAGCAAAACGGACATAATCACCACAAGGAAGTTGGTGACATACAGCCCTGCAAAGGTCAAGAATACCATCGGCAGCCGCATGAACTCATCCTCCATGTTGAATCCACCTTCAAATTCAAATTCACGGATGATGAAATGTAGCCCCGTGCCGAATAGCGCGAGAAATAACAGTCCCATCACAAGGGCGACCCACAAAATGCGGCGACGTTGGGCTTCACGGATAGTTAGTTCGGCAATGGTAAAAAGGGGCATAAGAAATTTTAGAAATGGTGAATATTGAACGGAGAATGACGAAGAAAGACGGGGTAAGTTTTTTGCCTCTGAGTCTTAAGACTTACGCCATACTGCGCCAGCGACTAACAAATTTTAACGCCTCTGGCACACATTTCCACACTTTATTCAATTTTGTTTTCAACAACTTCGATGAAACGGTCTTCTAACGACTGGCGTAAGGGCGTTAGTTCGTAGAGGTCATAGCCATTATTGATGAGCCATTTGGCAAGTGTTGGGATCAACTCGCCTGTGGACAGATCGCAGCTAATTTGCTGATCGTCAATCGCTTGGACGTTTGTGCCAATTTCGTTTAGATGGGTAATCAAGGGGGTTGTTACGGCGTTGAGGCGCAGTTTCACCTGTAGCGTATTGGCGAAATCGGCGAGCGTGTGTACTTCAAGCACTTTACCGTTGCGAATAAACGCAACGCGGTCGCACGTTTTTTCGATCTCGCTGAGCAGATGGGAGTTGACAAAAACTGACGTTCCTTGTGCTCTTAGTTCGCCAATAATATTGCGTACAAGCCGCCGTCCCATTGGATCTAGCCCAGAGGTCGGTTCATCGAGAATCACAAGCTCTGGCTCATTCATGAGCGCCTGTGCCAGCCCGATGCGCTGCGTCATGCCTTTAGAATAGGCTTCCAGCTTTTTGTCCTTGTCATTGGCAAGCCCAACGCGCTCCAGCAATTGCGGGATCTTTCGTTTGCGATCGGCCGCTGACATTTGGTACAGCTTCCCATGCAGGTCAAGAAATTCTTCCCCTTTGAGCCACGGATAGAAGCGGAAATGCTCGGGCAAATAGCCCACCTTGGCGCGTGTGCTGCGTGTGCCGATTGGGTCGCCTAGCAGGGTTGCGGAGCCTGATGTGGGGGTAATCAGGTCGAGCAGCATCTTAATTGATGTTGTTTTGCCCGCGCCGTTTGGCCCTAGAAAGCCAAATACCTCACCCCGCTTGACGCTTAGGGTGAGGCCTGCGACCGCTGTTTTTCGGCCGAAATCCTTGCGTAACTGCTCTGTCTCAATTGCAAAGTCTGACATGGAGAAGAAAGTAGAGCGTAATGAGTGAAGCGTGTAAAGCAACTATGCTTCACGCCTCACTCCTACACATCACTGTAAAGAATTACGATTCTGAGACGTTAAACCACCAGCTCATCTCGGCCGCAATGTCGAGCAGATCCTCAACACCCATATCGTAGCCAGTTAGGAAATAGAGCATACCGCCTGATTGCCAGACAATCGCTGCTTCACCTGAACCGTCGATTGGTTCGAGCGCGAGGCCCACTGTGCCGTCAACCTGTACTTCAGCAAAGGTTGCAAACTCAGTTGGAACTGGCAGCAAAAGCGTGTTCGTCCAGTCGATGCTGGCGGCAACGCGCTGTGCTTCCGCTTCTTCCATACCGAGCAATTGCAGCAGTGCTTCACCAATTGGTTGTGGATTGACGCCGACAGGGTAATTGACAACGGGGCTTGCCATCTGCATCAGCATCACATTGTCCCAATCCTGAGCAACAGAAGGGAACGCTTCGGCCGCGATGTCCTGCCCATCCATGCTGTCAGGCAGCAATTGGGGGTCGATCCCAGCCGCCTCAAGCAAGGCGCGTGCATTTTCGAGGTTGACCGTGAGCTTGCCACTGCCGCCGGGCATCACGTAAACGCCGTTCGGGTCGCCGAGCGCATAGTTGGTACGCAGACCGAACATGTTGCTGTCGTCGCCGAGGCTGACGAGTGCGTCGCCTAGATTGTCAAACTCCTGCATTTCGCCTTCCCCTTCAGTGAACTCGAATTCACCAGGGTAGATGCCATCCTCACCGAGGGTTGACAACATCTCAAGCTGTTGGGGCGAAACAGAAATGGGGGCAAACTTGCTGACACGGAAAATGCCGAGGAAGTCGCTGGCAAGAGCGCGGGCCTGAGGGATAAAGGCAAACGCGCCGACAAAGATGGCGACAAATAGGCCGACCATCGCGTATTTACGGGTATTGTTCATAAGGTGTGTTCTCCGTTGCGGGCTGTAGGTAGACCGCAGTTGGGTAGATGGTTGTTGTGCTTTGAAGCGGGCGAGCTGGGCGCGGGCCGATGGGATTTCGGCCGAATTTGGCTTCACCCCATCAAGTTTGTCCAGCGCGTCAAAAATCGGATCTTCATGCATGATGGCGCTCCTTGCTAGCGAGAATGTAGGCGGTTCGGAATTTCTTGGCGGCACGACTGAGTAATGTCCCAATCGAACTGGGCGTCAGTTCGCAAGCACGTGCCAGCTCAGCATAGCTTAGACCCATGTGGCGCAAAATCAGCAGTTGACTTTGTTCAACGGGCAGTTGGCCCAGTGCTTCACGTACAAGCGCTGCTTCGGCGTTGCGCTCGCTTTGTTGTGCAGGATCGGCCGAATCATGTTCATCAATCAGCAGCGCCGTGTCGTGCTGCCAGCGCCGCTTGCGATTACGAATCGCGTTGTACGCTTGATTGGTTGCCACACGATAGAGCCATGCGCCGACGTTTGATGACAAACGACGTGGGGGATCTTGGTATAGTTTCAAGAATACCTCCTGCGCTAAATCTTCTGCCTCAACCCTTGTGCCGACCAGTCGATACAAAATGCCGTAGACACGATCATAATGTTCAACAAAGAGGTCGTCGAAAGAGGGCGGGTTGTTTGTGATGAGAATCGGCCGATTTACCACAATAGTCATGCTAGAAGTCCTGAATTGAGATCAAAGCACCAAACATATGCTTGCGGCTTCTATCTCGTTATTGCTTCAACCATCTAAACACCAGTCAACGCAATTTTGTGACAACTTGCTCAAATTGACGATAAAATTGAGTGTTTATCGGCCGATTGTTTAGGTTCGTTCATCAAACTGTGCGTTGTGCGAAATGTAATTGAGGCAATCGCTGGACATAATTGCCAGTTAAGCAGTCCCAAGGGCAGGATGAAAATAGAATTGCCGAGAGTGTTTCACCTTTGTCATAAGGTAATTTTGCAAATTAAGACCAATTTTGTAATTACCCCTTGACAAGCCTACCAGAGAGAACCTTACGAAAAAACTTACGGTTACTTAAATAAGCATTAAACAAAGTTTGGTTTAGGGCACAAACTGGGTAAAATGACTTGCGTTGTGTATGTGAGTTTTAGGAATGTGAGATTAGACTAAATTATTGAGAAGATAAAACAATCTAAGTTTGTTTGTAATGAAAAGCAACATTGTTACATTCTTCTCAAATACAACAGATTCTTGTCGTAGTCGTACCCCATTTTTGTGCAGTTAACTCAATAGTTGGATCAGATTGATAATGAAGATGTAGAAGCCCTGCGACGGTTTAATGTCTGCGTGCTGTATGATCACACGTATTCAATAGATCTTATATTCTACAACGTACATACATCTTAGCGGTTGTAAACCGCTCTCTCTGCTTAGTTGGTAGCAGCAAAAGCTAAGCACACATCATTCATCCTTGGGTGTCATCCCCGCCCCTGACCTTTCGGCTTATGGAAAGCCTGAGATGACACCTGCAACTCAATAGACCGTATTCAGAAAGGAGCAAATTAGATGATCAGAAAACAAGGTGTCGTCAAATGGTTTAATCGTTTAAAAGGGTTCGGCTTCATCCGTCCAGATGAAGGTGGCTCAGATGTGTTTGTGCATTACTCTGCTATCAAAGGTGACGGGTATCGTAATCTTTTTGAAGGGGACGTTGTCCACTTCGATGAGATTGATGATGGAAAAGGCCCACAAGCGCGTAACGTTAAACCGTAATCAACGAACCTTCGATGTTGTTGTGAACCACTTCTTGGAGGAAGTTGTGGGGTTGTTTATTTATAAGCGATTCTATTTCCGATAATATCGAACAAGATAAAAGAGCTAGGCAACGCCTAGCTCTTTTCGTTTTCAGATGTCTTGATCTAATTTTAGCTTGGGTAGAAATGGCGCTTTAAGTAGATCACAAAAAGTTTCGATCAATAAACCTCAGAGGTTTGTTGTCATCTACTCTGGTTTGTGCATAAAAACCTCTGAGGTTTTCGTCAATGACGACTTAATCCCTACCTAAAAAGTCCATTGCATATGTTAGATTTGCCGAATCAGGTCCTCTAAACCAGAGGCCATTGTCATCGTGCGCGTGTCAGCTTCATCAAGCAACTCAATGGCCCGTATAATGCTGTTGATTGCAAGCTGGCAGCTTTCCACCACGCGCGTTGCGTCGGGAATGTACGTGGTTTGGATCTCCTCAACAAAGCGGTCGGCCCCATTGCCGCGCCACATCCCGCTTTGAATCGTGTTGACTGTGCCTTGCGCCTGCGCTTGGATCTGTTCTTCAATAAGCCGTGCCTGCTCTGAAAGCTGTTTAATGACCATCTCGACATTTGCTCGATTGGTCTTCATGTAGGTCTGTGTCATGTTTAGACTCCCATGTCCGCTCCGATCATATCTTCCATTGCGCCCGAAACATCCTGACACAACTCAATGTAGGTGTCGATCAACTGTTGGACCTTGCTGTTGAGCGTTGTGCGGCAGGCATGTTCTAGGGTAGCCCCGCCGCGACTGATCAACGCCCCTTCTTGTAGCATATCGGCCGCTTTCAGAACCTCAGATTGAGTCATTTCAAGCGAATCAATGGCGTCCCCAATAGCATACAGCAGGTCTTCCATGACCGCGTAGTTCATTTTGATTTCATTGCTCATGGGCTGGCTCCGTTTAGGCGCTGACTTGGAAAGCGGCGCTTGCCTCTTGCTCTGCGTCAGCCATCGCTTGCGACATTTGCTTGGTTACAGAACTCGTGTCTAACAGCACTTGCTGTAACTTTGCGCAGGAGGGCAGTACCTCGTCGTTCATTTTTGAGAAGAATGCGCTATGCCCACGCCCAATCCATTCACCCTCACACGCTTGCACATGGGTACGAATTTTTTGGGTCATCATCTCGATTGCTTCGCTTTGTTGTGCAAACTTTGATGCAACCGCCTCAAGCATTTCATAATTACACGCCATTTTATCCTGCATGTTGTCTCCTTTTATGGTTCAGAATTTGTTATGCACCCAGCGTTTATCGGCCCCTTTGCATAAGACCTATGGCTCAAATTCTAAGATTGTATCGCGGCCCAACTCGATGATTGATTGTGCAAATAGCGGGACACGCTCGCCATTCACAACTGTGCCGTTGCTGCTGCCAAAATCCTCGATATAGAAGTTCCCTTGATCATAGTCGATATGGCAGTGGGTTCGCGACACACGCCAATCTCCTTCTAAGCTTAGATCGCAATTTTCACGCCCAATCGTGTACGGCCACTGATTAATGTACAAAATTTGGTACGGTTCAGGCCAGCCAGGTGATTGATTGACCCGTATAGAGGTGATTGGGTTAGGGTCGTAAGCCGCAACGGGGATAGGCTCAATGCCCATCATCGTTTCGCGAAATGGTGTTGGTGCGGGCGCTTCTTTTTTGCGACGCTTATAAAGCAGATAGAGCAAATAAAGCAGTAGTAACAACAGTAGCAAAAGCAGCAGGGCGATTAAAAGTTTTTGCCACAGAGGCACTGTCTGCGCAGGTGGTGTGTACTGGAACGGCTCGCTGCGTGTGCTGAGCAGTTCGTTGCTGTCCGCATCAAACGCACTGACCCACAGCTCATATTGTGTTTCTTTTAGTTCGATTTCCTCAAGCGGATATTGGAACGTGTCATCTGTCTCGCTAAAGATAAACAACGTGCTATCTAGCGGAACGGGGGCGACGGCGTTGACATCTTTTAGCTGCCAGCCATAGCGATCGACAAACTGATCGTTTTGTTTGATAAAACGTCCGCTGAGAAACGCTTCATCGTCCGAAATCAGCATGTCACGTAAACGCATGCTGAGCGGTTCGACTGTGGGGCCACTTGTCCAGTGGGTAAAATCGCGTTGAGCGAGGAGGGCGTTGTCGCCTGCGCCCAGCACGGGAGTGTTGTCTGCATCGATCCCGCTGACGCGAACGGTGTAGGGTGCGCCTTCTTCGAGCGAGCTGGCGTCTAGGCTGAAGGTGCGTTCGGCGACGTCAAATTCAGATTGGGTGAGTTCAGTTTCGGCCGAAAAAATCCCCACACGCCAGCGATCGACCAAATCTGAACCTGAGGCATCAATCGAAACCTCATACCGATTTTCAGCCTGAAACGGCGTCAAGGTGGTGATCGCAACATCAGGGACAAACGACTCGGCCAAACAATCTGTTTCAACCGTAAACCGAATCGGCGCTTCCAACACCTCCCCCTGTGTCGTGGTCACACGCAGGAACGCATCTTTTACGCCTGCCGTCGTGCAAATTAACGCCTCTGCTAACCAAGGTCGCCCAAGGCTTGCCATGATTTGCTCAAACGCCCGTCCCAACGAGGTGCCATCGCTTTCCGTCACGTGTTCGCCACCTGTCTCGCTCGACATCGTTGGCAAGTTGGGATCAACGTTGTTTCCAAGACCGATCGTGTAGATTGGAACTTCGATCCCTGGCGTTTGTGCCAAATCAATCACGTCACGGAATGAACGCTCGCTAAATTGAACTGTATCGTCAATGTTCTCAACATCATTGCCATCGGTGAAAACGATCACCGCACGTTGCGCTTCGACGCCGCCTGCGATGCGCTGAACATCTTCAATCGCGGTGTAGGTCGCATCGTAGAGCTTGGTCCCACCGTCTGCATCGCCACGCTGAATAGTGCGCAAATCTTCAATTGCTTGTTCGCGGGTCAAGAACGGGGTTGCGTTGACCGTTGCATTAAAGCGAATAATGGTGATTTGGGCGTTAGCTGGTGCATTGTTGACCGCACGAACGGCGGCGTCACGCATATCGGTGACAGAATTACGCATGCTGCCACTAAAGTCGAGCGTGAGGGCGATATAAAAGGGGCTGTCAGAAAGTTTGACATCTGCCTCTGTTGCCTCGCTGTCGAGCACAATTTCGCTTAGCTGAACTTGACGCCGAGCTAAACCGCCCGACATGGAGAACAGAACGCGCAGCAGCGTGGCTTGCCCGCGTGGCTCCGTTTGGATAAAACTCACAACTAATTTGTCGTTTGTTTGTGCCGACCCTGTTGAAAATAGTGTGACCGTGAGAAAAATTGCCAGTAGAATGCTTAGCAGTTTGTTGCGCGAAACGTTGTACACCATAACCCGCCCCCTATGTGAAGAATATCGCAATGACGGTTGCTAAAAGAAGCGCAACACCGATTGCACCGATCATTAGGCGCATGTTGCGGCTAGAGTCAAACGGTGTGTCTGCTTTCTCGCTTGGCATCGATGGTAAGCTTTTGGCTAGTTCTTCATGGAGCGTGAGAACTGCTTTCGGCCGTTGTTCTGGTCTTGTGCTAATCGCCTGTTCGGTAATTTGCGGCCAAGAGGCGAGGTCGTCCCGGTTGATGGGGGCAAACTTCCCTTTCTCAATCGCCTGCCAGATTTCGCTGTTGGTTCGGCCGAAACCATGATAAGCAGCCCGCCCCGTCAGCATTTCGTACAAAATTAACCCCACGCTGTGAACGTCACTTGCATGAGACGGCTTGGGTGTGCGGCCTACCATTTCGGGCGCAATATACGTTGGCGAAACTTGGTTAGAAGTCCACGCGCTGGCTGCGTCGCGTGGGCCAGACGCCATCCCCAAATCGAGCAAAGTCACCCGTGGATTTCCTTGCGCGTCAAGGCGAACCAGGACAGAGGCAGGGCTTAAAGTTAGGTGCAGTATGCCGCTGCGATGGATCACGTCAATCGCTTTGGCGATGTCTGACATAATCCAGCCCGTATGTTGATACCAAGGCAAAGGCGTTTTTAACAGGTAATCTTCAAGCGATTCCCCTTCTAGGTACTCAAACACCGCGTAATATTTCACACGCTCATGATTGATAACCTTGCCATAGTTTGAATCAGGGATATTGTGATGGGCTGGCTTCGGCCGCAAAAAAGCGCCCGCATCGGCTGGACTTAACGCCTTGAGTACATTGACCTCGCGTTTGAGCCGCTCATGGAAACCATCGTGTGCAACCTTGACCAAAACATCGTCTTCGTCACGCTTTGCCTGATACAGCGCCGCGTTCTGCATGACAGACAAACGCTTGACGATCTGCATATCGCCAACCATATCGCCAAAGCTAAACAGAGCAGACATACTGCCTGCTGGACAGCCTGGCTGTTGACACCAATAATGTGAACCGCTACCGATTCGCCCGCAGTGGACGCAAACTTGTTCCAACAAAAACGGCCTCCAATTTGTTAGGATGGTGGTCAAACGCAACGCAACCTAAGATGTAGATTGCTTTGACCGCTGCGTATGTGAGCTAAAGTACTAATTGCTGCTTTACACTTGCAACCAATGCTTTGTTAGTTGCAAGCATACCTGCTGTTTACAATTGCACAACCTGATACGCAATCAAGATCTTTGTGAACCTTTCCCAAGACTTCACGCTGGATAGTACATTAAATCAATTTTGTCTTATTGGGCTTCGAGAACTAAACGCCTTTTTCACAATCGGGTAAATGCAGTTTGTTTTAAACAGATCACAAAAGGTTTCTATCAATAACCCCCAGAGGTTTGTTGTCTACTCTGGTCTGTGCATAAAATCTCACAAGTTTTCATCAATGATTAATTGTGTCCTGCCTGAAACTAACTAAAAAACCGATAAGGTTTTAGGATAACGAGCTTCTACATCCAAATCCAGCAAAAAACAGCTAAAATCACATCAAGGCAGTTGTTGCCATAAGCCCTGCATTCGATTAGAGTTTATAGTATCAAATGCATTTTGTGAAGCATGTTCGGTAGGCAACCAAAGAAAATAGATGAATGATTGCCAGAAAAGTAGGACTTGCTGCATTTTTAGTTTTTCAGTGTCATTTAAAATCAAATGCAACAGTTAACAATTAACCTGTTGATCTCGACGAGGTAAGTGTGGCAGAAAAAATTTACATCGATCGACCCCCGCGCATTCAGCCAGAACTCCCAGAAGGCGAGTTTGCGATTCCCGCACCGCCAACACAAACGTATCGTGAGCAGCCGCTTTTGCAGCTTATCCTGCCGGCAATTGCCGTCGTTGGGTATATCATTTTTTTGATGTTTAGCAGCGGCAGCGGAACGGGGCGGAGTCCCTTGCTGGTCATCCCAATGTTAATCATTGCGGTAGCATCAACGGCCGTTTCGTTTATGGTGAATCGGCGCAGCAAGCGAGAACATGAAGCGCAGCAGCAGCTCTACCAAGAACGTCTGCGTGAGATCCGCCGCACGATTGCGCAGCAGCACGATCTACAGCGCCAGTTTTACTACCACAATCACCCGAACCCAACGCAAGTGCTAAAGATTGCGCAGACAACACACCGTCATGCGCGGGCCTCTGCCAACAACAAAAATAGCTACACTGTGCAGCCTCGTTTATGGGAAAGACGTCCAAATGACGCTGATTTCGGTACATTGCGTTTGGGGATTGGTGCGCGGGATTCATCGGTTGTGTACAAGTTGTCTGATGGTGCGTCGCTGGATGACCCACTTTATCTGGAAGCGAGCCGCTTGTTGGACGAGTCGCGCATTGTTTCGGATGTGCCAATTACCGTTTCGCTGCGTTCGCCAGCGGCCGACCCGCATGAGCCAAAAAGAGCAAACGACACACGTCATGCGATTGGGGTGACGGGGCGCAATGTGCAATGGGTCTATCGTTTTGCATGGTCGGCGATCTCGAATTTCGCCACGCTACATTCGCCAAACGATACGCGACTAATGATTTTGGGTACGGGCGAGGCTCAGAATCAGTGGCAATGGGCGGCCGAACTGCCGCATAGCGAGCCGAATAACGATTTGCCGATCTGTTTTGAAGATTCGGCCGATATGAAGCTCGAAAAAGAAGCCAGTCAGGTTCACCGATTCCTAAAAGAACTGAGACAGGTGCTCGACAAACGGCGCAACTTGCTGGCCGAAAACGACAGCGACCCCGCAACCGTGCGCCATCCATTTTTGCTGTTGGTTGTCGATTTGCTTTCGTCCCCCGTGGTGGGATCACGATTGCGCGAACTGGAGTCTGACCCTGCGATTTCGACCCTAATGGAAGAAGGGGAGGCGCTAGGGGCCGCGATTATGTTCTTGGTTTCTGTGCCAAGCAAAGTGCCAAGCGGCTGTTTGGCACAGGTCGAAATTTATAGTGAGAAGGCGGATCAGACGCTGGATGTGTCTAATCAACATAAAGTGACGTTCCGCTACACAGAAGTTGGGGTGAATGCGACCCGTTATCAGGGATCGGCCGATTATCAGCAGCATCAAGAGGTGCTACAGAAATTTGCCACCGCAATTGGGTCGCTCAGCGTCCGCAAACGATATGGGCAAGATTTACCCTTCCCGCTGCATTTGCTCGATCTGTACCCCAACGTCGATTCGATCGACAAATTACGCAGCCTTTCAACCAAGCTGTGGAAACGCTCACGCCGTGCCAGCGAGGCAGATTGGTTGCGTATGATGTTGGGCATTGTGGCAGGCGGCGAAAAGCGCGTGATGAAGCTTTCGGCCGATGCGGACGGTGTTCACGGGCTGATTGCTGGCAGTACGGGGTCTGGTAAGTCTGAACTGCTCATGACCATGATTCTGAGCCTTGCGATTCAGTACGATCCTAGCATTGTCAACTTCGTGCTGGTCGATTTCAAGGGGGGCGGGGCGTTTAAGCCGCTGGAAAGTTTGCCCCACGTTGTCGATGTGGTGACAAACCTCAAAGCGTCCGCCGTTGACCGCATGTTTGCATCCATCAAAGCAGAGTTAGACCGTCGGGCGGGGATCAACACCTACACCAACATGAAGCACCTGATCGAATATCGGAAACGTGGACTGCACATGCCCGATGAAAATGGTCAGTATGGTCAGCCAGTCACGGTGAAAGACAGGCATTTGTACACCGCGCCCTATCCCCATCTTTTTATTTTTATTGATGAGTTTGCCGAAATGATTCAGGCCAACCCTGACTATCGGGCGCAGTTGGAGAGCATTACGCGGCTTGGTCGCGCATTGGGCGTGACGCTGATTTTGGCGGCGCAAAAGCCAACGGGCGTTACCGATCAAATGCGGGCCAACATCAAGTTTCGGATTGCGCTGCGTGTTGAAACGCGGGACGACAGCATGGAAGTGCTGCGGCGACCTGATGCGGCTCATTTGCCAAACGGTATTCCTGGGCGTGGTTATTTGCAAGTTGGATATGACAACCTCGAAATGATTCAGATCGCTTGGTCTGGTGCGGATTACACGGGGCGTAAAGCAACCTCAAAGCCAGATGTTGTGTGGCTGAATCGGCCGAAACGGGCAACGGCCGAACTGCAAAATGTAGAACCTCCCAAGGTGTTTGAAGAAGCGGTACGCATGCTGTCCAATCTCTCAGAGGAGATTGCACTGCCGCAACGCCGCCCTTGGCCTGACTTTTTACCCGAACGCATGTCGCTCCAGACGGCGCTTGATGCCTCCTATTTGGAAGACGAATTTAATATTGTCGAAACAGAGGCGGATGCAGAGCAACCAATTGTGTCGCTCAATCGTGCGGTGGGGGCGTGGATGTCAGGCGAACAAACAGAATGGCCTGTGTTGAACTGGGGTGAACACGCAATGCGGGCGGTGATTGGTCTGATCGATAACCCGCAACGTTCGGAACAGCGTCCACTTTATGTTGATTTTCGCCGTGGGCATGCGGTTGTGTTTGGCGCGTCTGGCTGGGGTAAAACAACCTTTTTGCGCACCATATTGACAACGCTGGTGACAACGCATTCGCCTGATGATTTACAGGTTTATGTGCTTGATTTTGGATCGCGCCAATTTGGTGTGTTCCGCCAGCTAAAACATATCGGTGCGGTTATCACGCCTGATGAGTCGGAGCGCACGCTGCGTTTGTTGCGCAAGCTGGATGATATGCTTGACCAGCGCCGTCGCTTGCTTGGACAATCGGATTACAGCGATTTGTATGCATACAATGCGGCGGTTGAGACAGAATCTGTGCCGGCTGTTCTGGTTATCATCGACAACTTTGCGGAGTTCCGCGAGAACTTTGACGATCTGATGCCTTCACTGGTTTCCTTGGTGCGCGAGTCGCGGGCGTATGGCATTCACTTCGCGATTTCGGCCGAATTGCCAAACACAGTCTCAGGTAAACTCTACAGCGTGCTCACAGAACGGTACGCGCTCAATTTAGCCGTTGCCAGCGAATACACCAACATCGTTGGGCGTGGCGTCACCGCGCTGGATGAGATTCCTGGACGCGGTTTGCTGCGTCAAGAGCGGCACGTGCTGGAGTTCCAAGTGGCACTGCCCATTGGTTCCGACAGTGACTTGCAGGATGAGCGTGAAAACGAGAAGCTCAAGATCATCATCAGCAAACTGATGGCGCGCGTGGAAAGCGCCACCTCGGACCGTGCCCAGGGTTTTTTACACTTTGAGCGGGCGATCAGTCTTGAAACCGAAGTGCAAAA